>DATAOO010000026.1:0-23950 GCA_036265695.1 Pseudonocardia sp. | reverse complement strand
CCGGTTCGGTCAGAACCTGCTCCACCAGCCCGCGGGTGCGGTCGGCGTCGGCGGCGGGCAGGTCGGCCAGCCGCAGCGTGGCCGTCATGTCCAGGCCCGCGATGCCGCCCGACTGCACGAGCCCCACGGCGACGACGGACGCGTTCAGAGCACCTTCACCGTGCGCCATGCCTCGGTCACTGCCTTCGTCGCGTCGCTGTCGGCCCCGCCGCCGATCGCCGTGGCCGCACGGACGGTGGCCTGCGCGAACGCGGCGAACCGGGAGTTCGGCCGCAGTCTCGCATCGTTCATCGCCGCGTACCAGATGCGACCCGCCACCTCCCACGCGAAGCCACCCAGGGCCTCGGCCGCGAGGTAGAACGCCCGGTTGGGGATACCGGAGTTGGTGTGGACGCCGCCGTTGTCGCGGTTGGTGACGACGAAGCCGTCCATGTCCTTGGGCTGCTTGTCGTACTGGTTCGCGGTGCCCGGGGCCTTCATCGACCGCAGCGCAGGCGCGAGTTGCGGCCCGACGACCTCGGCGCCGATCAGCCAGTCGGCCTGGTCGACGGTCTGCTGCTTCGCGTACTGCTCGACCAGCGAGCCGAACACGTCCGAAAGCGACTCGTTCAACGCCCCCGACTGGCCGCTGTAGGCGAGGTTGGCCGTGTACTGCGTGACGCCGTGGGTGAGCTCGTGCCCGATCACGTCCAGGCTGTTGGTGAAGTCGGAGAACATGGTGCCGTCGCCGTCGCCGAACCACATGTGGCCTTCGCCGTCCCAGAAGGCGTTGTTGTAGTCGGTGTCGAAATGCACCATCCCGTGGATCGGCATGCCCTGGTCGTCGATGGAATCGCGGTGGAGGATCTCCCAGTAGAACTTGTAGGTGTCGCCGAAGTTGTCGTAAGCCTGGTTCACCGCGGGGTCCTCCACCGCCGGCTGGCCTTCGGCCCGCACGACCGGGCCCGGCGTCATGTCCGCGCCGTTGCGCTGGTCGTGGATGAACCGCTGCGGCACGCCGCTGCCCGCGGAGGCCGACATCGGCACGGTGAGCGTGCGTGCGGCGTTCTCGGCCCGCTGGGCGCGGATGGCGGCGTCGATGGCGAGCGAGTCGAGCGCGGAGCGGCGCAGCGCGGCGCTCCGCGCGGTCCGCGCGATCTCGTGCAGCAGGTCGGGGGGCACGAAACAGGCGAGTCCGTACATTGTTTCCTCCGTTGCGGTGGCGATACAGGCAAGGAGGTACTGCCCGCGACCGCTGATACTTTACGGCGGTGTCCAGCGAGACCATCGAGTTCCAGGCCGAAGCCCGCCAGCTGCTCCAGCTGATGATCCACTCGATCTATTCGACGAAAGACGTCTTCCTCCGTGAGCTCATCTCCAACGCCTCCGACGCGTTGGACAAGCTGCGGCTGGCCGCGTTCGCGGACAAGGACCTCGACGTCGCGACCGACGACCTGCACATCACCCTGGAGACCGACACAGCGGAGCGCACCCTCACCGTGCGCGACAACGGCATCGGGATGAGCCGCGAGGAGGTCGTGTCGCTCATCGGCACGATCGCGAAGTCCGGCACCGCCGAGATGCTCGCCCAGCTGCGCGAGGCGCGGGAGACCGACAGCGTGGCCGCGGCGGAGCTGATCGGCCAGTTCGGCGTGGGGTTCTACGCGACCTTCATGGTGGCCGACAAGGTCGAGCTGGTCACCCGCAAGGTGGGCAGCGACGCCGGGGTGCGGTGGGAGTCGCGCGGCGAGGGCACCTACACCGTCGAGGAGGCGCCGGACGCGCCGCAGGGCACGGCGGTGACGCTGCACCTCAAGCCCGAGGACACCGACGACGCGCTGCACGACTACACCAACCCGGCCACCGTGCGATCGATCGTCAAGCGCTACTCGGACTTCATCACGTGGCCCATCCGGCTCGGCGACGAGACCGTCAACTCCCGCAAGGCGCTGTGGGCCCGCGCACAGAAGGACGTCTCCGACGAGGAGTACGCCGAGTTCTACCGGCACGTGAGCCACGACTGGCGCGAGCCGCTCACCACGATCCGCCTCGCCGCCGAGGGCACGTTCGAGTACCAGGCCCTGCTCTTCCTGCCCAGCCACGCGCCGATGGACCTGTTCCTGCGCGAGGGCAAGCGCGGCGTGCAGCTCTACGTGCGACGCGTGTTCATCATGGACGACTGCGACGCGCTCGTCCCGGAGTACCTGCGCTTCGTCAAGGGCGTGGTCGACGCGGCCGACCTCTCGCTCAACATCTCCCGGGAGATCCTCCAGCAGGACCGGCAGATCCAGCTGATCCGCAAGCGCCTGGTCAAGAAGGTGCTGTCGACGGTGAAGACCATGCTCGCCGACGAGCCGGAGAAGTACGCCACCTTCTGGACGGAGATGGGGCGGGCGGTCAAGGAAGGCCTGCTGTCCGACCACGACAACCGCGACGCCATCCTCGAGATCTGCTCGTTCCCCTCCACCCACGACGAGGAGCAGCCGACGACCCTGCGCGACTACCTCGCGCGCATGCCCGAGGGCCAGGACGCCATCTACTACGGCACCGGCCCGTCGCGGTCGGCGTTGGCCAACTCGCCGCACCTGGAGGCGTTCCGCGCCAAGGGGTACGAGGTGCTGCTGCTCACCGACCCGGTCGACGAGGTGTGGGTCGACGCGGTGCCCGAGTTCGAGGGGAAGTCGTTCGTCTCGGTCGCGAAGGGCGAGGTGGACCTGGGCGGTGCCGACGTCGACGACGCCGCGAAGCAGGGCTTCGCCGAGCTGCTCACCTGGATGGGCGGCGCGCTGGAGGAGGACGTCAAGGAGGTGCGGCTCTCGCACCGGCTCACCGACTCGGCGGCGTGCCTGGTCGGCGAGCCGGGCGACCTCACGCCCACGCTGGAGAAGATGTACCGGGCGATGGGCCAGGAGCCGCCGAAGGTCAAGCGCATCCTGGAGCTCAACCCGAAGCACGGGCTGGTCGAAGGGCTGCGCACCGCGCACGCGGCGCGACCCGACGACGCGGGCCTGGCCGACACCGCGCACCTGCTCTACGGCATGGCGCTGCTCGCCGAGGGCGGTGAGCTGGCCGAGCCTGCCGCGTTCGTGGCGCTGCTCTCGCGGCAGCTGGAGCAGTCGCTCCCGCCCGCGTGATGCGGACTCTGCGCGATCCGGTGCACGGCCCGCTGCCGGGATTGTTGTTCCTGCTCACGGCGGTCACCGGGGTGATCGACGCGGTGAGCCTGCTGACGTTGGGCCGGGTGTTCGTCGCCAACATCACCGGCACCATCGTGACGCTCGGGCTGGCGTTGGCGGGCACCCTCGGCGTGGTGCGGGAGACCGCGCTGGCCGCGCTCGTGACGTTCGTGCTCGGGGCCTACGCGGGCGGGAAGCTGATCGCGCGGTTGGGCGGGCACCGCGGGCGGCTCCTGGTGTGGACGACGGTGGTGGAGCTGGTCTTCGTCGTGGCGGCGGTCCCGGTGGTCGTGCCGCTGACCGTCACGGTGGTACCCACCTTGTCGGTGCGCGCGGTCGTCGCGGCGGCGCTGCTGGCGTTCGGCATGGGGATCCAGAACGCGACGGTGCGGCGGCTGAAGGTCCCGGACATCACGACGACCGTGGTCACGATGGCCGTCACCGGGATCGCGTCCGACGAGCACGGCGGCGGGCGCGACACCGTGGTCCGCCGGTTGGTCGCCGTGCTGATGCTGCTGGCGGGCGCGGCGCTCGGTGCGTTGCTGGTGCTGCGGGCGGGCCCGGCGTGGGCGCTGGCCGTCGCCGTGCTCCTGATCGTCGTGGTGCTGGTGGTGGCCGTGGTGTCGAGCCGCGCGCCCCAAGACTGGCACGCCCCTCGATAGAGCACCCCGATTTCTGCCAGGCTTCCGATGTGGACGCGCACCTGGTCGGGCGCCGCCGGGAGCTGGAGGCGCTGACGGGCTGGCTGGCCGCGGCCTGCGACGGCCGCGGGCGGCTGGCGCTGTGCGCTGGCGAGCCCGGGATCGGCAAGACCCGCCTGGCCCAGGAGCTGGCCGCACACGCGGCGGCGCAGGGCGTGGCCGTGGCGTGGGGCCGTTGCGCCGAGGTGGAGGGCGCGCCCGCGTACTGGCCGTGGCGGCAGGTGCTGCGCGCGCTCGGCGGCCCCCCGGGAGCGCAACCGGAGGAAGGCGCCCCCGCTGCAATCCTCGAGGGCGGGCCCGGGTCGCCCGAGGAGCGGTTCCAGCTGTTCGACCGCGTCACCGACGCGCTGCTCGCGGCCGCGCAGCCCGCGCTGCTGGTCGTCCTCGACGACATGCACCGCGCCGACGAGCCGTCGCTGCTCGTGCTGCGCCACCTCGCCGACCGCCTCGCCGACGCGCACCTGCTCGTGCTGGCCACGTTCCGCGACGTCGAGCCCGCCGACGCGCTGCGCAGGGCGCTGCCCGAGCTGCTGCGCGCGGGTGCCGTCGAGCGCCTCGACCTGCGCCGCTTCGGCCTCGACGACGTCCGCGCGCAGCTCACCGACCCGGGGCAGGCGCCGCGCGTCCTCGACGTCACCGGCGGCAACCCGCTCTTCGTCAGGGAGGTGGCCCGGGCGATCGCCGACGGGATGTGGCGGCCCGACCGGCCGCCCGCCACCGTGCGCGACGTCGTCGCCGCCCGGCTGGAGCGCGTCTCGGAGCCCTGCCGCACCTTCCTGCGGGCCGCGGCCGTGGTCGGGCGGGACTTCGCGCTCGGCCTGGTCGCGGCGACGCTGGCGGTGCCCATCGTCGAGTGCCTTCCCGCCGTCGACGAGGCGGTCGCCTGGGGGCTGGTGGAGGAGCTGGGCCCGGACTACCGGTTCTGCCACGCGCTCACCCGTGATGCGGTGGCGGCCTCGCTCACCACGGCGGAACGGGCCACGCTGCACCGCAGGGTCGCCGAGGCGATCGCCGCGCGCCACGGCTCCAACCCCACCGACCTCGCCGAACACCTCCCCGACCTCGCCCGGCACTGGGCCGAGCTCGCGCCGTTCGGCGAGGGCGCGACGGCCCGCCGCTGGGCCCTCGCGGCGGCGGAGGACGCGGTCGGCAGGCTCGCGTACGAGGAAGGCGTGCGGCTCTACCGGAGTGCGCTGGCCGTGGCCGAGCCCGGGTGGCCCGCGGCCGAGCGGTGTCGCGCGCTCGTCGCGCTGGGCCGGGCCGCGTCGCTGTCGGGTGACCTCGCGGGCGCGGTCGACGCCGCGCGCGAGGCGGCCCGCTGCGCCGACGGCCCCGAGCTCGCTGCGGAGGCGGCCCTCGTTCTGGAGGCGGTGCCCGACCCGTCGGTGAACGCGCTGGCCACGCAGCTGTGCGAGGCGGCGCTGGCCGGGCTCGGCGACGACGGCCCGGCCCGGCTGCGGGCCCGGCTGCTCGCCCAGCGCAGCCACCTGGCGTTCTACGACGGCGAGCAGGAGCGGGTCGAGGAGCTCTCCGCCGCCGCGCTCGCGCAGGCCCGCGCGGCGGGTGACGACGACGCGCTGGTCAGCGCGCTGCGAGCCCGGCAGGAGGCGCGCCCGGGCCCGTCCGGCCGGGAGGAGCGGCTCGCGCTGGGCGCCGAGATGGTCGCGCTCGCGGCGCGGCTGGACAGCCCGCGCACGGCGATGTGGGGGCGGCTGTGGCGGGTCGAGGCGATGATCGAGGCGGGCAGGCTCGCCGAGGCCGTCGACGAGCTCGGCCCGTTGGGCGTCGCCGTCGAGCGGCTCGGGGGGCCGGTCAGCGCGTGGCACCGCGACCGGGTCACGGCGTGCATCGCGCAGGCGCAGGGCCGCTACGCGGAGGCCGCCGAGGTCGGGCGCCGGGGCTTCGTCCGGATGCGGGCGATCGAGCGCGCGCCCGCCACGGGCGCCTACTTCGCGCTGCAGACCGCGCTCGCCGGGCACGTGGGGGTGTCCGCCGAGGCCGAGGCGTTCCTCGGCACCTTCGAGTCGCCGCCGCGCTTCCGCACGATCCAGAAGCTGAGCCAGGCCGTGCTGCTGCTCGCCGCGGGCCGCGCCGCCGAGGCCGACGCGTCCTACCGGCAGGCGGGGCCGCTGGGCACCTGGTCGCTACCGGCGTTCTTCGTGCTGCCCGGTTACGTCTACGCCACGATCGTCACCGCGCAGCTGGGCCGGGTCGCCGACCTCGCCGCGCTGCTCGACCGGCTGGCGCCGCACCGCGCCGAACACGCGATCGGCGGCGGCGTGGCCTACCTGGGCCCGGTCGCGCTCGCGCTCGGCCGGGGCGCGGTGGCGCTCGGCCGTATCGACGAGGCCGTGGAGCACCTGTCCACCGCGGTCGCGCTCGCGACGCGCATCGGCGCGCCCGGTTACGTCGCCGAGGCCGACTACCACCTGGCCACGGCCCTGCTCGCGCGCGGCGACCGGGTGCGCGCCAGGAGCGTGGCCGCGGAGTGCGCGAGCCTCGTGGCGGCGCTCGGCATGGCCGCCTACGCCGAGCGGGCCGCGGAGCTTTCGGCGCAGCTGGCCGACGACCCGGTGCTCAGCCCGCGGGAGGAGGAGGTGGCGGCGCTGGTCGCCGAGGGCCTCACCAACCGGCAGATCGCCCAGCGGCTGGTGATCTCCGAGCGCACGGCGCAGAACCACGTGCAGCACATCCTCACGAAGCTGGGGTTCGCGACGCGTGGGCAGGTGGCTGCGTGGCGGTTGAGTAGCCGGTGAGTATTTCGGCGGATGGCCTGGTCGAGGCCGCTCCTTAGCGTTGTCTCTGCGGCCACCGGGCCGCACGAGACCACCGGAGGACACCATGACCTGGATCGCCATCGGCACCCCGCCCTTCACCGACATCGCGACGTTCGACGAGGTCACCGCGACGGTCGGGCAGCCCGACGGCCTGGAGGCCCGCTGGGTCGGCCGCGTCGGCGACGAGCTGCGCGTGGTCATGGTGTGGTCGTCGCGGGAGCAGGCGGAGCGGTTCTACGCCGACGTGCTGCGCCCCGCCGTCGCCGCGAAGGTCGGGCCGGGCCGCAAGCCCGCGCTCATCGGCTTCGCCGCCGAGCGCACCTACGTGCGCGAGCTCATCAGCCCGTGATCTTCTTCTCGGTCTCCGCCCACGTGCGCGTCATCGCCTCCAGCGGCTCCAGCAGCTGCTCCATCACGACGAGCTGCTGCTCGTAGGCGTCGAGGTTGGCGCGCATGTTGGTGATGCCGCTGCGCTGGGCGCGGATGGCGCCGACGATCGCGGCGACCTGGGACTCGGCGAGGCCGCCCGGCATCGGCACCGTCGGCATCCCCAGCATCTGCGCGGGCATCTTCCCGGCGGTCATGCCCATGCGCTCCATCGTGCTCCAGAACTGCTTGAACAGGTCCTGGGACGGGTTCTCGTCGGCCATACCGCCATCTTCGCCCGTCGGCGGCACCCGTGCTGGCGCGAACCCGCAGCGCGAACGGCGCTCGTGCTGTGCGGCATCGGCGAGCCCGGGTTCGCCACCGGCGGCGCCGTGTCGTCGGTGTTGCTCGTGGGCCTGCTCAGGGCCGCGGCGGCTCCTCTTCGGGATGGAGGACGGTGAGGAGACCTTCGACGCCGCGGCGGAAAGCGGCCCCGACGCGGGTGGCGCCGTCAAGATGTGCGCCGGACATGGCTCCGTCGCGCATCATGAGGAAGTGCTGCGCGGCGTGCTCGGGCTTGCCGCGCCGCGGTGAGGTCCCGAAGACCTGCGCGAACAGATCGGTGAGCGTAGCGACGTACCACGCCCGGTGATCGACGACCACCCGGTGCACGGGGTCTTCGGGCTCGGGGAACTCGGCTGCTGCCTTGAGGAAGGCGCAGCCGCGGAACTCCGGTCTGGCCAGGTCGTCCGCGAGGGCGGCCCCGACCGTGCGCACGGCGTCGGCGGGCGTGGGCGCCGCCTCGACGGCTGCGCGCATGGCGGCGCGGGTGTGGTCGTCGACGCCGCGGAGGTAGGCGACCACCAGGGCTTCCTTCGAAGGGAAGTGTCGGTAGAAGGTGGCTCGCGTCGTCGGAGTCGCGGTGATGATCCGCTCAACCCCCACCGCCCGGATGCCGTCCCGGTAGAACAGCTCGCTGGCCTTGGCAAGCAGTCGCTCCCGGGCCGGAGACAGGCTTGTCGTCGACGCCACGTGGGCAACGTAGCAGAAAGAACGGTCGGTCTTGCGGCGGCCGTGCATCCGTGGCACCCTCAGGCCGGCAAGCAAGGAAGAACGGTCTTTCTCCCTCGGAGGCGTCATGTCGAGCTCACCGATCGCCGCGACCCGCGGCACCGCTGCAACCGGCGGTGCCCCGGCGCTGCGGCGGCTCTACCTCGTGCGCTTCGGGTTCGCCCTGGTCTGGGCCATCCTGCTGTTCCTGACCGCGTCGAACAGCAGTCCGCTGACCGCGGTGCTGCTCGTCCTGTATCCGGTGTTCGACGTGGCCGCGGCCGTCGTCGACGTCCGCGCACAACGTGGCGGCGCGGCGAGGACCCGGAGCGCGGTCGGTCTCGTCGCCACCATCACCGTCAGCACGCTCGCCGTGGTCGGGCTCGCCGTCGCCGTCACCTCCGGCATCCCCGCCGCGCTACGGGTGTGGGGCGCCTGGGCGATCGTCGCAGGCGTTCTTCAGCTCGTCGTCGCGGTGGGCCGACGCCGGTTGGGGGGACAGTGGGCGATGATCATCAGCGGGGCCCTTTCCGTGGTGGCAGGCACGACGTTCGTCGTGCAGTCGTTCGCTCCCGGGGCCTCGGTGGTCACCGTGGCCGCCTACGCGCTGCTCGGCGGCGTCTTCTTCCTCGTCTCGGCGCTGCGCCTCGGCCGCACCGCGGCGAACAACTGACCTGTCGTCGTCATCGGCGGCCCCCGGGTGGGTCGGGTGATGGGGCAGCGTCAGCCACAGCAGCGCGGCGACCGGGATCGGCAGCCAGTAGTTCACCAGCCGCCAGCCCAGCACTCCCACCAGGGCGAGGTGCGCGGGCACACCCGCGGCCACCAGCGACGGGATGAGCACGCCTTCGACCACCCCCACCCCGCCCGGCGTGATCGGCAGGAGGCCCAGCACGTTCGCCACGGCGTAGGCGGTGAACAGCGTGAGCGGGTTGAGCGGGTGCCCCACCGCGGCCAGGACGACCCACAGCACCGTCGCGTCGAGCAGCCAGTTCGCCGCCCCCCACACGATCGCGGCGGCGAGCCGGGGCGGGTCGGCGGCGAGCGCGCGCAGGTGCTCGCCTTCCCGGCGCAGGCCCGCGGACGCGGTGTCGGCGTTCATGCCGGGCACCCAGAGGGCGAGCCACGCGGTGAGCCGTCGCAGCCCGCGCCCGTCCCTGGCCACCGCGACGAGCAGCGCGAACGCCGCCGCCACCAGCACGATGCCCGCCACCGCCAGCAGGATCTGGCGCGGGTCGGCGCCGTTCACCGGGAGGGCGACCACGAGGGTGGCGCCGAGCATCACCCAGAGCAGCAGGGCCGAGCCGGTGCCCTCGATCGTCGCCAGGAACACCGCGTCCGGGTGGGCGACGCCCGCCGCCGTCAGAAGGCGTAGGCGCAGTGCACCCCCGGTGGCCGCGGCGGCGGGCAGCACCCGGCTGAGCCCGTAGACGGTCACGTCGATGCGCAGGAGCGTGAAGAAGCCCGGGCGGCGGGCCCGGCCGATCAGCGAGACCGTGAGCCCGGAGAAGCAGGCCAGCGACGCGGTCTCCAGCGCGAGCGCGGCCAGCAGCACCGCGGGCGCGATGTTGGCGACCCCGGCCAGGGCCGTGCGCACCTCGGGCCACAGCGCGGGCAGGCCGTACGCCGCCACGAGCACGACCACGAGGATCACGCCGCGGCGCAGCCACCGGGCCCGCTTCGACGTCACCCGTGCAGCGTCCGTTGTCGCCGACCGTCCTGTCCAGACGGGAAAACGGCGCGACCGACGGGAGGCCGGTCGCTACCGTCGCGGGGCATGTTGACCGCGCAAGCCGACTTCCCCCGTTGGTACCAGGACGTGCTCGCCACCGCCGAGCTCGCCGACAACGGGCCGGTGCGCGGCACCATGGTGATCCTCCCGTACGGCTACGCGATCTGGGAGCACATCCAGGCCGACGTCGACCGGCGGATCAAGGCGGCCGGGGCCGAGAACGCCTACTTCCCGCTGTTCATCCCCGAGCACTACCTCGCGCGGGAGGCCGCGCACGTCGAGGGGTTCAGCCCCGAGCTGGCGGTCGTGACGCACGGCGGCGGCAAGCAGTTGGACGAGCCGATCGTCGTGCGGCCCACCAGCGAGACCGTGGTCGGCGAGTACATGGCGAAGTGGGTGCAGAGCTACCGGGACCTACCGCTGCTGCTCAACCAGTGGGCCAACGTCGTACGCTGGGAGCTGCGGCCCCGGCTGTTCCTGCGCACCAGCGAGTTCCTCTGGCAGGAGGGGCACACCGCGCACCGCACCCGCGCCGACGCCGCCGCCTACGCCCGCCGCATCCACCTCGACGTCTACCGCGACTTCCTCGTCGACCGCCTCGCCCTCCCCGTGCTCGTCGGGCACAAGACCGAGCGGGAGCGGTTCGCGGGCGCGGTCAACACGATGACCTGCGAGGCCATGATGGGCGACGGCAAGGCCCTGCAGCTGGCCACCAGCCACGAGCTGGGGCAGAACTTCGCGAGGGCGTTCGGGATCGACTTCCTGGATTCGTCCGGGCAACGGGAGCTGGCCTGGACGACGTCCTGGGGCTCGTCCACCCGCATGGTCGGCGGGTTGATCATGGGGCACGGTGACGACGCGGGGCTGCTGCTGCCGCCCGCCGTCGCGCCGGCGCAGGTCGTGGTGCTGCCGGTGCGGGGCGACGCCGCGCTCCTGCAGGTCGCCGAGCAGGTGGCCGAGTCATTGCGCGGTGCGGGCGTGCGGGTGCGGGTCGACGCCCGGGAGGGCCGGTCGTTCGGGCGGCGTGTGACGGAGTGGGAGATCAAGGGCGCGCCGCTGCGGGTCGAGCTCGGGCCGCGCGACCTCGCGGCCGGGCAGGTCACGCTGGTGCGCCGGGACACGGGGGAGAAGACGGCGACGGCGCTCGCCGGGCTGGCCGCGGCCGTCCCCGGGCTGCTGGCTGCGGCGCAGGCCGACATGTTGGCCGCCGCCACCCGCCGTCGGGACGAGCGGACGCACGACGTCGGCTCGGTCGCGGAGGCCGCCGAGGCCGCCCGCACCGGCTTCGCCCGCCTCCCGTGGGCGGCGGTCGGCGTGGCGGGGGAGGCCCGGCTGGCCGAGGACGCGGTGACCGTGCGGTGCCTGCAGCGCGAAGACGGCTCGCTACCCGAGTCCTCCGACGAGCCCGACCTGGTCGCCGTGGTGGCGAGGTCCTACTGAGCTGCCCCACGCCGCGGTGAGTCGTACGTTTCGCCGGGGTGAGTCGTACGTTTCGCCCAGGTGAGTCGTACATCCGGGCGTGGTGAGTCTGCGCTTTCGACGCAGTCAGTTGGCCATTGCGGCTCGGCGCCCCACTCGCATGCGGCGCGCGGGAGCCGCTCGGACAGGCGCCACCGCGCTCCCGGCCGTCCCTCGACGTTCTCCGGCACCCGCCCCGGATCGGCGTACCCTCCTGCCGCATGACGGGTGACACGGCGCGGGTGTGGGTGGACAGCATGCCCGCGGCCTACGACCGCTGGCTCGTGCCCACGGTGTTCCACCCGTTCGCCGTCGACCTGGCCCGACGGGCGGCGGCGCACCCCGTCGGGGAGGCGTTGGAGCTGGCCGCGGGCACCGGCGTGCTCACCCGGGAGTTGGTCGGGGTGGCCGGGGCGGTCACGGCGACCGACCTCAATGGCTCGATGGTCGAGCTCGGCGCCCGCCGGGTGCCCGCCGCGCGCTGGCAGCAGGCCGACGCCATGCGGCTGCCGTTCGACGACGCGGCCTTCGACCTCGTCGCCTGCCAGTTCGGCGTGATGTTCTTCCCCGACAAACCCGCCGCGTTCGCCGAGGTGGCGCGGGTGCTCGCGCCCGGGGGCCGGGCGCTCATGAACGCCTGGGCCCCGCTCGACACCCACGTCTTCGAGACCGCGATGATCACCGCGCTGGCGCGGGTGTTCCCCGACGACCCGCCGACGTTCCTGTCCAGGGTGCCGCACGGTTACGCCGATCCCGACGTCTTCGCCGCGGACGCGAAAGCGGGCGGGCTGCGGTGCGATTCGGTCACCCCGGTGACGCTCGAAGGCACCACCGCCTCGGCGGCCGACCTCGCCGCGGGCTACTGCGGAGGCACTCCGCTGCTGGCCGAGATCTCGGCCCGCGCCGACCTCGCGACGGCCACCGCGGCCGTCGCGGAGGAACTGACCGCGCTACTGGGCGAGGGCCCGGTGACCGGCGCGATGACCGCCCACGTGCTGGCGGCGCGCCTGCCCTAAGGCCGCAGTTCCCAGGAGTACCAGTCGCGGCTGGACGGGCTCAGGTAATGCGTTGGCGGCACCTGCTCCGCCGGGAAGAGCGCGTACGCCGTGGGGGCGCCGACCGGGTGGTCGTGGAAGTAGGCGCCGCTGACCCACCCGGGGTTGATGTCGAGCTCCATGCCCCGCACCACGCCCGCGTCGGCGAGGATCCGCCCCAGCGTGCAGACCGAGAGGGCGGGTCCGCCGACGTAGACCTCGGTGCCGTCGGCCGTCACCCCGAAGCCGGAGCGGTGGATGTAGGCGGCCTGGCCGATCGTGCTGCCCCACTCCTTGGTCCCGCCGGTGGCGCAGGTGGGGTTGACCTGCCCGCCGTCGACGAGCATCTGCAGGTTCTGCCGCACGCTCGCCACCTGCGGGCCCATGCGCACCTCGGCGTTCCAGGTGCCGACGTCGGCCGTGCCGTCGGTGCGCAGGACCAGGCTGGCGGCGCCGTCACGGAGCGGGGCGACCGTGCGGCCCTCGCTGAAGTAGCCGTTGCGGCTCGGGTCGTTCAACCGGAAGCCGCCGTTGAAGGCCACCGCGACCACCCGCTGCTCGGCCTGCGTGAGGCCGGACGACGCCTTCCACGTGCCGCCGGGGTCGCGGCTGCCGGGGTGCAGCAGGCCGCGCACCAGCCTGGCGTCCATGCGGAGCACGCCGACGACGTAGGACGTGTGCTGGCGGTCGGGGCGCAGCGCGGCCACCTGCACGGCCGGGCGCCCGTGCGCGGTCACCACGGTCTGCCAACGGCCCTCGCCGGGCAGCGGCTGCCCGCCCGTGAGCGGGGCGAGCGGGGTGTCGCCGCCGCCGAACGAGCGGCCGGGCTGCTCGGCGCCGCTCGCGGCCGGTATGCCGCCCGCGGGCGTGCCGCCGACGGCGGGCTGGTCGGCCGCGTAGCGCAGGCTTTCCAACCAGGTGACGAGGCCGCCGAGGCCGTTGTCGCGGCCCCACTCGGCGAGCTTCGCGGCCGCGGGGTCGTTGCCCGGCGCGGCGAGCGCCTCCTCGACGACCAGCCCGCAGGCGCCAGCCAACGCGAGGAGCCCGACGATCACGACGCGCCACACCAGCCGCCGTCGGGGTGGCACCCGGGCGAGGGGCTCGGTGTTGTCGATCGTCACCACGCCTAGAGGCTAAGGGTGGGGAGAACCCTTGACCGATCCGCGCGGAGCGCTTTGCGCACGGCGCAGCGCCCGGTACTCCCGCACCACCAGGGCGATCACCGCGACGTCCACGACCGCGAGCACCGGCAGCAGTACCGAGCCGGTCTGGGTGGCCCGGTACAGCTCGTACACCACGAACAGCCCGAGCACCACGATCGCCACCGGGTAGGCGGGCAGCCAGTGCCGGAGCAGCGCGACGACCAGCCCGACCTTGAGCACGCCGTGCAGCAGGAGGTAGACCACGGCGAACGTGCGGTTGCCCGACGCGAACTCGGCCGTGCCCACGACGAAATGGCGGGCGAGCGAGCCGTCGGGCGGGCCGAGCAGGTCGCGCGCGACGACGGCCGTGATCGCCTTCTGCACCTCGGCCTGCGGCACGAGCAGCAGGGTGATGCCGCCGACCAGTTCGAGCAGGCCGTCGATGCCCTTGAACGCCATGGCGATGCGGAAGAGCCGCTCGGATCGGGACACGGCCACATTGTCGGTGCAGCGTGCTTTCATGGGTGTATGGCGTTCGTGCGTGGCCACTGGCGGGCCCTGGGCTGGGTCCGGTCGCACCGGCGCAGCCCGGATCGCCCGGCCGAGGGCCAGCTCGCCCTGCCCGCTGCCCCGGCGGTGGTGATCCCGGCCCAGCGCGGGCCGGTCGAGGTGCCCGTCAGCGCGGCGCGTCGCTGACCATCCCGCCCGGCGAGGCGATCAGGTCGCGGAGGAAGTCGGCCACCACCTGCAGCTCGGCGGTGTCGCGCCTGCCGAGCAGGGCGTCGGTGTGCGCCCCGTGCTCGGCGTAGTGCTCGCCCAGCCGGGCCGCGGCCTCCGGCACCGGCGTCACCAGCACCTTGCGGCGGTCGGCCGCGTCGCGCTCGCGGCGCACGAAGCCACCGCGCTCCAGCCGGTCGAGCACGCCGGTCACCGAGCCGGTGGTGAGCCCGGTCAGTTCGGCGAGCCTGCCGGGGGTGAGCGGCCCTTCGAGGCGGAGCAGGCCCAGGAACTGGGCGTCGCTGGGACCCAGGCCGACGCGGCGAGCTACCTCGTTGCTGTGCAGCACCACGCCCGCGATGAACCGCAGCAGCAGGTCGGTGACCTCGGCGCGCAGCGCGTCGTCGTCCACGGGGCGCTCCTTGACATCATCTCGTCCGAGCAAGATACTCGTTTACACGAGATACTTGCGAGTTCGAGTGAAGTCTAGGGGGAACATGAAAACGGCAGTGGTGATCGGGGCGGGCGTCGCGGGGCCGGTGGTGGCGATGGCGCTGCAGAAGGCGGGCGTCCACGCGGAGGTGTTCGAGGCGCACCCGACCGGCGCCGACGAGGTGGGGTCGTGGCTCACGCTGCAGGCCAACGGGATCGACGCGCTCCGTGCGGTGGATGCGCACAAGCTGGTGGCCGAGCTGGGCTACCCGACGCGGTCGATGCGGTTCCTCAACGGCAAGGGCAAGGTGCTGGGTCGCATGAGCAACGGTCCGGTGCTCCCCGACGGCACCGGTAGCCAGATGCTGCGCCGCAGTGACCTGTACACGGGCCTGCGCGACGAGGCCGTGGCCCGCGGCGCCTCGGTGCAGTACGGGAAGCGGCTGGTCGAGGCGCGGTCCGACGGGCGCCGGGTGGCGGTGACGTTCGCCGACGGCACCACCGCCGAGGGCGACTACCTGATCGGCTGCGACGGCATCCGGTCCCGGGTGCGGGAGATCATCGACCCGGAGGCGGCGCCCGTGCGCTACGTCCCGGTGCTCAACATCGGCGGCTACATCGCGGACTTCCCGCTCGACACGCCGCCCGACGAGTTCCAGATGATGTTCGGCACTCGGTGCTTCTTCGGCTGGACGGCGACGCCGGACGGCAGCGCGGGCTGGTTCGCGAACCCGCCGCACCCGCGCGAGCCCGCGCCCGGCGAGCTGGAGGCGATGAGCGACGCCGACTGGCGCACCTGGCTCCTGGAGCTGCTGGGCGACGACTACGGGCCGATGCGCGAGATGATCGCCGCCGCGCCCGGCCCGTTGACCGGCTGGGCGACCTTCGACATGCCGCGGGTCCGGCGCTGGTACCGCGACAACATGATCATCATCGGGGACGCGGCGCACGCCACGTCGCCCGCCGCGGGGCAGGGGGCGGCGATGGCGCTCGAGGACGCCGTGGTGCTGGCCCAGTGCCTGCGCGACGTGCCCGAGCACGCGTTCCCGACGTTCGAAGGGCTCCGCCGGGTGCGGGTGGAGCGCGTGGTGAAGGCGGGCGCGCGGTCGAGCAACGCGAAGGCGGCCGGGCCGGTCGGCCGGGTGGTCCGCGACGCCCTGCTGCCGGTGATCTTCCGGCGGGCGGGGAAGTCCATGGACTCGTCGTTGACCTGGATGCACGGCCACCACATCGAGTGGGACGCCGCCGTCACACGGTAGGCCGCACCTCGCCGACCGGCCCGCCGCCGCCGAGCACCGGGTCGGCGGCGGGCGCGTCGACGCCGAGGGCGCGCAGGAGGGCCGCGACGAGGGCGGGCAGGGCGCGCGGCGAGCCGTCGAGCACCTTGACGGCGAGCGCGCGCCCGTCCGGCAGGGCCGCGGCGAAGCCGCCCTCCGCGCCGTTCTTCGCGATCAGCCCGGGCACCTTGAGCCCCAGTTGCGTGACCAGCGTGCCGGTGCCGCCGACGTACCAGGGGTGCTCGCGCATGGCCGTCGCGACGCGGTGCTCGGGGGTGCCCGCGGCGGCGGTCGCGATCAGGGCGTAGGCGCGGGCCACCCCCGCGACGGTGGCCGAGAACGCGGGAGCGCCGCACCCGTCGACGACGACGGGGAGCGGCTCGTCGCCGGTGAGCTCGGCGATCGCGGCTCGCACGCCGACCTGCAGCGGGTGGGCCGGGTCGCGGTAGGACGCGGGGTCCCAGCCCGCCACGACGCACGTGGCGAGCATCGCCGCGTGCTTGCCCGAGCACATGTGGGCGATCGGCTCGGGGCCGCGGCCCGCCTGCCGCCAGGCGAAGGCGGCGTCCGGTCCGTTCGGGAGAACGGGCGGGGTCTGCAGGTGCGCGGGGGTGAGCCCGGCCCGCCCGAGGATCGCGAGGACCCCCTCGACGTGGGCGGGCTCGCCCTCGTGGCTCGCGCAGGCCAGGGCGAGCCCCGGGCCGTCGAGCGCCAGCCCGGCCCGCAGCATCGCGACGGCCTGCAACGGCTTGAGCGACGAGCGGGGCAGGAACGGGCCGTCGGGGTCGCCCGCCCGCACCAGCGGAGCCCCGTCGACGCCGAGCGCGACCGCGTGCCCGGTGTGCACGGCCTCCACCACGCCGCCGCGGTCCACCCGGGCGAGCACCTCGGCGCCGTCGTCGATCACGCGCGGGACGCTACCGCCCCCGGTGAGTCGTATGTATCGCCGCGGTGTGTTGGCCGTTTCGACGCGGCGAAACGGCCAACACGCCCTGGTGGAACGTACGACTCACCGGGGTGGAACGTACGACTCAGCGTTGGAGGTGGAAGGGGGTGCCCTGGTCGTCCACGCAGGGCGTGCCGCCGCGCTCGTCGCCCGCGGCCGCCTGTCCGCCGCGGGCCCGGACCTCGGCGACGGCCGCCGCCACGTCCGGCACCCGGAACGTCGGCACCACCCGCGCCTCGGCCGCGCCGCCGACGAGCCCGAACATCGGGGCCGGGAAGCCGCCGTCGGGACGGCGCGGGTGCCAGTACCCCGCCTCGCCGCCGGGCTCGAACCCCCAGCCCAGCACGGTGCCGTAGAACGCGCGGGCCCGCGTGGCGTCGGGAACGCGCAGCTCGGCGTAGGCCAGCGGGCTCTCGGGCAGCGGCGGGTAGTACCCGGTGTGCAGCGCGAACGGGATTCCCTGGTCGTCGACGCAGTCGGCGGTGCGCCCGTGCGGCTCCTCGCGCGGGTCGTCGGCCGTGCCACCCGCGGCCCGAACCGCGGCGACGGCCGCGTCCACGTCGGCGACCTCGTAGCAGCACATCAGGCCCGCCGTCGGCGCGTCCGCGGTGCCCAGCGCGCCGAGCCCGCCCAGCACGCCGTCGAAGAACCGCCGGGTGCGACCCCCGTCGGGCGCCCACAGCGACGCGTAGACCACGTCGCCCGCGTGCGCCGTCGGCGCCTCGCGGGAGACCATCCACCGGGTCCCGTCCGGGTCGACGACCACGCCGCCCCGACCGTACGGCGCGTCGGTGACCGGCCGCTCCAGCACGGCCCCCGCCGCGACCGCCGCGGCGACGACCCCGTCCGGGTCGGGCGTCTCCAGCCGCAGCGACGCGCTGGGCCCGCCGCGGGTCACCGCGGCCAGCAGGCCCATCTCGGGGAACTCGTCGGCGAGCATGAGGACGGTGTCGCCGATCCCCACCTCGACGTGGCCGATCCGCCCGTCGGGCATCACGTAGGGGTCGCCGCGGCGGACGGCGCCGAACGCGGCGACGTAGAACGCGATGCTCGCGCGGGCGTCCACGACCGCGAGGTACGGGGTGAGGGTGTGCATCCGCGGCGTGGTGCGCGGTGTGGTGAGCGTGCTGGTCATCGGTTCCTCCCACAGCAGGGCGCGCTCCACCCGAGCGCGTAGGGCGGCCGCGAAGGCCGGGTCGGGGTCGACGGGCCCGCCGATCGACCGCAGCGCGTCGAACGGATCATGGTGCGGATCGGTCATCGGGTCCTCCCCTCGTAGCTCCGGCGGAACGCGGCGCGGGCGCGGCCGAGCAGCGCGTCGGTGGCGCGGCGGGTGCGGCCGAGTGCGTGCGCCACCTCGCCGACCGGAAGGCCGTCGAGGTAGCGCAACGTCAACGCGGCCCGGTGCAGGCCCGACTGCTCGGCCAACACCTCCTGCGCCAGCAGCGCGTCGAGGTGCGCGTCCCAGGGATCGGTCAGGTCGGGAATGTTCGGACCCGCGACCGCGGCGAGCCCGCGGTTCTCCCGCTCGGCGGCCCGCCAGTGGTCGACGAGCTTGTGCCGGGCGATGCCGACCAGCCAGCCGGTGCTGGGCGTCGGCGGCGGCTCCCGCCGACAGGCGGCGACGGCGGCCAGGAACGTCTCGGCCGTCAGGTCCTCGGCGAGGGCCCGACGCCCGCAGCGCGCCAGCAGGTACCCGTAGACCTCGGGGAGCGCCGCGTCGTACAGCTCGAGCAGCGCGGCACCCGGGTCGGGGCGGATCTTCCCGCTGGCGTGCACGTCCCTCCATCGGTCGGACGGGCCGACCTCCGCCGGTCGTTCACCCGATCGTCGCAAGGAACTCCTGGAAGATCGCGAGCCAGCGCGGGGCGGCGTCGAGGTGCGGCCCGTGGCCGGCACCCTCGATGATCTCGACGCGCACCGAGCCGCCCGCTTCGGCGTAGCGCTCGAGCACCGCGCGGATCTGGGCCACCATCGGCTGCGGCGGGTAGACCTCCGCACCCGGCCAGCCCGGCACCGCACCGGACGCGCCGAGCGTGCCCAGCTCCAACGGCGAGCCGTCGGCCACGACGAGGTCGACGGCGCCGTGCGTCCAGAGCACCGGGGGCTTGGGGTCGAGGTCGACGATGTCGTCCCAGCGGCAGTAGCGCGGCGAGAGCGCGTTGAGGATGCCCGACGCGCCGGGCGCGAACCCCGGCCAGTTCTCCGAGGCCGTGGCGTCGCCGGGGTAGTTGGTGTCGCCGAGGTGGGTGGTGAGGATCTCGTCGACCAGCAGATCTTCGCGCGGCTCGACGTACCCGGGCGCGACGTAGAACGCGCGGAACACGCTGCGGGCGGTGAACGGGCTGTCGGCGCTGGTGTCGCCCGCCCGCAGCCGGGCGACCACCTCGGGGTTGATCCCGCCGCCCCCGGAGCCCGCGCCGTCGGGGAAGCAGAGCGTGCCGTCGGGGTGGGTACCGCCGTAGCCGTAGGGCGAGACGGGGTCGAGGAACGTCAGCGACGCCACCGGCCGGTCGTGCGCGAACCGCGCGATCGCCGCGCCGCCGGTCGACCAGCCCACGAGGTGCGGTGGCGCGGTCACCCCGAGCGCGCGGAGGAGGGCGGCGGTGTCGTCCGCCCAGTCGGCGAGCCCGCGGGTGGCGTCGAGCGGGGCGGGGTCGGAGCCGCCGAAGCCGCGCATGTCCGGCGCGATCACCCGGTAGCGCGACGGCAGCTCGGGCATGAGGTGCTCGTAGAAGCGGGCGGTCGAGAGGTTGCCGTGCACGAGCACCACGGGCTCGCCGTCGGTCGGACCGGCCTCCAGCACGCGCATCCGGATCCGGTCGGTGTCGACGAGGGACGAGCGCACGCCCGGAAGAAGATCCACGGCCGCCAGCCTCGCGCGGGACCCCTCCCGGGAGCAAGCACCCATTGTGACCGAGGACCGCCCGTCGGGGTGGTTGTCCCGGTCGGAACCGGATGGCAATCTCGCTCTCCGTCCACATCGGGGGAGTGGGGGAAAAGTGCGTCGCTTCGCGCTGACCGTGTTGGCTGCTGCCGTCGCTTTGACGGTCGCGGCCCCTGTGGCGCAGGCCGCGCCGTCGCTGGATTACCAGCCGCCGCCCGTTGCCTGGGGCCCGTGCCCGAAGGCGCCGCTCGCGGGCCGGGCGGAGTGCGGGTTCGTCACCGCTCCGCTGGACTACGCGCAGCCGGGCGGCGCGAAGATCAAGATCGCGGTGTCGCGCGTCAAGCACAAGGTCGCCGACGCCAAGGCCCAGGGCCCGATGCTGGTCAACCCGGGTGGTCCGGGTGGTGCGGGGCTCTCGCTCGCGTTGCTCGGTGGCACCGTGCCCAAGCACGCGGGCGACGCCTACGACTGGATCGGCTTCGACCCCCGCGGCGTCGGCGCGAGCAGGCCCGCGCTGTCCTGCATCCCCGACTACGGCGGCTACAACCGTCCCGAGTACGACCCGGCGAAGGCGCCTGGCGTGGTCGCGGCGTGGCAGTCGCGGGCCGCGCGCTACGCCGCGGCCTGCGCGAGCAAGGGCGGCGCGCTGCTGTCGCACCTCACCACCGAGGACGCCGCCAAGGACCTGGACACCATCCGCAAGGCCCTGCGCGCCAAGCAGATCAACTTCTACGGCTTCTCCTACGGCACCTACCTCGGCCAGGTCTACGCCACCCTCTTCCCGCAGAACCTGCGGCGCGCGGTGTTCGACGGCGTGGTCGACCACCGCGGGGTGTGGTACCGGAACAACCTCGACCAGGACGTCGCGTTCCAGAAGACGATCGAGGTGTACTTCGACTGGATCGCCAAGAACAACGGGGTCTACCACCTCGGCAGCTCCGGCGCCGACATCGAGAAGCTGTACTACGCCGAGCGGGACAAGCTCCGGGCCAAGCCGGCGGCGGGCAAGATCGGCCCCTCGGAGTGGACCGACATCTTCCTGCAGGCGGGCTACTACGTCTCGGGCTGGGAGAAGATCGCGACGACGTTCGCGAAGTGGGTGCAGAAGCGCGACGCCGCCGCGCTCGTGGCGCTCTACGACGACACGGCCTCGATCGGCGACGACAACGGCTACGCGATCTACCTCGCCGTGCAGTGCACCGACACAGCCTGGCCGCAGCCGTTCGCCAAGGTGCTCGCCGACAACACCCGGGTGGCGGCCACCGCGCCGTTCGAGACGTGGGGCAACGCCTGGTACAACGCCCCCTGCCAGACCTGGAAGGCGCCCGCGCGGCGACCGGTGGCGATCACCGGTGCGGCCGCGCCGCCGATGCTGCTGATCAGCGAGACGCTCGACGCCGCCACGCCGTACTCGGGCGCGCTGGAGGCTCGCCGGGTGTTCGGGAAGTCGGTGCTCGTGGAAGGCCTCGGCGGCACCACGCACGCGGGCTCGCTCTCCGGGGTGGCGTGCACCGACAACGCCATCGCGGCGTACCTGACCGACGGCACCCTGCCCGCCCGGGTGGCGGGCAACCGCTCGGACAAGCAGTGCCCGGCGGTGCCGCAGCCCACCCCGAACTAGCTCAGAGCTTGCCGCGGACGCCGTCGACGACCGTGATGACGCCCGCCATCACGAAAATGCACATGATCGACACGATGACGAATGTGATCACTTTGACCGCTCCTCAACCATGAGGGGGTGTTCCCCGCGCGACCTGGTGCACAAACGCGGCGAACTGCGTCAGCACCCAGTCGACGTCGCCGAGGAACCACACGCCGTTGGGGTCGGGGTGCTCCCGCAGGGTCGCGCGGGGGAGGTGGGCGGCGAGCCAGCGCCCGTGGCCGGGGTCGTGCGACGGGCATTCGGCGCGGGAGAGCAGCAGCACCGGCGCGGTGACCCGCGGGAGGAGGGCGCGCACGTCGCCGTCGACGATCGCGCGGTGCACGAGACCCGCGGTGCGGGGGCTCGCGGCGCGCCGCCCGGCCGCGTCCCACCAGGCGCGGAACCGGGCGTCGTCGGCCACGGCGGGAGCGATCCAGGTGAGCACGTCGACCGGCGGGCGGACGCCCGGCGTGCGGATGTCGCGCAGCACGGCCTCCATCGACGCGGGCTCGCCGTGCGGGTACCCGTCGCCGACCGACACCCGCGGGTAGGGATTCACCACCGTGACGCTCGCGACGCGGTCGGGGTGCTCGGCGGCCAGGCGCAGCGCGATCAGGCCGGTGTCGGCGTTGGCCAGCACGTGGACGCGGTCCGCGCCGCTCGCGTCCAGCACGGCGACGGCGTCGGCCGCCCACTGGGCCACGCTCGGCGGCGTCTCCGGCGCGACCGGGTCGGACAGGCCCAGCCCGCTCCGGTCGAACGCCACCACCCGACGGCCCGCCGCCAGCCGCCCGACCGCGTGCGCCAGGTGGGCCTCCTCGCCGTAGGCGTCGACGGGCAGGAAGGTCGGGTTGAGCAGCAGCACGTCGACGGGTCCGGTGCCGTACACGCCCCACGCGACGTGCCGCCCGCCCGCGTCGGCGTAGTGCGGCCCGTCGAACGCGAGCGCGGGCGGGCTGGGTGCCGGCGGCACGGTGACCGGGAGGGTGTGCCGCAGAACCCCCTCCGCCAGCGCGCGCAGCTGCGGGCCGGGCTCCATCCCGGCCTCGTCGCGAAGATGGCGGCGGGCGGCCTGGTACGCCGCGACCGCGTCAGCCTGCCGCCCGCACCGGTACAGCGCCGTGATCGCCAGGCCCCACAGGCGCTCGCGCAGCGGGTGCGCCGCGGTCAACGCCTGCAGCTCGGGCAGCGCGGCGTCCGGGCGGCCCGCGGCGACCTCCGCGGCGAGGTGGTCCTCCACCAAGAGCAGGTGCTCCTCGGCCAGCCGCGCGCGTTCGGCGTCGCCCGCGTGGGTGGCGGGCAGCTCCGGCTCGCCGCGCCACCGGCGGCGGGCCTCGGCGAGCCTGCCCGCGGCGTCGTGGTCGTGCCCGGCGAGCGCCGCGACCCTGGCGCGGCGGCGCAGGTCCTCGACGGCGAGCACGTCCAGGTCGGCGGCCCCGGCGACGATGCGGTAGCCGCCCGCCAACCGCGCGCCCCCGGCTGCGGCGAGCGCGGTGCGGGCCCGGGAGACGTGCGCCTGCACGGTTTTGATCGCCGACGGCGGCGGGTCGTCCCAGAGCCGGTCGGCGAGCCCGGCGGCGGTGATCGGGCGCGGCGCGGCCAGCGCGAGCAGGGCCAGCACCTCGCGGGTCTTGCGCCCCACCACGGGCACGCCGTCGACGGTCACCGGGCCGAGGACCGCCAGCACCGGCCAATCCTAAGCGCCCCCCAACGGCGGTGAGTCGCATGTTTCGACGGCGCGTGTTGGCCGTTCGGGTCGTCGGAATCGCCAACTCGCACCGTCAGGACGTACGACTCACCGTCGGCTCGCGCGCTTCCACTGTGTCAGATGCAGACGACGAGCGGGACGCTGCGGGCCAGCGAGTAGTCGGTGTGCACACCTGCGGTCACCTTGAAGGTCGCGAGCACCTCCAGGACGTCACCGTCATCCGCCTTCCACCCGCAGCCGATCTTCACGCGCAGCGTCTTGTGCAACGCCTGGCGCCCCGGCGCGAGCTCGTGGTGGAGGTGCTCGTTCGCCACCGCAACCGAACGGCTCAGGTTGCGGACGGCGACGAAGAGATCGCAGCAACTGACGACCGCCATCAGGCTTTCACCGACGTACGCGGACGCGACGACGTCGAAAGCCTCGCCTGCGGCGACGACGTCGATCGGGGCGAAGACCACATCGTTCTCCACCGCCAGGACCTGTCGTATGTTCGCGTCCCAATGACCGGACACGCGCGCACCTCCACAAGCCGGTGCGGGGGCGGCCAGATCTGGCCGCCCCCGTTTGGGTCGGTGTGTCAGGACACCACGAAAGTGACGCTCTGGGCCGTGGAAAAGTCGATGTTCACGCCTGCCGTGACCTTGTAGGAGGCGATCGCCTGCAGGACGTCGCCGGGCTCGGCGTCGGCGTCCCAGCCGCTGGGGATGGCGACCCGCACCTCTTCCAGCCGCGCCGTGTTGTTCTGCGGCGTCAGGTTGTCGGTGCGCGTCTGCGGCGTGCCCACCGCCTTGGACTGCGTGAGGTTGACGATGCCCACCCGCACCTCGTGGCGGTTGACGACCTCGTTCAAGTCCTCGCCGATCTCGACGTTCGCGATGACGTCGAACTCCTTGCCCTGGCCGACGTCGTCGATCGTGAAGAAGCTG
>DATAOO010000025.1:0-17605 GCA_036265695.1 Pseudonocardia sp. | reverse complement strand
TCAGGCGCGCCTGCAGACGTAGTTCGCGTCGATGCCGCTGCCGTCGACGTACTGGACCAGCTGCGCGGGAGCGCCGGTGAAGGTCGTCGAGCAGGCGGCCTTGGCCGCGGCGAGGTCGCCCGTGGTGGCGATCCACAGCGGTCATCGGCGGCGGCGCGGCCGGGTTAGACGTTGAGTGTTCAGTTCATCACTTTAGGTGACCGGAGCCCCACGACTCGAGTTGCCGCCGCAGGCCGCCGAGGACGATGTCGAGCCCTTCGTCGAGCTCCTTCGCGCCGTCGAACTCGGTCAACGCGGTGGCGAGGGAGCGCAGCCGCGGGAACTCGCGGGGCGGCAGCCGGTAGAGGCCGAGGCGGAGCAACGCGTCGGTCTCGTCGGGGTCGTGGACCCGCTCCTGCAGCTCGGTGAGGACGTGGCCCTGCAGGAAGCCCATGTAGAGGCGGTAGGCGTGCAGTGCGCCGTGGGGCGCGAAGCCCGCCGCCACGAGCAGTTCGAGCAACGCCTCCAAGGGACGGAGGGTGCCCAGCGGGCGGAGCCCCAGTGGGGTGGCGAGGGGCCGCGTGACCAGCAGCGGCACGACGTGCGGGTGGCGCAGGGCGATCCGGCGGTAGCGGTGCGCGGTGGCCCGCAGCACGTCCGACCACGTCTGCGCGGGCGCCGAGGACGGCACCTCCAGCTCCTCCAGCACGAGCTCGACGACCCCGTCGAGCAGCGCGTCCTTGCTGGCCGCGAACCGGTAGAGCCGCATCGGGTCGCGGTCGAGCGCGCGGCCGAGGCGCCGCATCGTCAGCGCGTCGACGCCCTCCTCGTCGATCAGCCGCAAGGCCGTGGCGAGCACCTCGCGGCGGGTGAGCCGAGGACGGTTGGGACGCCGGTTGACGGGCCGGTCAGAGCCGGTCGATCTCGCGGTGCCGGGCACGTTCCCCTCCTTCGCGGCGCGCAGCCACGGACGTTGCCGCCACAAGCGCTATGCCGTAGCGTCTACAGCGTAGCGGCCCGGCGGTTCCCGTGCGGCCGAACGACTCCGAGGAGCAGCCACGTCTGCGACCACGTCCACCGGCCGGGCCCGCGCCACCCGCAGGCCCCCGCCCGCCCGACCCCTCGCGCGGGCCTGACGTGGACGACCGGCCGGAGTTCGTCGACGTGTTCGCCTCGCTCGACCGCGCGCGACTGAGCCGGATGGACCCCGCCGCGCAGTCGGAGCAGCTCGCCGCCCGCGAGGTGCTCCGGCACTACGTGGAAGCGCTTTGGCAGGACGTGCAGCGCTCCGGCGAGCACCCGGACGTCGGCGACAAGTACCGCGCGCTGGCCACCGTGCGCGAGCTGGCGCGGTCGCTCACCGTCGTCGCGTTCGACGTGAACCACGACAGCCACGACAGCCCCGACAACACCGCCGCCCGGCCGGACGGGAACGGATGAGTCCGGGCGCGGCGTCCGCCGCCGCGCAACGGCCGACCGTCGTGTCCGAGGTCGACTCGGTCGCGGGGTACCTGCGCAGGCTCGGGAAGATCACCCTGCTCTCCGCGCAGGAGGAGGTCACGCTCGCCGTCGACATCGAGGCGGGCGTGTTCGCGGCCGAGCGGCTGCGCCAGGTGGTCGCGGACGAGGAAGCCATCCCGGCGCAGCTGCGCCGCGACCTGCTCTCGATCGAACGCGCGGGCCACGTCGCCCGCGCCGCACTGATCGAGGCGAACCTGCGCCTGGTCGTCTCGATCGCGAAGCGCTACGCCGGGCGCGGCCTGGCCTTCCTGGACCTCATCCAGGAGGGCAACATCGGCCTCATCCGGGCCGTCGAGAAGTTCGACTGCGCCAAGGGCTACAAGTTCTCCACCTACGCCACGTGGTGGATCCGCCAGGCCGTCGGTCGGGCCTTGGCCGAACAGAGCCGCACCGTGCGGATCCCGGTGCACATCAGCGAGCAGATCAACCAGCTCGCCCGGGCCCGCCGCGAACACCTGCGCGACTACGGCCGCGAGCCCAGCCCCGCCGAGCTGGCGGAGCAGTTGGCCACCACGCCGCGGCGCGTCGAGGAACTCCAGAACATCGCCCGCGACCCGATCTCGCTCGACCAGACGATCGGCGACGACGGCCAGACCGCGCTCGGCGACCTCGTCGCCGACCCGCACGCAGCGGTCGCCTTCGACGCCGCCGCGGCCCAGCTCTTGCACGAACAGATCCGCCACGTGCTCGGCGGGCTCACCGACCGCGAGGCCGGGATCGTCCGGCTGCGATTCGGCCTGACCGACGGCCGCCCCCACACGCTCGACGAGATCGGCCGCATCTACGGCGTCTCCCGCGAACGGATCCGGCAGATCGAACACCGGACCATGACCAAGCTGCGCCACCCCGCCCGCGCCCGGCTCCTGCGCGACTACCTCGACGCCACCTGACCGGGAAACACCAGAGCCCGCCTCCCGGGGGAGGCGGGCTCTGTACGAGCGGTGTGTCAGGCGGGTCGCTCAGACCGGCCGGACGCCGGTGGCCTGGGGGCCCTTGGCGCCCTGGCCGACCTCGAACTCCACGCGCTGACCCTCGTCGAGGCTCTTGAAGCCGGAGACGTCGATCTCCGAGTAGTGCACGAAGACGTCAGCGCCGCCGCCGTCTTGCGAGATGAAGCCGAAGCCCTTCTCGCCGTTGAACCACTTCACAGTTCCCTGCGCCATGCGATGTGCTCCTAGCAGAACGTTGGGACGAGCACCTTGCTCGTCCCGGCCGATCCGCGGGACGGGAGCCGCTTGCTGTTGCCGTGCTCCGCCCAACGTGTTCCCGCGGGCGTGCATCACACGAGCACCGAAACCGAACGACCTGGTGACATCCAACCACACCCCGGCGTTCGTGCTCCGCAAGGCCCGCAATTCCGACCAGTACGGTGTGCCCGATGAGGCGATTCGGGCGCTGGCTGCGGGCCAACGCGGAACCGATGCTCGCGCTGACCATCGCGATCGTGTTCGGCCTGCTCGGCGTCCTCGACGTGCTCGGGCCCGACAGCAGCGTCATCAACGCGGCCGTGCTGCTCACGCTCGCGCTGCTCGCGGCCACCCTGTTGCGTGACCGGTCGTCGGTGGGCGAGGCGCTCACCGCGATCGCCACCGTCCGCTCGGCGAGCGGGCCCGAGCTCAGCCAGGCCTACGCCGACGCGTGGCGCAACACCGACCGCTGGATCTTCAAGGGCGGCACGGGCGGCTCGCTGCGCACGCGCACGTTGCCGCGGTGCGTGGAGATCGCCCGGCAGGAGGGCAGGCCGCTGCGCGTCCAGCTGGAGGTCGTGGACCCCACCGACGACGCGCTCTGCGACGCGTACGCCCGGTTCCGCTCGACGCCCGCGGCAGGCGAGGCCGCCCGCGACGGCGACTGGACGCGCGAGCGCGTGCGCACCGAGGTCTACGCCACGATCCTCGCCGTCTGCCTGCACCGGCAGAAGTTCGGCAACTTCCTCACCGTCGAGATCGGGTTCTCGCGGGTGGTGTCCACGTTCCGCTGGGACCTCTCGCGCAGCTGCGCGATCCTCACGCAGGAGGGCTCCCCGACCGCGTCGCTGATCTTCGACAACGACCGCGCCCACTACCGCTCGTTGGACCGGGAGCTCGTCGCGAGCTTCAACCAGGCGCGCAAGCTCCACCTCGACACCATCGACACCGTGCGCCTCGCCGAGCCGCCGACCACCGAGGAGGTGCGCAGGCTCTTCACAGCGGTGGGCCTCGCCCTGCCCAGCTCGATCGGCGAGCGGGACGTCACCGAGATCGTCCGCAAGGCGGTGGCCGACCGCACCGCCACCGGCTGAGTCACGGGCCGGTCAGCAGCAGCGCCCCCACGCTCACCGCGAGCGCCGTGACGGCGAGGCCCAGCCCGACGAACACGAACGCGACCAACGGCACCCGGAGGTTGTGCTTCCTGCACGCCTCCAGGCACAACAACGTGGCCAGCGACGCCCACGGCGTGACGATCGACCCCACGTTCGTGCCGATCAGCAGCGCGAGCAGGGTCTGCTTGTCGTCGGGCGGCACGACCGCCTCGCCCGCGGTGTAGGCGGGCAGGTTGTTGAGCAGGTTGGACACGCCTGCGCCCGTCGCGGCCGCCCGGTAGGCACCCACCGGGCCGGAATCGGTGCCGATGAGCGCCGTCATCACCTCGGCGAGGCCGTAGCGGCTGAGCGTCGGGACCACCAGGAACAGCCCGGTCACCAGTATCAGCAGCTGCCACGGGATGAGGTGCAGCCGCAGGGCGGAGCGGTCGAAGATGGCGAAGGCGACGACGGCGACGCCCGCGGCCGCCAGGGCGGCGAGGCCGATCTGGTCGCGGATCAGCGGGATCGCGGCCACGAAGAGCAGGCAGGCCGCACCGGCCACCCGGAAGAGCACCCGATCGCGGGCCGTGCGCAGCTCGATCGGCGCGGGCGGGGTGTAGACATCGGCACCGCGCCGCGCGCGCCGCCAGTAGAAGACCCACAGGAAGATCATCGTTGCGGCCATCGAGGCCAGCTGCGGCGCCCACATGCGCGCGGCGAACGCGGGTGCCGACAGCGCGATGCGGTCGGCGGCGAGCAGGTTGGTCAGGTTCGAGACCGGCAACAGCAGGCTCGCGGTGTTGGCCAGCCAGATGGTCGTCATGGCCAGCGGCAGCGCGGCGATCCCGGAGCGCGCCGCGAGGGCGAGCAGCACGGGCGTGATCAGGACCGCGGTCGTGTCCAGGTTCAGAACGGTCGTCGTCAGCGACGCGAACGCGACGCACAGCAGGAACAGCGCGGCGTAGCTGCCCTTGCCCAGGATCGCCAGCCTGGTCGCGATCACGTCGAACACGAGCGCCTCGCGCGCGAGGTTGGCCAACACGATCACGCTGGCCAGGAACAACAACAGCGGCAGGATCCGCCGGATGTTCTGCTCGGCCTCGGCGGCGGGGAGGAGCCCGGTGACGACGCACAGCACGCCGAGCAGGAGGAGCCCGATCCGGATCCAGTCCAGCGGCGTGAGGGCGGCGAGCAGCGCACCGAGACGGCGGGGGATGGGCAGAGCGGCCTCCGAAAGCTGCGGACTCCACGGCGTGGGCTCCGCCATACTGACGCACATGCCGCCGCGAGCCGATCAAGCAGGCGACGGCCCGCCGACAGAAGTGTTCGTGAGCTACAGCCCGAGCGACGAGCGCTGGGCGGCGTGGATCGCGTGGCAGCTGGAGGTCGCCGGCTTCCGCACGCTGCTGCGGGCGTGGGACCTGCCCCCGGGTTCGCCGGTCGAGGACTTCGCCGAGCGCGGGATGCGCGGCGCCGCGGTGATCGTCGCGGTGCTCTCGCGGGCCTACCTCGGGTCCGGCGGGGTCGCGGCCGAGCGTCAGGTGGCGCTGCGCACCGACGCGACCCGGCTGGTCACCGTCCGGGTCGACGACGGCGACGGCGCCCCGCACAGCATGCGCACCGTCGACCTCACCGGTGTCGCCGACGCCCGCAGCGCGACACGGGCGCTGCTGGCGCGGATGGCCGAGGTGGTGGGCACGCGGACCGATCGGGTCGCGCTGCCCGGCGCCCCACCAGCAGGCGGCAGGCCGCGCGGTGGTGCGGGCCGCCACGCCCCCATCGCCCCTCCCGGCTACCCACCCGCGACGACGCGCTCGGCCGAGGGGGTCTCGCTGCTGCACGTCGCGGGCCCCCGGTTCGGGCGCGGGCTCGCCGACCCCGACGAGCCGGTCACCGCGCGTGACCTGCAGGACCGGATCTTGGCCGAGATCACGGAGCTGACCGACGCGGGTGTGCCCGCGCCGGACCTGCTCGTGGTGAGCGGCGACGTCACCGAGTCCGGACGTCCGCGCCAGCTCGACGAGGCGCGGGCGTTCCTCACCGGCCTGCGGGTCACGCTCGGCCTCGACCCGGGCCGGTTGGTGATCGTGCCGGGAGCGCGGGACGTGTCCCGCTCGGCGTGCGAGGCCTACTTCCACACGTGCGAGGCCAGGGAACGCACCCCGGTGGAGCCCTACTTCCCCAAGCTCGAGCTGTGGGCCGAGCTGTTCGCCGAGCTGTACGACGGCCTCGACGGCCCCGTCTTCGACCAAGCGCAGCCGTGGACGCTCTTCGCCGTTCCGGAGCTGCAGGTGGCGATCGCCGCGCTGAACTCGACCATGGCGGTGACCCACCGGCACGGGGACGACTACGGGCGGATCGGCGAGGCGCAGGCCTCCTGGTTCGCCGAGCGGCTGCGCCACTTCGAGGAGACGGGATGGCTGCGGGTCGGGGTGGTCCGCCACGACCCGATCCCCGGCGCGTCCGGCGCCGAGGACCCGGCCACGCTGCGCGACGCCACCACGCTGGACCGGCTGCTCGGCCACCGGCTCAACGTGCTCCTGCACGGGCCCGGGCCCGGCGGGACGAGCGCCGAACTGCTGGGCGACCGGCTGCCCGTGCTCCCGGGCGCGGGCCCGGGGCGCGCCGAGGTCGTCCACCTCACCGCGGCCGGGCTGCGCCGCTACGCGAGCCGCGGCGCGCGGCCCGGCGAGCCCTTCGAGGCCCCGATCGAACGGCCGTGGCGGGCGGCGGAGGGCACGTTCACCCCCGCCCTGCCCGCGCCCACGCCGGAGCCACCCGCCATCGGCCCGGGCACCGACCCGCACACGCTGCTCCTGCAGCGCATGGCCGACGTCTGCGTCGCCCGCGATCCGGACGCGCGCGTCCGCCGCGTGGACACCACCCCGCCCCAGCTGCTCGTGACCCGCCACACCGACGGGCTCACCCTGCAACGCAGGCTCGGCGCGCACGTCGGCGCGGTCACCGCCGAGGCGGTGGAGGAGTTCCTGCGCCACGACCCCACCGACGGCGACGAGCTGGTGTACCAGGGCCCGCCGCCCGCCGACGCCGTGCGCAGGCTCGCCGTGCGCCGCAGGCTCCGGCTGCGCAGCTTCACCGAGTTCCAGGGCATGCTCGACCTGGCCGAGTACGTCGCGGCGCAGACCGCGCGCCTGCGCGCCGACCCCGTCTACCCGCCCGGGCTCTACGTCCCGCAGCGCTACCGGGACCTGCGCAGCGAGGACCGGGCCGTCGGCGAGGATCTCGCCGCCGAGCTGCTCGACGTCCTGATGGCGGACGAGGGCCGGTTCGTCCTCGTGCTCGGCGATTTCGGGCGGGGCAAGTCCTTCGTCCTGCGGGAGGTGGCGCGCAGGCTGGGCGAGGCCGAGTCGGGGCCGATCCCGATCCTCATCGACCTCGGCGTGATGGACCGGTCCCACTCGGTGGACGGTCTGGTGGCCGCCCACCTCGCCCAGCACGGCGAGGACCGCATCGACCTGCGCGCGTTCCGGTACATGCTGGACGAGGGCCGGGTGGCCCTGCTCTTCGACGGCTTCGACGAGCTCGTCACCCGCATCAGCTACGACCGGGCCGCCGACCACCTGGAGAACTTGCTCGAAGCCGCGCAGGGCAAGGCGAAGGTCGTCGTCGCCGCGCGCACCCAGCACTTCCGCACCCACGAGCAGGTCTTCACCGCGCTCGGCGCCCAGGTGGGGCTGATCGGCCACCGTCGGATCCTCGCGGTGGAGGAGTTCACCGCGGCGCAGGTCCGCGCCTACTTCGTCAACCGGCACGGCGGCGACGAGCAGGCCGCCAACCGCCGCTTCCAGCTGCTCGCGGGCATCGAGGACCTGCTGGAGCTGGCCCAGAACCCGCGCATGCTCGGCTTCGTCGCCGACCTGGACATGGAACGGGTCGCGGCCGCCGTCGCGCACCGCAACACGATCAGCGCCGCCGGGCTGTACGAGGGGATCCTCAGCTCCTGGATGGCACACGAGAGCCGTCGGGCCTCGGGCGGCCCCGGCGCGGCGCCCGGGCTGGACACCGCCACCCTGTGGACGGCGCTCACCGCGCTCGCGGTGGCGCTGTGGGAGGCCGATGCGACGTGGCTGCGGCCCGCGCAGCTCGTCGAGGTCGCCGACACGCTCACCGGGCTCTCCGCCGACGCGCTGTCCCAGCAGCAACGCGTGCACGCCGTCGGCAGCGGGAGCCTGCTCGTGCGCACGGAGGAAGGCCTGTTCGGGTTCATCCACCCGTCCGTCACCGAGTGGCTCGTCGCGAACGCGATCGCCGGGGAGTTCAACGCAGGCGTCGCCCAGCCCGCGGCGCTCGGCCGCAGGCCACTGCGGCAACAGGCGGTCGACTTCCTGTGCGACATCGCCGACCCGGGCGTGGTGCGCGCCTGGGCCGACGTCGTCCTGCGCAACGGCGACGCCGGACAGCACCTCACGGCGAACGCCCGGGCGGTGCGCGCGCGGCTCGACGCTCCCGCCGCCTCGGACATGCGCGGCGCGTCGCTGCGCGGCGCCGACCTCTCCTACCGGGACCTGGCCGACGTCGACCTCACCGGCGCCGACCTCACCGAGGCGAACCTCGCGGAGGCCAACCTGACCAACGCCGAGCTGCGCAACGCCCGGCTGGACGGCGCCCGGCTGGACGGCGCCCGGCTCGTCGGGGCCGACCTTTCGGGCGCCGACCTCACCCGCGCCCGCCTGCGGCGCGCCGACCTGACCGGGGCCGTCGTCACCGACAGCCGGTGGACCCGCGCGGCGCTGATCGACGTGACCGGCGTTCCCGAAGCACCCGAGCTGGCGGGCGCGGCGATCGCGCCCGGCACCCCCGTCGGCACCGAGCTCGCGCCGGCGACCATCGGCGTGCGGCACGGCTTCCACGCCGGGTTGGGCAGGCTCCCCCAGGTGCTGGCCTACGGGCCGGACGGCGGCACGCTGGCGGTCGGCGGCGACGACGGCGGCGTGCTGGTGTGCGGCACGGTGTCCGGGCGCCCGCTGCGCACCCTGCAGGGGCACACCGGCCGCGTGTTCGCGGTGGTCCACGGCCGGGACGTGCTCGTCACCGGCTCGAGCGACGAAACCGTGCGCCTGTGGGACCCGGCCACCGGGCAGATGCGCCACGTGCTCGCCGGGCACCGCGAGTGGGCCTGGCCGGTCGTGCTGGGCCCCGGACAGGACGTCGTGGCCACCGGCGACGCGGAGGGCGTCGTGCGGCTGTGGGACGTGGCCACCGGCAACCTGCGGTACCGGACGCCCGCGGGTGGTGGGTTCGTCTTCGGCATCGCCTTCCACGCGGGCGTCGTGGCGGCGGCCCACCGCGACGGCGTGGTGCGGTTCTGGGACGCGGCCACCGGCGCCGCGGCCGGCGAGGTGCGGGTCGCCGACGGCGCCGTGCACCGGCTGGTGTCGACCGGCGATCTGCTGGTCGCGGCCGGGGCCGGGGGCAGGCTGAGCGGCTGGGACACGGCCGACCGCGTGCCGGTCGTCGAGCTCGCGGGCCACACCGACGACGTGCTCGCGGTCGACGCCCACCCCGGCGAACCGCTGCTGGCCTCGGGCGACGCGGCCGGGCACGTGCGCATCTGGGACACGGCCACGGGCGAGGTGCGCCACGTGCTCGAGGGCCACCTCGGCGCCGTCTACTGCGTGGCCTGGAGCCCTCGGGGTGACCTGCTCGCCAGCGGCGACAGCGCGGGCACGGTCTGCCTCTGGGACGCCGCGACCGGGCGGCTGCGGCACCGGCTCACCGGGCACACGGGTTCGGTGTGGCCGTTCGCGTTCCGCCCCGACGGTGGCCAGCTCGCCGTCAGCGACGACCAGCTGACCACCCGCCTGTGGGACCCCGCGTCCGGCGCGTGCGTGCACACCATGAGCGGGCACGGCAGGCGGGTGGGCGGTGTCCGGTTCAGCGGCACCGGCGCGCTGCTCGCCACGAGCGGCAACGACGGCGTGGTGCGGCTGTGGAACCCGACCGTCGGGCGGCAGGTCCGGACGATCGCGGGCGAACCCAACCGGCTGTGGACCGCCGAGTTCAGCCCGGCCCAGCCGGTGCTGGCCGCGGCCGACGACGAAGGGCTCCTGCGCCTGGTCGACGCCGACACCGGCCAGCTCGAGCGCTACCTGCAGATCGAGACCGCGCCGCTGTGGGCGTTGGCCTTCAGCCCGTCCGGAGCCGAGATCGCGACCGCCGACGACGACGACATGGTGCGTGTGTGGCACCGTCGCACGGGCAGGCCGGTGTACACGCTCACCGGGCACCGCGGGCGGGTGCGGGCGATCGCCTACAGCCCCGACGGCTCGACGCTCGCCACGGGCTGCGACGACTCGCGGGTACGGCTGTGGGACGCCGCGTCGGGGCGGCTCATCCAGACGCTCGAGGGGCACACCGACCGCGTGTACGCCCTTGCGTTCGGCCGCGGCGCGCTGGCCAGCGCGTCGTGGGACGCCACCGCCCGGCTGTGGGACCCCGCCACCGGTCGGTGCAGGCACGTGCTCACCCGGCACACCGGACGGCTGTGGGCGGCGGCGTTCGACCCCACGGGCCAGCTGCTCGCCACGGCGGGCGACGACCTGGTCATCCGGCTGTGGGATCCCGCGACCGGCGACCACCTGCAGACGCTCGCGGGGCACACCCACAGCGTCGCCTCGCTCGCCTTCCACCCGCGGGGCCACCTGCTGGCCAGCGGCAGCGCCGACGGCACCGCGCAGCTCTGGACCATCGCGCGCGGGCAGGCCGCGCGGCACCTGACGTTGCTCGGGCTGCCCGCCGGGTGGGCGGTCCTGTCCCCCGACGGCCGCTACAAGACCGACGGGGACGTCGGCGGCCAGTTCTGGCACGTCATCGGCATGTGCCGCTTCGAGCCCGGCGACCTCGACGAGTACCTGCCCGAGATCCGCGTGCTGCCGCCCGACGCCCCGTTCTGAGCGCACGGCGTGGATGACGGTGCGTTGACGGTGCGCTGACGGCGTCCCGGGAGCGTTCCCGGCATCTGTTCCGGCTCACCAGAGGTGCTTGATGAGGACGTCCCCGATGTCATCCCCGCTGCCGTCACCGCGGCACCCGGCGCTCGACGCGTGGGGTGACTACGACCGCGACGACCCGTTCCCGCTGTTCGCGCAGGTGCGCGCGGCAGGCCCGGTGCACCCCGTTCGCTTGGCCGACGGGCACCCGGCGTGGCTGGTCGTGGGCTATGAGGAGGCCCGAGCGGCGTTGAACGACCCGCGCTTGTCCAAGGACATGCACGCCGCGCTGGCCGGCAGCGGCGAGACGGTCGCCGAAGGTCTGCCCGGACCGGCGCTGGCCCGGCACATGCTCGCCGTCGACCCGCCCGACCACACCCGGCTGCGACGGCTCGCGGCACCCGCGTTCAGCAGGCGCCGGGTCGACGGGCTGGAGGGCCGCGTGCGCGCCATCGTGGCGCAGCTGCTCGACGACCTGGCGGCCCGCGGGGACGAGGTCGTCGACCTGGTGGCGGACTACGCGTTCCCGATGCCCTTCACGGTGGTCAGCGAGCTGCTCGGGATCCCGGAACCGGACCGGGCCGACCTCGGCCGATGGTTCCGCACCCTCCTCGCACCGCACTCCTGGCCACCGCCCGCCGCGACGGTGGCGGCGTCGGACGCGATCGTCGGCTACCTCGCCGCATTGCTGGACGGCAAGCGCGCCGACCCCGGCGAGGACCTGGTGACCGACCTGGTCGCCGCGGGCGACGCCATCACCCGGCAGGAGGCGATGTCCACGATCTTCCAGCTGATCGTGGCCGGGCACGACACCACCACCAGCCTGGTCGGCAACGCGACCGTGGCGCTGCTGCGCCACCCCGCACAGCGTGACGCGCTCGTCGCCGACCCCGCACTCGTCGCCCGCGTGGTCGAGGAGGCCATGCGGTGGGACCCACCCGGACAGCACGCGACGTTCCGCTACGCCATCGAGGACGTCCCGATCGGCGACGTCGTGATCCCCGCGGGCGCCCAGGTGATCGTGTCGCTGGCGGCGGCCAACCGGGACCCGGGCCGCTACCGCGACGCCGAGTCGTTCGACATCCACCGCACCGACGGCGCCCACCTCGCCCTCGGGCACGGCGTCCACCACTGCCTCGGCGCCCCGCTGGCCCGGCTGGAAGGACGCATCGCGCTCGCCGCCCTGCACACCCGGTTCCCGGCGATGCGGCTGGCCGTCGACCCGGCCGAGCTGCGCTGGAACCACGGCGACGGGCTGGTGCTGCGCGGACTCTCCGCGTTGCCCGTGCACCTCGGGCCGAGCGGCCGACCCGCCGCCGCGGCTCACGGTTCGTCCAGATCCTCGGGGTAGGTCACCTCGATCGCGGAGATCGACGCCGGAAACTCACGACGGTTGTTCGTGACGAACCGATCCGCGCCGACGACCACCGCCGTGGCCAGGTGCACTGCATCCGCCGCCCGAAGGCGGTACTCGCTCGCCAGCGTGGTCGCCACCTCGGACGTGACCGGATCCACGCTCCGCAGGTCCAGCCGCCCCAACAAGCCCGCCAGCGCCGCCACCTCCGCCGCCGACCCGTCCCGCATCGGCTTCGCCAACACCTCGGGCAGCAAGAGCACCGAACCGACACCCGCCATCGCCTCCGGCTCGACGGGGAACAGCGCCCGGACGCGTCGGCCCAAGGGGTGCCCCGCCACCGCGGCACAGATCACCACATCGGCGTCGAACGCATCCATCAGCGATCGCGTTGGACGCGCACCGCGTCAACCCATTCCCGGGCGCGCTCCTCGCTCAGCGCCGCCTCCGGAAGCGGTCGACCTCGCGCCGCCGACACCAGCTCCGCAACCTCCCGCCCCCGCCCGATGACCTGCTCGGCTCGGCGCGCCCGCACGGCATCCGGCCGCAGCAAGACCGCAGCCGGGCGGCCGTGCCGGGTGATCGTGATCTCCTCGCCACGCTCGACCCGGTCGAGCACCTCGGGCAGGATCGCTCGCGCTTCACTCACGCTCAGCTGCGCCATGTACATCATGGTACGTCAACGTACAATTGCTGACGGGTCCACCGTTGGAGGAGGCCTCCAGCACCCGCGCGTCGTCGAGCAGAGCCTGCGCGGCGCGCGTGCGTCCCCGCGCGGCGAGGTACCGGCCTGCCTGGTCGAGCAGCCACCCGACGTCCTCGACGACGACGTCGAGCGGGCGGGTGGGGTCGGTCGCCGCCACCACGTGCGGGAGCACCCGTCGCCAGGCGGACCGCGTTGGGGGATCGCTCGGCGATCCGTGCGGTGCGGCGGCGCGGAGCAGCCGCACGACGACCGCGGGCCATCCCCCGCGCGGACGGTGGTCGGCCTGGGTGCGGCCGCGGACGAGCTCGGCCGGTGTGCCGTGCAGCAGCACGCCGGCCTCGGTGAGTTGGGCCATCCCGCGTCGATGCAGCAGATCGGCCTGTTCGGCGAGGCTGCCGTCGAGGGGCGCGGGGAGCAGATCCGGGTGTCCCGTGACCACGGTGAGGGGCACCGGCGCCTGCCCCATCCACGCCACGAGCGCGAGGAGGGCGAACGCCTTCGGGTGCTCGGCGTGCAACCGGTCGAGCAGGAGGTTCCACATCGCGTCGGCCGCTCCGGGCGCGGGGTCGGGCAACCCGGTGGGGGCGTCCATGCGGGTGTCCGCCAGCCAGGCCGCCGCCGGGCCGAGCGCGACCGGGAGGCAGCCGCAGGCACGGGCTATGCATTCCGCCTCCGCAGCAGGCAGGTCACGTCGCCCGGATCGCAGCAGCGCCACCGCTTCCGCGCCGGTGAGCGCGGGCACCGGCAGCGACCGTGCGGCATCCCGCCAGCCCGGATGGCCGGAGGTGACCAGGACGTCGCCGGGCCCGTCGGGCAGGTACGGCGCCAATTCGCGCGGGCTCCCGGCGTCGTCGAAGACCAGCAGCCAGCGCGGCCGGTGGCGCAGCGCCTCGGTGAGCGATGCCGCAGCGCGATCGGCCGAGTCGTCCGGCCCGGCCAGCCCGGCCTGCTCGGCGAGCTCCGCCAGGTAGTCCGGGACGAGGTCGGGGTCGAGCGCCGGAACCCACCAGGCGATGTCGTAGCGGGCCCGGTGGCGGTGGGCGAAGTCGATCGCCGCCGTGGTCGTGCCCACCCCGGCCGCAGCGCCTGCGGCGTGCAGCCAGACCGGCCGGTTCCCCTGCAGCGCCTCCGTCACCTGCGCGGACAGCGTCCTCCGCTCGACGAACGGCTCAGGCCGCGGCGGGATGTTCCAGATCGGGGTCGCACGCCGCCCCACGGGTGCGCGCGCCCGTCTCCGCAGGGCCACGACCACCAGGACGGCCACTATGGCGAGGACGGCGAGGACGACGAGGAGAGCCGGCCCGCCCAACGCAGGCGGCGGCGCGGGGACAACGGCCTCCGCGGTGAGCGGCGCTGCACCGCCGCCGGTCCGGACGACGACCGTGGCCGGCAGCCGCTCGGGCGCCGGGATCGTCACGAGCCAACGCCGTTGCAGCGCCTGGGTGACCCGGTCGAACGCGGCCACGACGTCCGTTGAGGCGGCCCGCACAGCGACGCCGCCCGTGCCCGCCGCGGTGGTGGACCAGAAGTCCGCCGGCCCCGCGCCGCCCGTCTCGACCACCGCGAGCACCGCGCCTGCCGCGCGCATCCGGTCGACGACGGCCGCGGCGGGCTCGCCGCCCGCGTCGGGCGCAGCGGTGAACAGCACGACGATCCGCGGGTCCGTCGCGACGGCGGGGAGCTGGGCGAGGGCGAGGCCGAGCGCGGCGGCCGTCGCGCGGGTTCCACCGGGTTGCACGGCGCTGAGGCCTGCCAACATGGCCTCCCGCCCGGACGGCCACGGTGCCGCGACAACCGGTGGCGCAGAACCCACGACCAGGGTGCCTCTCGCCGCGGGCGGCGCGGCGAGGACGAGGTTCGCCGCGCCGGTGGCTCCGGCCGGGAGAACCGCGGCCGCATCGGTGGACGTGTCGACGACGAGCGCCATCGCCAGCCGCTCGGACAGCAGCGCGTCGACCCTGGTCGGCTGGGCCACGCCCGCCACCCAGACGGACACGGACGGCGGCCCGGGTGGGCCGTCGTCCGTACCGACGATCAGCCGCGCCCGACCGTCGGCCACGCCACTCGCCACGACGTCCAGGGACGCCTGCGCGGCGGCGACGGGCGCACCGGCCACGGACAGGACCGCGACCAGCGCAACGGAGAAGACCGCGCCCAAGCCCCGCCTGATCGGCGGCGGCGTCATCCAGCAGGCCCGCTCCGCGCCGGGCCCGCCTCCTTCACGGCCGTGGTCGACGACCCGGGCGCGCCCGCCGTCCCGCCGCCGCCGGTCTCCGCGCCGCCCTGCGGCATCCGGGCCGCGACGGTCGCTCCGAAGGCGTCCGCCATGTTCTTGGCGAGCCCGAACACCTGCGGGTAGGTCTGGTTGGCCAGGTCCTGGGCCTGCCGGTAGTCCTTGGCCGCGAACGCGTCCACCTGCCGCAACAGCAGGTCGTCGAGGCCGAGGAGGGCCGCGGCGAGGTCGGGCGCGGGCACCCTGCCCTCGGTGGCGGTGTCGATGAACGTGGCGAACCGCTGCTGCCAGTCGCGCAACTCGCCCTGTACCGCCTCGCGGCGGTTCGGCTTCTTCGCCCCGACGTCGACCGCATACGTTCCGAGCAGATCGAGGTGATCCGCCCACAGCGCCATGAACTGCGAGGCAGCGGGGCCCCCGAACAGGCCGGCCACGGCCGCGGTGACGTCGTTGGTATTCCCGTTGAGCGCGGCCAGCGCGGCGGAGAAGTCGGGGTTGTTGGTCGCGCCCGCACGCAGGGTGCTCAGCGCCAACCCCACGTGCTCGCCCAGCAAGCGGGTCATCTCCGAGCGCAGCCGCCACGACGGGGCGTTCAGCTCGGCCGCCTGGTCGGGCGGGAGCAGCGTGCTCGCCAGCGTGTGTCCGAGCTCGAACGTGTGCAGGTAGCTCTGCCGGTAGGCGGCGTTGGCCCCGGCGTAGTCACCGGCCGCGTAGGCGTCCGCTTGCCGCGTGAGGTGGTCGACGTGGACACGCATCGCCGTACGCGCCGCGCCCCGGTCCAGCCTGCCCTGCGACGCGTCCGAGAAGAAGTCGGCGATGTCGCTCTCGAGGCCGACCAGCTTCGTGCGGGCATCCTCACGCACGGCGGCATCCTCCGTGGCGAGCCCACGGGCGTAGTTGAACAGCGCCGCGACGTGATCGGACCACACGCCCTTGAACTGCGTCGCCCGCTGGTCACCGAGCAGCGTGCCGACGACGCGGGCGAGATCGTCGGAGTTCTGACCGACGGCCGCGTTCGCCGCTTGGGCGAAATCCTCGTCCTTGCGCAGCCGCCCCCGCATCAGATCCGCAGCCAGCAGCGCGTGCTGACCGAGCAACGCCTCCAACCGCAACGCCGCGTCCGACGGCGACTCGGGCGCTGCCGCCGCGGCAGGTGCCGATGACGCCGGTCCCGGACCTGCCGCCTGCGACGGTCTCTCGCCTGGCGCCTGTGCCGCAGACGACGCCGGTGGCGCACAGCCCGCGATGCCGATCAGTACGGTCAGGCAGGCGACCAACACAAGTGGCGATCGGGTGCGCGGCCTCAACCGCAGCATTGTGCGAACCATCGTCGCGTCCTCCGGGGAGCTCTTCCTGAAAAGGCAAACCAGCAGCCTCGTGGCCTCCCCCCGGCCAGCTGGCCCGACCTTAGCCTGATCGAGGCAAATCGGCTCGGCGCAGCGAACAGAAAGTAGTTGGGGATACTTCCAATGAGCGAATATCGGCCGCACCGAGGAAGTAAAGAACCATATTGTCGTACCGCCCGTACGACGCTTGCACGAATCGGATGCGCCAGACGCCCTGAGCTCAGCGCGCCACGGGCACCGGTGGCCCGGTGCTGATGAGTTTCGGCGGCACCGCGAGTCTGTGTTGCATGACCACATCGACCACCGCGTTGCCGGGCCGCCCGCCCGTCGTCGACCTGGCCACGTGGCAGGCCGCCCGCGACGAGCTCCTGGTCCGCGAGAAGGCCCACACCCGCGCGGGCGACGCCCTCGCCGCGGACCGCCGCCGCCTGCCGATGGTGGAGATCGACGGCACGACCGAGGTCGTCGGGGCCGACGGGCCCGTCCCGTTCCTCGACCTCTTCCAGGGTCGTGACGAGCTCGTGATCTACCACCACATGTGGCACGACGGCGTGCCGCACCAGGGGCAGTGCGCCGGCTGCACCTTCAACGTCTGGCAGATGAAGGACACCACCTACCTCACCGCCCGCGGCGTCTCGTTCGCCGTCCTGACCTCGGGCCGGTGGGACGAGGTGGCCCCCTTCGTCGCGTTCATGGGCTACGAGCAGCCCTGGTACTCGGTGCGGGGGGTGGAGTCGTCGATCGCCACGGAGGAGGGGCACATCGTCTGTTACCTGCGCGACGGCGACCGCGCGTTCCTCACCTACCGCACAACCGGCCGGGGCAACGAGCCCGCCGACGGCAACGTCGGCCTGCTGGACATGACGCCCTACGGCCGGGGCGAGGCGTGGGAGGACAACCCCGCGGGCTGGCCCGAGGGACACCACTCCTGCTGGTACTGGGCGACCGACGCGGACGGGAACGCCACCTGGGGCCCGACCAGCCGCCCCGCGCCGCAGTGGACCCGCCCGGACGCGACACCCGTGGACGGCCCCGGCCAGCAAGGATAGGCGCCCGCACACCCCGTGGACGCCGAATGCCCAGGTCAGCGACCTGGGCATTCGGTGGTGGAGGTGCCGGGAATCGAACCCGGGTCCTCCGTTGGTTCACGAGGGCTTCTCCGTGCGCAGTCCGCCTTGCCTCTACTCGGACCCACCGGTCATGCGGACGAGCCGGTGTGACGGTCCCAGTCG
>DATAOO010000024.1:0-8114 GCA_036265695.1 Pseudonocardia sp. | reverse complement strand
CTCCGGAAGTCGAACAGCCCGATGTCGCCGAGGTCGGGGACGATGACCTCGCGGGCCAGCGCCCGGCTCGGGTCGTCGCGTCGCCAGCTCCCGATCGTCATGGCGCGGCTCACCGTGTCGACGATGTGCGGGAGCGCGGTCACCGCGCCCGCGCCGAACGGCTCGGCGATGTCGACGCCGAGCACCGGCCCTTCCCGCTCGGCGGCCATCACGCCGATCGGCAGGTTGTCGAGCACGCCGCCGTCGACGTGCAGCCGGTCGCCGACCCGCCGGGGGGGCACGATGCCCGGCAGCCGCACCGACAGTGCGACGGCTTCGGCGATCGGCCCGCGCCGGTGCACCACCTTCTCGGCCGCGACCAGGTCCACGCTCACCGTGAAGAGCGGGATGCGCTGGTCCTCGATCAGCGCGCCGCCGAACACCCGGCGCAGGCTGGCGTCCAGCCGCGCTCCGCGGACCAGCCCGTGCCGTGGCCAGGTGACGTCGCCGAACGGGCGCCTGGCTACCAGCTCCCGCCGCGCGGCGGCGAGCATGTCCGACGGCGCGGCGCCGAGCGCGACCATGCCCGCGATCACCGCGCCCATGCTGGTACCGCCCACCCGGTCGATCACGATCCCGGCCTGCTGCAGCTCGTCCAGGACGCCGACGTGCGCGAGCCCGCGCGCGCCGCCGCCGGAGAGCACGAGCCCGACCGCCTTGCCCGCGAGCCTGCGGGCGAGCCGGGCGACGTCGTCGGCGGGCAGGTCGGCGCCGACCAGGTGGTGCGGCCCCGGCCCGGCCGCCCGCAGCGCCGAGCCGGGACCGCCGACGACGACGAACCGGGCCGCCGCCTGCTGGGCCCTGCCGCGGCCCGGCGTCCCGGCCGCGCCGAGCCCGGCCGCGGCCGCGGGATGCGCCGCGGCGCGTCGGTCGGCGTCCACCGCGGCGAGCCCGGCATCAGCCGCGGGGTGCGGCGCGGCGCGCCGGTCGGTGTCCACCGCATCGAGCCCGGCGTCCACCCGACGGTCCCGGGCGGCACCCACCGCTTCGACGGGACGGTGCCGGGCGGCGTCCACCACGCGGAGCGGCCGGTCGGCCTGGCGCAGGCAGAACCGGGCCCACGCGTCGTCGGGGTGCTCGGCCACCAGCAGCACGAGCTCGTGCGCGGCCTCGGCGGCGTCGAGCCGGGCCGGGCCGTCCGCCACATCGCCGTCGAGCCTGGTCAGCCGGGCGTGCCTGCTCAGCTCGGCGGCGAGCCGGTCGGCGAGCCGCCGGACGAGCGCGGGTGCGGTGCCGCTGTCGAGCGGGACGAGCGCGAGCACGGCGTCGGCCCGGTCGGGCACGGGCGCCGCGCTGCCGGGGATGCGCGCGGCGAGGTGGCGGACCAACGCGCGGGCCGAGCCGGGGTCGGCGAGCAGCACGTCGAGGTCGGCCCGGCGCACGGCGTACAGCTCAGCATCACGGCGGGCGCGCACGGTCGCGTTGCGCGGATCACCCGTGAGCAGGGCGAGCTCGCCCAGCACCTCCCCGCGGCCCGCCTCCCGCACCACCTCGCCGTCGACCACCACCTCCAACCGCCCGTGGCGGATGACGTACAGGGCATCGCCCGGGGCGCCGCGCTCGAACAGCACCGCGCCCGCGCGCAGCGACACCGGCCGGGCCAGCGCCGCCAGCTCGCGTAGCCGTGCGTCGGGCAGGCTGGCGAACAGCGGCACCTCCCGCAGCAGCGCGGCCTGCTCGGTCACGGCTGCGATCATGGCGCGCGCCAGGTCCGCAGCTCCACCCCCACGCCCGGTACAGCCCGACGCACCTGCACCCGTGACGGCTCCACCCGCGCCAGGACGAAGCCCGGCGCGGTCGGCCCGTCCCAGCCCGGGACCCCGATGCCGCCCGGGTCGTAGCCCAGCGGGGGCGGCGTGGCCTTGAACAGCTCCCAGATGCGGGTGCGCGCGGCGTCGTCGTCCACCGGCTCGACTCGGCCGTCCGCCACCGCGGCGACGGCCCAGCTGTCGTAGTAGGCGCAGCTCACGTACGGGTGGGCGGCGAGCTGGCGCACCTTGGGGCTGGGCGTCGTCGTGAGCCAGCCGGTGAGCCGTTCGCCGTCCCACTCCCAGATGGGGTGCATCACCCGCGATGTCGGGCGGCCCCCCGCGTCGACGTTGCCGACGGTGCAGTAGACGATCGCGTGCGCGGCGGCGACGAAGTCCGGCGCGATGTCGGTCAAGTGGGTCATGGGCCGAGCGTGGCGCAAGGGCGGCGAGCGGGGATCGGTAAGGGGTGCCCATGTCGGGAAGATGCCTGTGCGGTGCGGTCTCGTTCGTGGTGACGGGCCCGCTGCGCGACGTGCTCAACTGCCACTGCCACCGCTGCCGTCGGTTCACCGGCCACCACATGGCGGCCACGGGAGCGAGCGCCGCCGACGTCGCGATCACCGATCCGGAGACGCTCCTGCGCTGGTACGAGCCGGTGCCGGAGGCGGCATACGGGTTCTGCGGCCGCTGCGGGTCGTCGTTGTTCTGGCGCGCCGCGGCCATCCCCGACCGGATCTCGGTCTGCGCGGGCACCCTCGACCCGCCGACCGGCCTGCGCACGGTCGAGGCCTGGTGGACGAGCGAGGCGAGCGACTACCACGACCGCCCGCACCTCCCGGAGCGCGCGACCGAGTGAGCGACCCGGCGGCGCTAGGCAGGCGGGGCCGGCTGGTCGTCGGTGGTGATCTTGGTGAACGTCACGCGCGCGCCGTCGTCGCCCGCGGTGCTCTGCGCCGTCTCGGCCTGCTGGTAGGCGCCGACCTGGAAGCGCACGGTGGCACCGCGGAAGGCCGGGGGCACGGGCGCGGTCTCCTGCTTCGTCTGCCCGTTGGCGTCGAGGCCGAAGGTGAGCGTGCCGTTGCCGTTGTCGCTCAAGCGGAACGTGAACGGGGTGTTCAGCGGCACGCTGTCGGCGAGGATGTAGTCCTGGGAGGCGTCGCCCTCCCTCGCCTGCTTGACGACGACTTTGATCGCCCCGTCGAAGTAGTGGAGCATCACCCACGCCACCGACTTGATGTCCTCGGCCCCGTGGATCTGGCCGATGATGACGTCGGGGTTCTCGTTGGGCAGCTGGGCGACCGTGGCCGACGCGGTGAGGGTGCGCGGCTGGGTGCCCGCTTCGAAGTTGTCGGTCTGGACGAGCTCGGTGCGGGCGTGCGACGAGTTCTTCGTGGTGGCCCCGCCGACCGGCGCCCAGAACGCCATGGCGCCGTTGTCGGTGGTCGTGAGCCAGGGTGGGGCGAGCCGGGCGGGCTTGATCGTGTCGGCGTCGCCGGACTCCGGGTTGGCGACGGGCAGGGTGAGCTGCCAGCCGTCCAGGTTCACGTCGGACGGCGACGGGCCCGGCGCCGGGTTCGGTGTGCCCGTGCTCGTGCACGCGGCGAGCGCCAGGGCCAACGCCGCGACGACACACGCCATCGTGCGGGCGGTACGGGTTCTCAACGGGGCCTCCCCGATCGCTGAGCGGGCGGCGGCGGCTGTCGTCGCTGCGGTGGTGGTGGCGGGTGCGGGTCCGGGTGCTGCGGGCCGGGTTGCGGCGTCACCTGCGGCGGCCCGCCGTTCCGCCCGGGCGGACGCGGGCCCGCGGGCGGCGGCCCGAAGTGCGGCGGGGGCTGCTCGCCGGAGTGCTGCCCGGGTCGCGCCGGTCCACCGTTCGGCGGCGGCGGTGCCCCCCGTTGCGGCGGTCGCGGCGGCCCCGGGTGCAACGGCGGCTGCGGTCCGGAGTGCAGCAGCCCCGGGTGCGGCAGGTCGGGCTGCGGGCCGGAGTGCTGCAGCCCCGGCCGGGGCCCGGCGTACGGCAGGTCGGCTTCCGGGCCGGAGTGCTGCAGCCCCGGACGGGGCCCGGCGTACGGCAGGTCGGGCTGTGGGCCCGAGTGCAGCAGGCCGGGGTGCTGCGGACCGGCGTGCGGCGGCCCCGCGCGATGCGGCGGCGGCCCCGCGGGCGGGCGGGCACCCGGGCCCACCTGCTGCGGGACGGGCGGGCGCGGCCCGGCGCCGGGCGGCCCGTTCGACCATCCCCCGACCGCGCGGTGCGGGCCGGAAGCCTGCAGCGCGGGCGCGGGCCCCGCCCCCTGCAGCACCGGCTGCCGCGGCCCCGTCTGCTGCGGCACCGGGACCGGCTCGGACACCGCGAGCACGGGAGCTCCCAGCGGCACCGCCCGCGTGTCGAACGACTTGCTCTTGCGCTTCTTCCGCCGGTACCGGGGGTAGATGCCGAGCGGCCGCCGGGCGGCGAGGTCCTCCACCCATCCGAAGAGGAGCACGCCCAGCACCGTCAACCCGACCGTGGCGAGGATCAGCGTGCGCGCGTCGGCGCGGACCCCCAGGCGCGCGATGACCAGCGGCGCCGCGGCGACCGCGACGGGGTACAGCAGGTAGATCGTCAGCGCGCGGCCGGTGACGAGCCCCAGCAGCCCGCGCAGCACGGGGATCTTGTCCAGCCACCGCATCCCGGGGGTTGCGCTCAGCAGCGGGATCACCACGCCCGCCGAGATCAGCGCAGCGGCGAGCGGCACCTCGTCGATGTCCAGGGTCGGGACGTGCAGCCTGGTCCACACCGCCCCGCCCGCGAGCGCCGCGACGGCGAGCACGGCCAGCAGCACCTTGTGCACGCGACTCAGGCTGCCGTCGCGGTGCGCCATGCCGAACATCCAGCACGTGGCGTAGGTGCAGAAGTCCATCAACGCGGGCCCGGTGCCGCTGGACTCCGACAGGCCCCAGCTCAGCCAGGCGTCGAGCCCGACGACGACGAGCGGCACCAGCATCGCCACGATCGGGCTGCGGCGCATCCCGGCGCGCATCACCGGGGTGAGCAGCACGAACCACAGACACGCCCGGATGTACCAGAGGCCGCCGATGAGGTCCGCGGCCGCGGTGCTGCCGGGCGGGTCGAGGAACGGGAAGATCCAGAAGACGAGGTTGGCGACGAAGAACGGGTTGGCGTCGTCGGCGACGCCCCAGCCCTGCCACAGCATGAGCGGCACGGCCACGATCCCGAACACCCACAGCGGCACCAGCACGCGGCGCAACCGGTGGCCCATCACGTCGACCTCGGGCTCGTGCTGGGCCGAGCGCGACATCATCGAGCCGCCGATCCCGAACAACACCCCCCACGCCGGGAACAGCGCCACGTACGCGGGCGCGCCCGCCGCCAACCCGATCACCCGGGCCAGTGCGGCGACCTTCAGCAGGTCCAGCCAACGCTCGCGGCCCGTCATCGCGGCGACGGGCGCGGTGTCGGACGTCGACCGGCTTTCCCGGCGCCGCTCGATCTCGTTCCTGCTGAGCAGCGCGAGCGCCGAGGTGTTGTCGTTGACCGCCGCGCGGGCGGGCTCGGCCGACTGCTTCGGCAGCAGGTTGTTCAGCACGCCGATGCGGTTCATCCGCTGCCAGCGCACCGCGACGCCGCTCACGGCACTCGCGACCGACCGGATGAGCACGGAGTACATCAACTGCCGGTAGACGATCTGCTGCGCGGGGAACACCCAGAGCACGTCGACCGGTTCGCGCTCCAGCCGGAACGCGTAGAACGCCGTGAGCAGCTGCACCCCGAGCATCCCGGCGCCGAGCAACAGCGTGAGGGCGGGGTCGGCGAACACCAGGCCGTAGAGGAAGAAGACGTCGACCAGCGGAGCGGTGAGCGGCAGGAGGATGTGGAACGCCGCCACGTGCGCGAGCCCGCGCCGCCCGACCTTGCCCGCGAAGCCCTTCTGCCGCACCGCGCCGCGGTGCTTCCACATCGCCTGCATGGTGCCGTAGCTCCACCGGTAGCGCTGCTTCCACAGCTGCGCCATGGTGGCGGGCGCCTCGGTCCAGGCGCGGGCCCGCTCCTCGAACACGACGCGCCACCCGGCCCGGCCGAGCGCGATCGTCAGGTCGGTGTCCTCGGCGAGCGTGTCCGTGGACATGCCGCCCACCTGCAGCAGCGCCTTGCGCCGGAACGAGCCGCCCGCCCCGGGCACGGTGATGATCGAGCCCGTGACGTCCTGCACGCGGCGGTCGATGTTGAAGCCCACCACGTACTCGATGTGCTGCATCCGGCCGATGAGCTCGTCGCGGTTGGCGATCTTGACGTTGCCCGCCACCGCGCCGACCGTCGGGTCGGCGAAGGGCTGGGCGAGCAGGCGCACGGTGTCGGACTCGAAGACGGTGTCGCCGTCGATCATGATGATGATCTCGTGCTTGGCGGCCCGGATGCCCGCGTTCAGCGCCTTGGGCTTGCCGGAGTTCTTCTGCCGCAGCACCCGCACGTTGGGGATCTGCAGCGACTCCACCTTCTCGGGGGTGCCGTCGGTGGAGCCGTCGTCGACGACCAGCACTTCCAGGGGGTGGTCGTTGGCCACGATCGACCGGACCGTCGCCTCGATGTTCTTGATCTCGTTGTACGCGGGGACGATCACCGTGACCGGTTCGTCGACCGGCGGCCCCCAGCTGAAGTCCTTCCGCCGCCTGCGTTTCGCGTGACGGCGGGCGTAGATCACCATGAGGACGAGCCGCAGGCCGACCAGCACGCCCACGATGATCAGCAGGTAGCTGAGCCACGCCACGATGTTCGTGGCCACGGTGAGGGTGGCCACGAGCACGCTGCCGGTGAAGCGGTCGTGCGGCGAGGCGGTGACCTCGGCGACCATGCCCTTCGACGCGCCCGCCACCGTGGCGAACTTGAAGCCCTTCTGCTTCATCAGCGGGATCCACTTGTCCAGCGCGGCCACCGTCTCGGAACGGTCGCCGCCCGCGTCGTGCATGAGCACGACCGAGCCCGCCGGGTCCTCCGGCTTGGGCGTGGCGTTGCGGATGATCGTGTCGATGCCCGGCCGCTGCCAGTCCTCGCTGTCGTCGGTGGTGAAGACCGTGATGTAGCCGTCCTCGCCCGCGGCCTGCACGGTGCTCCAGCCGAGGTTGTCGATCGCGTCGGCGCTGGAGGAGTAGGGCGGGCGCAGCAGGAAGGTCGTGACGCCCGCGGCGCCGGAGATCGCCAGCTGCGTCTCGGCCAGCTCCCGGTCGACGCGCCACCGCGGTTTGGTGCCGAGGTCGGGGTGGGAGAACGAGTGCACGCCCAGCTCGGAGCCCTGGTCGTGGATCGCGGCCACGATGTCGGGGTAGCGGGTGACGTTAGCGCCGACCACGAAGAACGTCGCGGGGATGCCGTGCTTCTTGAGGACGGCCAGCACCTCGGGCGTCCACTTCGGGTCGGGCCCGTCGTCGAACGTGAGCACGATCGTGCCCCGCGGCACCTGGGCGGAGGTCACCTTGCCCTGGGTCGTGTTGACGATCGGGCCGCCGTCGCTGACGAACTTGGGGACGTCGCTGGTGTCGCCCTCGGGCCGCTCGCCCGCCGCGTCGTTGCCGCCACGGGCGTTCGCGATGCCCGCGACGAGCAGGACCAGCAGGAACACGCTCGCGAGCACCGCCGTCAGGACTCGCGACGACGTGATGCGCCGGGGCCGCACGGGCTACTGCCCCACAGGTGCCGGGGGCACGGTCGTCTTCGGGGCCTTGGTCCTCGGCGTCTTGGTCGGCTTGGCCGACGCCGAGGGAGCAACCGTGGCCGACGCGGGCGCCGTCGGGGCCACCGTGGCGGGCGGGGGCTGGCGCGTGACTGGCGCGGGCGCGGCGGGGCGGACGACTCGGGCGGGCGCGGGCGGCGGGCTCGGCTTCGCCGACGGCCGCTCCGGCGTGACCTGCTGCACGGAGGTCTGGTCAGCGTCCGATGCGTCCGCCGCGGGCCGTGCCGACGGCGATGCGAACACGCTGACCAGCACCATCGCGAGGTAGGCCACGCACCCGGCCGCGGCCAGGTAACCACCGCGCACCAGCAGCTTCCGTCGCCGCTCGGAGTCGCGCGTGAAGACGGGCTTGACGAGCATCCGGGTGGTGGAGCCGTCGCCGCCGCTGCCGTCGCCGTCACCAGGCGGATCGGGGAACTGTCCAGTGCTCGATCCAGCGCTGGATAGCCTCATACCGGACCTTCCGGGCGTGTTTCGTCGGCATCGTGTGCCATACGGTCGGGGAGCCGTGTGCGCCTTTCGGGGGATGGCGTACGAAGACCGACCGTAGCGCAGCCGCACTGGATCACCCCGACGTGTGCGCCCGTCGAACCGTGAG
>DATAOO010000023.1:0-15488 GCA_036265695.1 Pseudonocardia sp. | reverse complement strand
GTGTCCCGGATCCGGGTCGGTCGGCCGCCGCGCGCCTCCGCCGTCCCCGCGGATCGTCCGATTCTCGGACACCCGCGCGTGACGGGCGCCACTAGCGTCGGTGACGACGCGACTACGGAGGTGCCGATGAAGGCGTTGGTGTACCACGGTCCGGGCAACAAGGCCTGGGAGGACGTGCCGGACGCGACCGTCCAAGACCCCACGGACGTCGTCGTCCGCGTGGAGACGACGACGATCTGCGGCACCGACCTGCACATCCTGCAGGGCGACGTCGCCGCCGTGACCGACGGGCGGATCCTCGGCCACGAAGCCGTCGGCACGATCACCGCGGTCGGCGACGCGGTGAGCGGCTTCGGCGTGGGCGACCGCGTGCTGGTGCCCGCGATCACCAAGTGCGGCCGCTGCGTCTACTGCCAGCGCGGGATGCCCTCGCACTGCCAGACGGTCGGCGGCATCGGCTGGATCTTCGGCCACCTCATCGACGGCACGCAGGCCGAGCTCGTGCGCGTGCCCTACGCCGACACGTCCCTCTACGCGATCCCCGAGGGCGTCAGCGACGAGCAGGCGATCTTCCTCGCCGACTCGCTGCCCACCGGCTACGAGGTCGGCGTGCTCGCGGGCGGGGTGCGGCCCGGCGACACCGTCGCGGTCGTCGGCGCGGGCGCGGTGGGCCTGTCCGCGATCCTCACGACCGGCCTGTGGGGCGCGTCGAAGGTGATCGCCGTCGACACCAACAAGTTCCGGCTCACCAAGGCGATCGAGTTCGGCGCGACCGACGCGGTCGAGGTCGGCCCCGGCACCGTGGCCGACGTGATCGCGCTGACCGACGGGCTGGGCGTGGACGTCTCGATCGAGGCCGTCGGCTACCCGGAGACGCTGCTCACGGCCGCGTCGCTGGTGCGGCCGGGCGGCACGATCGCCAACATCGGCGTGCACGGCACCCCGGTGGAGCTGCCGATGCAGGACATGTGGATCCAGAACGTGACGCTCACGATGGGGCTGGTCGACACGGTCTCGATCCCCACGCTGCTCAAGATGGTGGCGAGCGGCCGGATCCCGGCCGAGAAGATGGGCACCCACTCGTTCACGTTCGGCCAGATCGACGAGGCCTACGACGTGTTCAAGAACGCGGCGGCCAACGAGGCGCTGAAGGTCGTGATCACCCCGGGCTGATCCCGGAACGGACGGGCGGCGGGGTCGCAGGGCGGCCCCGCCGCTTTCACGCGATGTAGGAGATGCCGAACGCGTCGATCTTGCGGTAGAGCGAGGACCGGGCGATGCCCAGCATGGCGGCGGCCTTGTAGCGGTTGCCGTTCGACTCGTACAGCGCCTGGATGATCGCGTCGCACTGCGCGGCCTCGAGCATCGACATCCGCCGTGCCTGGCTCTTGAAGCACAGGCTCGGCAGGTCGGGCGGCTGCACCTCGCCCAGCGGCTTGCGGGCGGCGACGTAGCGCAGCACGTCCTCCAGCTCGCTGATGTTGCCCGGCCACGCGTAGCCCTCCAGCACCCGCACGACCTGCAGCGACAGCCGCAGCGACCGGCGCGGCGAGATCCGCCGGAGGATCGACCACGCGATGTCGCCCACCTCGTCGAGCCGGTAGCGCAGGGGCGGGATGCGGGTGATCTCGTGGAAGTGCCGCAGGAGCAGCCCGTAGGGCCGGGTGGCGTCGACGGCGGGCGTGTCCACGCACCCGACGACCAGCGGCGGGTCGGGCAGCACGAGCAACGGCCGCAGCGCCTCGTCGAGCTGGCGGGCCGCCACCGGGCCGAGCAGGTGCAGGGTGCGCAGCAGCACCAGGTGGGCCCGGCGGTCGAGCACGGGCGCGTCGTCCGCCGTGAACGCCGCGCAGTCGATCTCGGTGATGCGGCCCTGCGGGTGCGCGCGGCGGAACTGCTCGCGCAGCAGCGTGCGCTTGCCGACGCCGGGCTCGCCGATCAGCAGGTGGTGGCGGCCCTGCCGGATGCTCGCCGCCACCTCCTGGCGGGCCCGGTCGAACGGCGTGAGCAGCTCGCGGTTGGCCCGGATGCGGGCCTTCGCGTGCTCGCTGCCGCGGTCGCGGCGCAGGTCCTCGGCGTAGTCGCGGCGGGTCGTCGGGGCGACGTGGGAGCCCTGCCTGCGCGTCGCCTCGGCCAGGCCCGGCGCGGTGACGGGCCCGGCGGCGAGCAGCGCGCCGACCGGCTCGCCGCCCAGCAGCACCGGCTCCAGCGCGACGTCGGCGCAGCCCGACGACGGCAGGTCGACGTGGCGGTGCCCGTGCTCGTCCAGCGCGAGGCCCGCGTGCAGGAGGTCGCCCAGCGCGCGCAGGTCGGCGCCGTCGAGCTGGCGGGCGGCGGCGTTGGTGAGCATGGTGTGCCCGTCGGTGGCCAGCGCCCAATCGGGCCCGTCGCCGTACTCGCGCAGCCGGGCCAGCAGCGCGCGGACCTGCCGGTCGGGCTCGCCCGCGAGGTGCTCGGCGACCTGTGCGGCCAGCATGCGGGCCAGGGGGAGCTGCAACGCCCCGGCCGCCGACCCGTGGCACACCACCGCGACCGCGCCCACCACGCCGTCGGTGTCCGCGACCGGGGCCGCCGCCTCGGCAAGGCAGGTGAGGGCGGCGGCATAGTGCTCGGGGCCCGACAGCGCCGCGGGCTCGCCGGTCGCGAGCGCGACGGCCGCCGCGGTGGTGCCCATCGCGGCCTCGCCGTACCCGTAGCCGGGCACCAGGCGCAGCCCGTCGAGCAGCCGGGCCAGCTCCGGGTCGGTGTCGGACCGGGAGCGCACCAGGCCGTCGACGTCGAAGAACACCAGGCTGCAGCGCGCGCCGGAGGCGACGAAGGTGTCGAACACCTCCTTGCCGGGGTCGGGCCCGACCTCCAGGCCCCGGAACGTCGCGACCGCGGCGTCGGGGTCGAGGCCGCCGCGGCGACACCGCGCCCAGGACGCCGCTACCGCCGGGTGCACCACTTCGGCGACGCGCGTCTCCGACCACTCCCCGGCGAGGAACGCGCGCCGTGCCGCTTCGAGCCCGACCGCCGTGGACATGCCGCCACGGTAGAGCGCCCGGGGCGGTGTGGGTGTCTCACTGTGAGTGCGCTGCCCGTTCGGCGCGGGCCAGGTCCAAGGAGAGGCCGTGCATCCAGCCCCAGGCGTCGATGACGCGCAGCGCGGCGTGCGGGTGGTCGCCGAACGGGGCGCGCGGCGGGTCGGCGTCGAGGCGTTCCACCAGGTGCCGGTCGGGCGGCGCGGCGGTCCCCGGCAAGGACGCGGCCGCCTCGCGGAAGGCCCTGGCGATGTCCTCGGCCGCCGCGATGAGCCGTCGGGAGACGGCGGGCCAGGGCAGCGGCTCGGGCGCGGGGTAGCGGTCGCGCAGCACCTCGGCGTCCGATCCCGCCCGCTGCACGACGGCGAGCACCTCCTGCCAGTCGTGCCGGGCCTGGTTGTGCGTGGGCTCGCTGCGGTACTGGGCGTAGGTGATGTCGAACAGCACGGCGACCCGGTGCGCCGGGTCCGGCCGCATCCGGTGCTGCCCGGGGGGCGCCTGCTCGCGCGACGCCGTGCCGGTGAGCGCCCGGACGGTCGCGACCAGGTCGTCCGCCGCCGACCGCAGGCACAACGCGGCGGACCGGCGGACCTCGCCCGCTCCGCCGCGCGGCCACACGGCGGCGCCGATGAGCGCGCCGATCACCCCGCCGATGACGACGTCGGCGAGCCGCACCTCGGCCAGCTTCCACGTCGTGGGCGCCAGCTGGGCGAACAGCACGGAGACGACGATCGTGAAGCCGAACTGGGCCGCGGCGGGCCCGAACAGGGGTCCCGCGGCGAACGTGACGACCATGGCGACCGGCAGCACGACGGCGTAGACGACCGTGTCGTCGCCGATGACGGTCAGCACGCCCGCGGCCACGAACGCGCCCGCGAGCGTGCCCAGGAACGCCGGGATCAGGGCGAGCCCGCTCGCGACGGCCGAGGTGCGCATGAGCGACAGCGTCGCCAACAGCACCCAGAACCCGTGGGAGAGGTCGAGCAGGTCAGCGGCCAGGCGGGCGGCGGCGAGGCCCAGCGCGAGCCGCACGGCGTTCTGGAAGTACACCGAGCGCGGCGTCAAGTGGGCGGCGAGCCTGCGCCACCACAGCAGCGCGGTCGGCATGTTCAGGTACCAGGCCGACACGGGCGGTTCGGCCGTCGGGTCGGTGGGCGCCCCCGTCGCGGTCCGCACGGCGAAGACGACGCCGATGGCGGCGTCGCCGACCGCGGCGGTGAGCCCGCCGATCCGCACCACCGGCGGCAGCTCGTCACCGGTGAGCCTGCCCGCGAGCCGCTCGACCCGGCCTTCGAGGTAGTCCGCGACGCCCGCGACGAGCGGCCCGCACTCCGGCGCCTGCCCGGTGCCGCGCAACGTCGCCGAGCACCGGGCGAGCGTGTCGCCGACCGCGGCGAGCACGGCGTCGGCCGCCGCCCGCGGGGCGGAGTCGCCCAGGTCGGGCAGCATGCCCGCCAGCAGCCGGGCGCGCACCAGGATCGTGCGCAGCTCCGCGGCGGCGTGGGTGAACGCGCGGTCGCGGCGGCCGGGTCCCGTCGGCCGGATGGCCGGGGGCAGGCCGCTCGCGCGCAGGGACTGCACGGCGGCCTCGGCCGCCTCCCGCGGGCCGTCGGCGGGCAGCGCGGTGACGTAGTGCGCGACGGCGTCGACGGCGTCGGCGAGCCGCGTGCGGAACGGCTCCGGCGCACCCGCGGGCCACAGCAGCCGGTCGGCGGCCGCGACGAGCCCGATGCCGATCGTGAGCCCGATGAGCCGCTCGGGCAGGGACGCCGGGTCGTAGGGCGGGAAGCAGGGGAGCACGTAGAAGAGCTGCAGGCCGTTGGCGACGCCCGCGATGCGCGGACCGCCGACCCCCGCGAACGCCACCGCGAACCCGACGACGAGCATCCCGACCACGGCGGCGGGTGTGGACCGGGCCGTCGCGGTGCCGATCGCCACCAGCACCAGCGCGACCGGCCACGCGCCGAGGTAGGTGCGGGTGCGCTGCGCGGGCGGCCCGCTGACCTCGGACAGGACGCCGAACGCGATGGTGCCGAACACCGCGTAGGTGGCCAATGTGGACAGTCCGATCACGTACTGGCACACGAAGAACCCGACGCAGGCGGCCACGGTCACGCGCAAGGCCTTCCGGAGCGCGACGAGGCCCGGGTCGTGGCGGGTCAGCCAGCCGCGCGGGGTCAGCACAGCCGCCACCGCGTCCTCCGCTCGACGTGCGTGCCCCGAACCACCGCCATCGTGCGGGGCGCCACCGGTCGGGCGCAAGTGATCGCTCCGGGGGTGCTCCTCCGGTACCGTCCGGGCCGTGGGCGCAGGTCGCGGAGGCCGGGTTCGACGGCCCCGCCCGCTGCTGCTGTCGCGGCTGCCGTCCGGTCGGGGGGCGACCGAGCAGCCGAACATGACCGACGAGTACGCCCGCCTCACCCCGGCCTTCTGGGGTTTGCTGCTGGCCACCGCGGTGGCCGCCGGGCTGCTCGGCTCGGCGTTGATGCTCCTGCTGACCACGGTCGAGCACCTCGCGTTCGGCTACGACAGCGGCACGTTGGAGGACGCCGCCGAGCACGCCTCGGCGGCGCGCCGGGTGCTGTCGTTGGCCGCCGCGGGGGTGTTCGGCGGCGTGGCCTGGTACCTGCTGCGCCGGTACGTGCCCGGGCGGACCGATGTGGACGAGGCCGTCTGGCGGGGCGACGGTGAGCTGGGTTTCCGGCGCAGCGTCGGCACCTCCGTCGTCTCGATCATCGTCGTCGGCATGGGGGTGTCGCTCGGGCGCGAGGCGGCGCCGAAGCTGATGGCCGCGGCGTTCGGCAGCCTCGTCGGCCGGTGGGCGGCCCTGTCGACGGCGCAGCGGCGGCTCCTGGTCGCGTGCGGCGGCGGCGCGGGCTTCGCGACCGTCTACAACGTGCCGCTCAGCGGGGCCCTCTTCACCGCGGAGATCCTGCTCGGCTCGATGGCGCTGCCGGTCGTGCTCCCGGCGCTCGCGTGCGCGGTGGTGGCCACCGCCGTCGGATGGGTGTTCCTGGGCGACGCGCCCACCTACACCGGCGTGCCGGACTACCCCTTCCTGCCCGCCGAGCTGGTGTGGGCGGTGCTGGCCGGGCCGGTGATCGGCGGGCTGGCGGTCGGGCTCGTCCGGCTGATCGGGTGGGTGTCGCACCACCACCCGCGCGGCCGGTGGGCGCTCGTCGCCCCGCTGGGCGCCACCCTCGTGCTCGGCGTCATCGGCATCTGGCTGCCGCAGCTGTTCGGCAACGGCAAGGGGATCGCCCACGACGCGTTCCTGGGTGCCTCGCCCGTGTCGTTGCTGGTCGCGCTGGCGCTCCTGAAACCCCTGGTGACGACGCTGTGCCTGGGCAGCGGCATGTCCGGTGGCCTGTTCACCCCGGTGCTGAGCACCGGCGCGGCGCTCGGCGGGGTGCTGGGCGCGGCGTGGTCGCTGGTCTGGCCGGGCGCGCCCGGCGGCGCCTACGCCATGCTGGGGGCGGCCGCGCTGATCGGGGCGGCGATGCAGGCCCCGCTGTCGGCGCTCGCGCTGATGATCGAGCTCACGCACGTCGGGTTCGGGCTGATGGTGCCGATGACCGTCGCGGTCGTCCTCGCGACGGCGGTCGCCCGGCGGGTGGACGGCTACTCGATCTACTCGGCCCGCCTGTCCGCGGCACCGTCCACAATCTCCCCATGACCGACCCCGAGATCGTGACCGGGCAGGCGATGGCCATCGCGGACGCCTGGTCGCCGCCGGACGCGCCGCCGAGCTGGTGGCTCACCGCGGCGACCTTCACCGCGATCGCCCGCGAGGGCGTGCTGCGCCGCCTCGCGGCCGAGATCCCGCCCGACCGGCTGCCGCCGTTGCTGCTGGCCGCGGTGCTGCAGTACCTCGTGGCCGAGGAGCCGGACGCGCCGCTCGCGCGGCACTACCCGGCGCCCGGCGGCCCGCAGCCGCCGGCCGATCCCGGCTTCGGCGCCGAGCTGGCGGCGTTCGCCGACGCCCGGCGCGATCGCGTGCGGGAGCTGGCCGGAACGCACCGGTACCAGATGAACGAGGTCGGCCGGTGCGTCGACGTGCTGCCCGTGCTCGGCCGGATCGCGGCCGGGGAGACCCGCCCGCTCGCGCTGGTCGACCTCGGCACCGGCGCCGGGCTGAGCCTGCACCTCGACCGCTACCGCTACACCTACCGGGCACCCGGGGGCGAGCGCGCGGTCGGCGACCCGGCGGCGGGCGTGCAGCTGTCGTGCGCCGTGCGCACCGGCGAGCCGCCGCTCCCGCCGTCGGTGCCGGTACTCGCCGACCGGGTCGGGATCGACGTCGAGCCGCTCGACCTCGCCGACCCCGCCACGCTGGCCTGGCTCGCGGCGTGCATCCCGCCCGAGGCGGGCGCGGTCACCCGGTTCGCCGCGGCCTCGGCGCTCGCCAGGGCCGAGCCCGCGCGCACCGTGCGCGGCAGCCTGCTCGACGCGCTGCCCGCGGTCGTCGCCGAGCTGCCGCCGGACGCGCTGGTGTGCCTCGTCGACACCTACGTGCACGTCTTCCTGCCCCCGGCCGACCTCGACCGGTTCGACGCGCTGCTGCTCGGGCTGGGCCGCGACGTGGACTGGGTGTCGGTCGACCCGCTCGTGCCGCTCGGGCCCGACGCCCGGCACACCGTGCAGCGCCTGGCGGTCCCCGAGTCCTGGGTGGCGGAGAACCGGGCGGGCGGTGTGTTCGGCGTGATCGGGCACGTCCGGGTGCGGGACGGGGTGCGGTCCGGCGCGGTGTTGGGCCGGGCGCACCCGAGCGCGGCGTGGTTGGACTGGGTCACACCCAGCGCGGGTCCGCGGTGAACTCGACCGACATCCACGGCTCCAGCCCGGTCGCGCGCAGCCGTTCGTCCAGCTCGGCGCGTACCTCGTCGAACTCCTCCACGGTGCGCGCGGTCGAGCCCGACTCCACCAGGAAGACGACCTCGACGTCGAGCCGGGAGCCGACCTTGGACAGCCGCACCACGGGCTCCGCGAGGCCCCACGTCCGCGCGACGTCGGCCGCCTGCGCCAGCACCTGGTCGCGCACTTCGGGCGCGGCGGTCATCGTGAGCACCTCGTGCAGGCCCTCGGAGGCCAGCCGCGCCGGGATCTTCAGGTAGATCGCCGAGGTGAGGACGACCATCACCGGGTCGACGTAGCGGGCGAGCCCGTCGTTGCCGGTGAGCTGCAGGGCCAGCGCTATCCCGAAGCCCGCCAGAGTGCCGATGGACAGCAGGGCGTCGCCCATCCACTCGGCGGCCTCGGCCCGCACCAGGTCGCTCGCCCCGCGGCTCATCCGGCGCAGCGCGAGCGACACGCCGACGCCCGCCGCGGTGGCGACGACCCCGTACACGACCGCCCAGCCCGCGTCGATGTCGCGGCCACCGGCGATGATCTCCATCACGCCGCCGACCAGCGCGTAGAGGCACAGGCCCGCCAACGCCACGGCCTTCACGGCGATGGTCAGCGGCTCGAAGATCTCGCGACCCCACGGGTAGCGCTCGTTCGGCCCCGACCGCGCCGCCCGCAGCGCCCACACCGCCAGCAGCGAGAGGGCGACCGAGACGAAGGAGTACAGCCCGTCGAAGACGATCATCTGGGAGCCGGCGAAGAAGCCCCAGATCAGCGAGCCGACGGCGAACACGCTCGACGCGAGGACGGAGAACATGAGCGCACGGGCGTCTCGCGTCATGGTCACGGCGACATCGTCGCGGACCGGCCGGACACGCCGAAAGGCCCCGACCGTGGTGGTCGGGGCCTGGCCGTGTCCTGCCCGGGCTGTGCTCACCGGACCCGGGTGGCGGCGTACGCGGCGCCGGTGACCAGGCTGCCGATCGCCAGGCCGATGACCAGGTTCAGGATGCCCTCGGCGACGGCGGCGGCGAGCACGGCGCCGGTGGTCAGCGGGAGCACCACGGCGGCGGCGGTGGCCAGGCCGACGATCCAGCCGAGGTAGGCCATGGGCCGCGGGGTCGAGACCAGCAGCAGGTGGGCGAGGCCGGTGGCGGCCAGCGCGGCGATCGCGGCCAGGGTGGCGAGCAGGACGGTGGCCTGCGACGTGCCGAGGCCCGCGGTCAGCGGGAGGTTCGGCACATGCGTGGCGATCACCCGCAGGACCAGCACCCCGACCACGCTGATCAGCGCGGAGACGACGGCCGTGGCGACACCGCCGGTCCACAGCTTGGTGGCGTCGAGCGTGAGCCTGCCCTCGGCGGCGCGGGGGATCCGGACGGTGTTGTCGATCTCGAAGGCGGTGGTCGCGGTGCTCATGGCGGGTGCCCTTCTCGGTGGCCTGGGGTGTTTCCCCGATGCCTCTACGATGCCGCGGCCCGCCCGTCGACACCGTCGGCCTGCCGGTCGATGCTCGGGACCACGCCCGGGTCCTCCGATCGACGGACGGGCAGCTCCACCGTCACCACCGTGCCGTGCGGGGTGCCCGCCGCCGACGTGAACCGCCCGCCCGCCGCGTCGATCCGCAGCGTGTGCGAGGCCAGCCCGATGTGGCCGCGCCGCAGCGCGCCGCCCGCCGCGTTCTCCGGCATGCCGACGCCGTCGTCGGCGACCACGAGGCGGGCCGTCTCGTCCGTGAGCTCGAGCGTGACGGTCGCCGCGCCCGCCTCGGCGTGCTTCACCACGTTGTTCAGCAGCTCGGCCGCCGTGCGGTAGAGCAGGGGATCGGCGTTGGTGCGTTCGCCCGCGGGCCAGCCCTCGGCGTCGACGGTGACGGCGAGGCCGCCCCGCGCCGCGGCCGCCGCCGCGAGGTCGCGCAGCGCCGAGGGCAGCCCGGCGCGGGCGAGCACGGCCGGGTGCAGCTCGGCGACGGTCGAGCGCAGCAGCCGCGTCGACTCGGCGAGGGCCTGCTCCAGCCGGTCGAACGCGGCCGGGTCGCCGGTCTCGCGGGCGTCGTCGAGGTCGAAGCGGGCGGCCAGCACGTACTGCAGCGCCCCGTCGTGCAGGTTCTCCGAAAGGGCCTGCCGCTCGCGTTCCTCCAGCCCGGTGAGCTCGGCGAGCAGCCCGGAGCGGGCCTGTGCCAACCGGCCGATCGTGCGCACCCGAGAACGCTGGATCCGCGAGAGGCCGATGCAGCCCAGCGCGACCCCGACGATCACGAGGGTGCGCAGGAGCAGCGACGTCCACGGCTCGGCGTTCGCCTCCTGCGTCGCGACCGCGGCGAGGAAGTACACCGCCGCGGTCGGGACGACCACCGCCGTGCACACCCACACCCGCAGCTGGGTGGCCGCCAGTACCGGGATGAGCAGGAAGCCGGTGGTGAACACGTCCGACGTCCAGCTCTGCGGGGTCGCCACCCCGGTGAGCAGGGTCAGCACGCCGAGCACCACCACGTCGACGAGCAGGGCGAGCCACGCCATGCGCACGGCCGCCGGGTGCTCCTGCCGGGTCCACAGCGCCACCGCCAGCGCCCACAGCGCGTAGCCGCCCGCGATCGCCGCGCAGATGCCGACGAAGCGCGGGGGCGGCACGGCGATCACCGTCAGCGCCACGAACCCGACGAGCACCCACCGCAGCGCCACCTGCAGCGCCACCCCGCGCCGGGCGTGCTGCAGCGCGACCGCGTCAACCTCGGAGGGCTCTGGCGACATGACCCTATGCTTCCACCATGGAATCCTCCGACGCCCGCGTGCGCGTCGTGGTGGCCGACGACCACCCGTTCTTCCGCGACGGCGTCGCCCGCGGCCTCGTCCACAGCGGACGCATCGAGGTGGTCGCCGAAGCGGGCGACGGCCGGGAGGCGCTGGAGGCGATCCGCCGCGACGACCCGGACGTCGCGCTCGTGGACTACGAGATGCCCGACGTCGACGGGCTCGGCGTGGTGCGCGCGGCCGTGCGCGACGGGCTGCGCACCCGGGTGCTGCTGCTCTCCGCGCACACCGACAGCGCCGTGGTGTTCCAGGCGCTGCAGGAGGGGGCGGCCGGGTACCTCGCCAAGGACGCGAAGCGCGCGGAGATCGTCGCGGCGGTGCTCGACGTGGCCAAGGGGCGCACGGTGGTGCCCGCCGAGCTCGCGGCCGGGCTCGCCGGGGAGATCCGCATGCGGGCCAAGGACTCCGGCCCGGTGCTGTCCGAGCGGGAACGGCAGGTGCTGCAGGCGTTCGCGCGCGGGCTGTCGGTGCCGCAGGTGGCTGGCGAGCTCTTCATCGGCGTGAGCACGGTGAAGACGCACACGCAGCGGCTCTACGAGAAGCTCGGGGTGTCCGACCGGGCCGCGGCGGTGGCCGAGGGGATGCGGCGCGGCCTAGTGGAGTGACAGCACGATGTCGAGGCCTGCCGCCACCCCCACGACGACGATCACGACAACGGCGGCGACGAACACCCGGACGGCGAACACGACCCCACCGTGCACCGCGCCGGGCCGTGTCGGTGTCGGGCGGGTGGCTGACGCGGCGGGGGACCCCCGTGTCCACCGATCGGGGGACACGGTGATCGGCGCGAGTCGCACCTGGTGCAGGTCGCGACCTGCGTGGTGTGCGACTCGACGCGATCAGCAGGCCAGCGCCGCGATGAGGTCGGCCACCTGGGCGGGGCGGGTCAGGAGGGGGGAGTGGCCGCCGGGCCACTCCAACCGGGTGGTCGCCCGCTCGGCCATAGCGCGCTGCAGGTCGGGGTGGACGGCCCGGTCGTCACTGCACACGACGTAGGTGGACGGCCGGTGCCGCCATCCGATGGTGGCGGGCACGCCGCGGAACACCGCCCTCTGGACGGGCCGCAGCCGGGGCACGGCCGCCGCCGCGGCGACCGCGGGCGCGTCGGCGTAGAACAGGTCGGTGGCGAGCGCCGGGTCGACGCTCACCTCCTGCCCGTCGCCGGAGAACCGCAGTGCTGCGCCGAGGCCGGTCGGCGGGATGTCCAGCTCGGGCAGCGCGCGGCCCACCGACTCGCCCTCGGCCAGCGCGAACGCTGCCAAATAGAGCAGGTGCCTGACGTGGGGGTGCTCGCCCGCGGCGGTCACCACCGCGCCACCGTACGAGTGCCCGACGAGCACTGCGGGCTTGCCGAACCTGTCCAGGGTCGCGACGGTGGCGGCGACGTCGTCTTCGAGGCCGGTCATCGGCAGCTCGACGGCCGCGCTCGGCACCCCCAGCGCCTCCAGCCTCCCGCGAACGGCGTCCCACGCCCAGCTGCCGTGCCACAGCCCGTGGACGAGCACCGCCCCCACTTCCGCCACGCGACCCACCCTCCCATGACCCGCTCAGGTGAGTGCCTGATACAGCACCAAATGATGAAGGGCGGCCGCGGCCCACGTGTGCCGCGCTGCCAATGCCCGGCCGACCGCATCACGGCCCGGGTCCGGCCCGTCCAGCGCCGCGGCCAGCGCGTCCGCGAACGCCGCAGCGCCGTCGGCGAACGCCGCCGCGCCCGCGAACACCTGCCGCAGCACGGGCAGGTCGCTGACGACCGTGGGCACCCCCGCGGCCAGCGCCTCCATCGCGGCCAGCCCGAACCCCTCCTTCGCCGACGGGAACGCGAAGGCTTCGGCCCCCGCCACCAACGCGGGGAGGTCGGGGTCGGGCACCGGCCCCAGCACGACCGGCACGACCCCGAGCTCCGCCGCGCGGGCCTCCCACAGCGCCCGGTACGGCCGGTAGTCGAACAGGGTCTCGCCGCCCGCGATCACCAGCGCCACCTCGGGGCGGCCGAGGCTCGCGTACGCCTCCAGCAGCTCGATCGACCCCTTGCGCGGCTCGATCCCGCCGACGGTGAGCACGTAACGCCCCAGCCGGGAACGCCACCGGGCGCGGGCGGCGGCGGGCACGTCGGCGAAGCGGGCGGCGTCGACGCCGTTGGGGATGACGGTCGCGGTGATGCCCCACCCGGCGCGCAGCTCCGCGGCCACCGCCGCCGAGACGCAGACGTGCGCCGCGGGCCCGGTGATCGCGCGCTCGTGGCAGGCGGCGAGCTCCGGCGTGGTGAAGTGATCGATGTGGTGCACCGTCCGCAGGACGCGACCCCGGCCGAGCACCGCGTTGGCGCTCAGGCAGTCCTGGGCGTGGACGATGTCGTAGGCCCCATCGAACGCCGCCCGCAGCGTCGCGATCGACCGCGTGATCCGCGGGCCGATGCCCTCGCCGTCGCGGTCGGCGAACGGCACCACCACCTGCCGCACCCTGGCGTCGACGGCGCGGTAGAACCCCGCGTCGCCGCCCCGGCCGAGCGTCCACACGGTGACGTCGGCACCGGCGTGGACCAGCGCCTCGGCGAGGGCCAACGTGTGCACCACGCCGCCCCGGGGCCGCGTGGAGTAGGTGAGCAGCGCGATCTTCACCGGTAGGCCTCCGGTCGCCGCTCCCGCACGTGGCAGAGCACCCGGCGGGCGGCGGCGATCTCCGCGTGCACGTCCACCTCGGCGACTGCCAATCCGGCCTTGGCCCAGGTGCGGGCGAGGATGTCGCCCGCGGGGCTGACCACCTTGGCCTGCCCGAGGAACCGCAGCCCGCCGAGCGACCCGGTCTGGTTGGACGACACGAGCACGACCTGGTTCTCCGCCGCGCGGGCGCGGTCGTAGAGGTCGAAGAGCCGCGACTGCCGGTCCTGGCTCATCTTGGGCGCGCGGTTGCTGATGCTCGTCGGCCACGCCGAGAGGCACGCGAGGATCTCCGCGCCGTCGAGCGCGAGGGTGCGGGCCGATTCCGGGAAGGTCTTGTCGTAGTCGATCAGCATCCCGAGCCGCCCCACCGGCGTGTCGAAGGCGCGGAACGCGTCGCCCGGCGCGTAGGCAGCCGACTCGCCCGCGGGCTGGTGGACCTTGCGGTGACTGCCCAGCGCGCCGTCGCCGGTGAGGCAGACGGCGCTGTTGTAGCGGCGCCCGTCCGGTCCCGCCTCGCAGTAACCCAGGCAGACGACCATGTCGGCCGCGGCCGCCGCGACCTTGGACAGCAGCGGGTCGTCCGGTGCGAGCGCGGGCGGCAACGCGTCGGGGTCGGGGTCGTGCAGGTCGGCGAGGTAGCCGCCGAGCGCGGCGTCGGGCAGCACGAGCAGGGCGACGCCCGCGCGCCGGGCGTGGTCGACGATGCCGGTGATCCGGGCGAGGTCGAAGGCGAGGTCCCGGCCGAACGCCGCCGCGACGCCCGCCACTCGGATCGCGCTCATGCGCGCCTGAAGCCGGCCGTGTCCGCCGCGCGGGTGGTGATCACGAGCGCCCGGACCCGGCCGCGTCCGCCACCCGGATCGTGCTCACGCGCGTCCCAACCCGGTCACCGCGCTCCCGACGGCCTCGGTGAGCTCGCCGTCCGGCCACCGCAGCGCGATCCCCCGGTCCCCGACCAGCTCGCCGCACACCGCGCCGACCGCAGGGCCCGCGTCCAGGGGCGGCCCGTCGGCGGTGAGCATGGCGAAGCCGGGGAAGCAGGTGAGCCAGTCGGCCATCGTCGTGCCCGCGGGGCGCGGCACGGCGGCCACGTCGAGCACGGCGCCGCAGCCGCTCGCTTCGGCGAGCATGCCGAGGGTGCCCACGACGCCCGCCATCGAGACGTCCTTGGCCGCCGCGGGCCGGGCCCGCCCGACGGCGTCCAGCATCGCGCGCAGTTCGGGGGTGCGCCGACCCGTGGTGGAGTCCCACTGACGGCCGGTGTAGCCGGGCCGCCACCGGCCCGCGACGTCGACGGTGAGCCGCACCGCCTGCCCGGGCCGTCCGCCGCCGCCCGGCACCGGGTGCGCGGCCCGCCCGAGCGCGGTGACCGACAGCGCCGCGGGCACGCCCAGCTGGGTGTGCCCGCCGAGCACCGGCACGTCGTACGCGGCGGCCGCCCGGCGCAGCCCGGCCAGCACCCGGCCCGCGAATGAGCGGTCGCGCGCGCCGAGCGAGTCGAGCAGCCCGACCGGGGTGGCGCCCATCGCCGCCAGGTCGTTGACGTTGACGAGCACCGCGCACCACCCCGCCCACTCCGGGTCGCGCTCGACCATGGCCGGAAGGATCGCGTCGCACGCGGCCACGAGGTCGGTGCCGGGCACGGGCGCGCCGTCGTCGCCGACGAACCCGGCGCCGCCCAGGCCCGCGCCGCCCGCGAAGGGGGCGAGCAGGCCACCGAGCTCGCGCTTGGTCGCGGCGGCCAGCGCGGCGATGCGCCCGATCGGCCAGCGCATGCGGACGTGCGGGGTGCCCGCGAGCTCGACCGGACGTACGGGCATCCACCCCAGCCCGGTGAAGAGCGGCTGGTAGCGCCGTTGGACCGTGGCGTCGAAGCGCAGCGCCCCGGCGGCTTCGGCGCGGGCGCACGCGGCCCGGATCAGCGCGGGCCCCGCTCCTAGGCCCGCCGCCGAGGTCACCAACCGGCTGCCGCACCACCAGCCGATGTCCTCGGCGGTGGCGGGCGCGAGCCGCACGCCGCCGACGACGGCGCCGTCGGCGTCCCGCGCGACCAGCACGACCGTGCGCGGGTCGTCGTCGACGTCGTCGCGGTCGGACCCGGCGAAGAGGCCCTGCGCGACGACGAACTCCCGGTGCCGCAGCTCCCG
>DATAOO010000022.1:0-11509 GCA_036265695.1 Pseudonocardia sp. | reverse complement strand
CGCCATCATCTCGCCGACCGACCCGCTGGCCGCCACCCAGATCATCCGCCGGTTCGGGCTGCCCAGCCGTTCGGTCACGGTCGTCGAGGGCGAAGCCCTGGTCAACGACGGGTCGGCGCTGGCGCTCTACCAGACCGCGGTTGCGGCCGTGGCCGGCACGGCCTTCACGGTGTGGCAGGCGGGCGGGCTGTTCCTCGTCGAGGTGGCGGGCGGCATCGCGGTCGGGATCATCGTCGCGCTGGTGATGAACCGGGCAGCGGGCGCGGCGCGGCACGTGGCGGTCCCGCACGATCGGCGCGTGGTGCGGCCTGCGCGGCGCCGTGTCGCTGGCCGCCGCCCTCGCCCTGCCCGCGGGCTTCCCCGAGCGCGACCTCCTGATCTTCCTGGCGCTGTGCGTCATCTGGGCGACGCTCGTCGGCCAAGGCCTCACGCTGCCCTGGCTGATCCGGGTGCTGAGGGTGACCGACGACGGCGTCTCGGCCCGCGAGGAGCTGCACGCGCGCAAGGCCGCGACCAAGGCCGCCCTCGACGAACTGCAGCGGCTCGACGGCCGGGACGGGAACCGACCCGACACCCTGGAACGGATGCGCGGGCTCTACGAGTTCCGCTACCGCAGGCTCGCGCAGCGCGCGGGCTACCGGAGCGACGACGACGAGGAGGACGCCGAGTCCCGCTCGCACGACTACCAGCGGATCGTGCACGGCGTGCTCGCGGCCCAGCGGCGGGAGCTCATCCGGCTCCGCGACGGCGGGGAGATCGGCGACGACGCGCTGAATGTCATCCTCCGCGAGCTCGACCTCGAAGAAGAACGCCTCGATTCGTGACGGCGGGTTGATACTGGTCGCGTGATTCGGGAGAACTTCCGCGAGTACCTCGAGCATCTGCTGCGCGACGGCTTCAGCGTGCGGCACGACGCCCACCTGTCCGACCCGGACCTGATCGACCCGGGCGGCGACCCGGTCGAGACCTGGCGGGAGGACTACCCCTACGACGAACGGCTCGACCGCGACGTCTACGAGGACGAGAAGTACCAACTGCAGGTCGAGCTGCTGAAGTTCCAGTACTGGGCGCAGGACACCGGCACCAAGCATGTGATCTTGTTCGAGGGCCGCGACGCCGCGGGCAAGGGCGGCACGATCAAGCGGTTCGTGGAGCACCTCAACCCGCGCGCCGCCCGCGTGGTCGCGCTGACCAAGCCCACGGAGACCGAGCGCGGCCAGTGGTACTTCCACCGCTACGTCAGGCAGCTCCCGACCGCCGGGGAGATCGTGCTGTTCGACCGGTCCTGGTACAACCGCGCTGGCGTCGAGCGCGTGATGGGCTTCTGCACCGACCGCGAGTACGAGGTCTTCCTGCGCCAGGCCCCGCAGTTCGAGCAGATGCTCATCGAGAGCGGCTTCTCGCTCACCAAGCTGTGGTTCTCGGTCACCCAGTCCGAACAGCGCACCCGGTTCGCGGTGCGGCAGATCGACCCGGTGCGCCGGTGGAAGCTCTCGCCGATGGACATCGAGTCGTTGGACCGCTGGGACGCCTACACGGCGGCCAAGGAGGCGATGATCGAGTACACGGACACCGACGAGGCGCCGTGGACCTCGATCAAGAGCAACGACAAGAAGCGGGCCCGCATCAACGCGATGCGGTTCTTCCTCGACCAGTTCGACTACGAGGACAAGGACCCCGCCATCGTCTACCCGGCCGACCCGCTGATCGTGCAGCGGGGCCGCGACGCGATCAAGGACTGACCGCGCGGTTGCCGTCGTCGGTGGACGGGTAGCCGGGACCATGAGCGAGCACCAGCCGCCCCCGGTCCCGCCGACGCCCGCGCCGCCGCCGACACCGGAGCCCGGACCCCTGCCGACGCCGCCGGACCCCGGGCCGGTGCCGACGCCGGACCCCGGCCCCCTGCCGACGCCGGATCCCGGCCCGCTGCCCGACCCGGGCCCGCCGCTGCCCACGCCACCGCCGGGCCCACTCGACCCGCGCATCTAGCGTCCCCCGATCACCCGACACCGGGATCCACCGGCGCATCGGCGGTCCGGCCGACGGTTCGGGGCGGCCGTCGGCAGCAGACTTCTCCTCATGACCACCACCACCGCAACCCGCACCACACCGGCCCGTCCGGAGCCGAACCGCCCGCAGCCGACCGGCAGGCAGAACGCGCCGACCTGCTCGCCGTCCGCCCGACCGACCCACGCGATGCAGCGGCGCCTCGTCGCCCGCCTGGTCGGCTGAGACCTGCCGCGCGAGCGGCGCCGCCCCCGACCGTCAGGAGCGGCGCCGGACGCGGCGGGCCGATCAGACGGGCGCCACGACGAGGTGGTGCCGCCCGCCGCCGGGCACGTAGTCGGCGCGCGAGGACAGCCTGCGGTGCCGTCCGCCACCCACCCGCGGGCTGCGCGGCATCACGCACGAGCGGGTGAGCGCCGTGGGCCTGGCGTGGGCCGAACCCGGCCGGGCGAAGAGGGGCGTCGTAGCGGCGAGCGCGTTGAAGATCGGCGTGTCAGAAATGGTTTCTGTCTGGATCGAGTATTCAGTCGACAGCAGATTGACGACGGACATGGAAATCCTCCCGACTGGTTTCGAAATGGGCGACCAAGCGGAACGACACCGTTATGAGCTGGTGTCGTTGCGGCTGATGAGAAGCCTAGACAGGCCGGAAACCCCGTCTCTATCGACTGACAACTACACGCGCGTAGTTTGCCGACGGGCCCGGCACACTGACGCTGCGGCGGCGAACCGCACCCGTGTAATTCGCGCCGTGGGATGAGGGCCGGGCGTCGTCAATACGCAACCTGGGGCACCTGCGCGCCGCGATGGTCACGCAGCGCAGGGACGTCCGCCGTGCGCGACTGCCGCCCGTCACGCCGTCTCGATCAGGCCCATCTGCCGGGCGGTGGCGACGGCGCGGGAACGCGAGGGCTCCTGGAGCTTGCGCAGCACCGCCGAGACGTGGTGCGCCACCGTCTTCTCCGACAGGAAGAAGCGGCCCGCGATTTGCGCGTTGGACAGGCCCTCGGACAGGGCGTAGAGCACCTCCATCTCGCGCTCGGTCAGCCCGGCCGGGTTGGCGCGGCTGGTCGGACGGGGTCCCCGGGGCACCGGAGTGCCCCGGCGGCGCAGGTCGCGCAGGACCGCCGCCAGGGTGGCGCTGGCGCCCAGCGCCTCCAGCCCGGCGACGGCGGCCCGCAGGTCGTCGGGGTCGTCGGAGCCCGAGCGGGCCAGCGCCGTCCAGAACGGGTTGCCGATGGCGTCCCACGCCGCGGCGGCGGCGCGCGCCTCGCCCGCGACCATGAGCGCGAACGGCTCGGCCGCGGGTCGCGGAGCTTCCCGGTCCTCGCCCGCGCAGTGCAGCCACCAGAGCAGCTCGCCGACGTCCCACGGGCCGCCGCGCTCGGCGGCGAGGTCCCACACCGCGTCGACCCGGCGGCGGATGTCGGCGAGGTCGCCCTGGGTCCAGGCCGCCTCGGCCAGCCCGGAGGCGCAGATGAGCACCCGCTGGCCCTCGCCGGAGGGCGCGGCCGCTTCCCACGCCTCGGCGGCCGCCGCCGGGTCGGCGCCGGTGCGCGTGCCCAGCCTGCCCGCCGTGACGAGCGCGTTGATGCGGCTGACGCTGGCCACGGTGTGCGCGGTGACGGTGGCGGCGAGCGCGCCCGCCTCCTCCCACCGCCCGGTCTCCAGGAGGAGGATCGCGCGGGTGCCCCGCATGTAGGAGGTCCACGACTCGAGGTCGCGGTCGGCGCAGAAGGCGATGCCCGCCTGCAGCACCTCCTCCCCCATCGCGTAGCGGCGGTGCTTCACGTGGGTCGCGCTGATGTTCGTGTACGCCCTGGCCACGTGTTCCTGCAGGCCGTGGGCGAGGGCGGTGTCGAGGTTCTGCTGCAGGATGGTCGCACCCCGCGGGTCACCCGCGATCATCAGCGCGGTGCCGATGTTGTTGAGCGCGTGGACCTCGGTGTCGAGGTCGCCCAGCGCGCGGGCCAGCTCGACGGCCCGGTCGCCCCACTCCTGCGTGCCGTCGGGGTCGTCGGCGAGCATCCGCAGCTGCGCCATGTTGCTGTAGGCCATGGCCAGCTCCGTGCACGGCGGGAGCTGCTCGAGGGTGTCGACGGCCTCCTGCGCGTAGCGCTCGGCCTCGGCGTTGCGCAGCCGGTACCAGGCCACCCGCGACAGCCCGCGCAGGGCGGCCCCGGTGCGCAGCTGGTCGCCGTTCGCCCGGCGCAGCGCGAGCTCGGCGCCGCGGGCCTCGGACGCCTCCGGCAGCTCGCCGATGAGGTAGCACTCGTAGGACAGCCGCTCCAGCAGGTCCGCGCGGCCGTCCTCGGCCATGAGGTGACCCCACCGCAGGGCGGCCCGGTAATGCTCGGCCGCCTCCCGGTGGGCGCCGAGCGCGGCGGCGAGCGTCGCCGCCCGCGGCGCATGGACGATCACGCTCGGTCCCTCGCCCGCGCTGGCGGCGTGGTAGGCGAGCCGCCGGTCGTCGGCCCGCGCCGAGGCCCGCAGCGCGTGGTAGGCCGCGCGGTGCAACGCACGGCGCCGCCCGGGCAGCAGGCTGGCCGCGACCGCCTCGCGGGCGAGCTCGTGCCGGAACACGACCTCGGTGCCGCCGTCGCGCAGCACGCCAGCGGCGAGGCAGTCGTCCAGCGCGGCCAGCGACTGGCTCGACACCGTGGCCAGCACCTCGATCTCGGCGTGGAAGCCGATCACCGCGGCCGCGGCGAGCACGTCCTGCGCGGCCGGGGAGAGCCGGGCCGCGCGCGCCAGCACGGCGTCGCGCACGGTGTGCGGCACCACGCCGTCCTCGCCCGCGAGCACCTCGGTGACGTAGAAGGCGTTGCCGCCCGTGCGTTCGCACAGCGCGTCCAGGTCGACGTGGGAGCCCCGGGCCAGCTCCGCCACGGCGTCCCGACTCAGCGGCCGCATGTCGACCCGACGCACCCGGCGGACGGTCGCGAGCTCGCCGAGCAGCACCCGCACCGGGTGGTTGGTACCGACCTCGTCGTCGCGGAACGTGAGCAGCAGCAGGGCGGGGCTGTCCTCGCCGCGCCGGGCGAGGTACCGGATCAGCTCCAGCGTCGCCGCGTCCGCCCAGTGCAGGTCCTCCACCAGCCAGACCGTCAGCTCGCTGACCAGCGCCGACCGCACCGCCGCGAACAGGTGGAGCCGATCGACCGGCTCGCCCGGGTCGGTGGGCACCTCCACCTTGAGCGCGGACGCCACGTCCATCAGAGGGCCCAGCGGCGCGGCCGTGGTGGCGCCGTCACAGCCGCTGCGCAGCACCCGGCACGCGACGGTGGCCACGAAGTGCTCGGCGAGGCTGGACTTCCCCGAGCCCGCCTCGCCGCCGACCAGCACCGTCGTGCCGAGCCCGCCGCGGGCCTCATCGAGGGCAGCGGACAGCACGTCGAGCTCCGCGGTCCGCTCCAGCAGCACACCGACAGCTAACCACCAGGTCGGACAAATCAGGAGTCGACGATCCCGGGGCCGAACTCGGCGGCGACGGTCACCACGAGGTCGGCGGGGAAGCCGCCGCGGCGGGCGTGCTCGCGCACGGTCTCGACGTCCGCGGTCTCGTGCAGGCAGTAGATCTTGTCGCCCGCCACGTAGCTGCGCAGCCAGGTGTACTCGACGCCCAGCCCTTCCACGATCCGGTTGGACGTGGCCGCGATGTCGCACAGCTGCTGGTGCGTCATCTCCGACGCGCCGGGGATCTCGCGCTCGATGAGGAAGATGGGCATGGGCTGCTCCGTTCTCGACGACGTCACCAGCGTCAACGGTAGGAGCGGCGGCCCCGGCGGCGCCTCGGCAGATCTCCCTATCCCCGCCCGAGGACTGCCCATCTCCTACGCTGCCTCCATGGTCGCCAACACCGACGGGATGATCGAAGTCGAGGACGGCTACCGGGTGTGGTACCGGCGGGTGGGCGACGGCCCGGCCACCCCGTTGCTGGTGCTGCACGGCGGCCCCGGCGCGGGGCACGACTACCTGGAGCCGCTCGAAGGCCTCGCCGACGAGCGGCCGGTGATCTTCTACGACCAGCTCGGCTGCGGGCGCAGCGACCAGCCCGACGACCCGGCCCGTTGGCACATCGCCCGCTTCGTCCGCGAGGTCGACCTGGTGCGCGAGGCCCTCGGCCTCGACCGCATCCATCTGCTCGGCCAGTCGTGGGGCGGGTGGCTGGCCATCGAGTACATGCTGGGGCAGCCGTCCGGGATCGAGAGCCTGGTCCTGGCCAGCACCTCGGCGAGCATCCCGCAGTTCGTCGCGGAATGTGAACGGCTGAAGAGCGAGCTGCCGCCGGACGTCTACGCCACGTTGCAGAAGTACGAGGCGGCCCGGGACTACCGCAACCCGGCCTACGAGGAAGCCGCCACGGAGTTCTACAAGCGACACCTGTGCAGGCTGTGGCCGTGGCCCGATCCCTACCTGCGGACGGTCCGCAACCTCACGGACAACCAGGTGTACGAGACGATGAACGGGCCGAACGAGTTCATGGTGATCGGCAACCTCAGGACGTGGGACCGCATCGGGCGGCTGGGCGAGATCCGGGCCCGCACGCTCATCACCGTCGGGAAGTACGACGAGCTGTCACCGACGTGCGCCGAGACGTTGCGACAAGGCATCGCCGGATCCCGGGTGGTGCAGTTCGAGCACAGCTCGCACACCGCGCACCTCGAGGAGACGGACGCCTACCTGGCGACGGTCGGGGCGTTCCTGGCCGCGTCGTGACGCGTCCGGCCGCGGTGAGCCCGCCGGACGGATCGTTGACGCCGTTCTGCCGGGCGATCGCCGCCCGCGACACGGCGGCGGCGCTGAGCCTGGTGACGCGGGAGTTGGCCCACGCGCGGGTCGACACCGGCGATTTCTGGCTGGCGGCGATCGATCACTACGTCTACGGCGGGGACACGGCGTTGCACGTCGCCGCGGCGAGCCACGCCGTGCGGGTCGTCCGAGCCCTGATCGCGGCCGGGGCGGACGTCGCGGCGCGCAACCGGCGCGGCGCCGCACCGCTGCACTACGCCGCCGACGGACAACCCGGGGCGCCCGGCTGGGACCCCGCGGCCCAAGCCGAGGCGGTGACCGCCCTCCTCCAGGCGGGCGCGGACCCGAACGCCACCGACAAGAGCGGGGTCACCGCGTTGCACCGGGCCGTCCGCACCCGCTGCGCGGCCGCGGTGGCCGCCTTGCTCGCGGGCGGCGCCGACCCGGCGCGACCCAACCGCAGCGGCTCGACGCCGCGTTCGCTCGCCACCCGCACGACCGGCCGCGGCGGCAGCGGCTCCGCGGCGGCCAGAGCGCAGCAGCGCGAGATCCTCGACCTGTTGGGGCTACCGCTTGCGCGCCCCTCCGCCCGCCCCTAGAAAGACCAACGCAGAAAGACCGACGCGCGGGCGACCATCACCCGAGCGGCACTGGCCAGGTGATCTCGATCTACGCAAGGGTGTGCACATGCAGCTCGGAATGATCGGCCTCGGTCGGATGGGCGCCAACATCGTGCGCCGCGTGATGCGCGACGGGCACACCGCCGTTGCCTACGACACCAATGCGGACACGGTGGCGCAGTTGGTCTCCGACGGCGCGGAGGGGTCGAGCACCCTGGAGGAGTTCGTCCAGAAGCTCGAAACGCCGCGCGTCGCCTGGGTGATGATCCCCGCCGGGATCACCGACAAGGTCGTCGAGCAGTTGGGCGGGCTGATGGAACCCGGCGACATCATCATCAACGGCGGCAACTCCAACTACCGCGAGGACTTCGACCGGGCGGCGGCACTGGCCCAAAACGGCATCGAGTACATGGACGTCGGCACCAGCGGCGGCGTCTGGGGCCTGGAGCGCGGCTACTGCCTGATGATCGGCGGCACCGACCGGGCGTTCGCGCACTGCGAGCCGCTGTTCGCCTCGATCGCGCCCGGCCTCGGCGACATCGAACGCACCCCGGGCCGCACCGGCGATCCCGCCCCCGAGGAGCAGGGCTACCTGCACTGCGGCGGCCCCGGCGCCGGTCACTTCGTGAAGATGGTCCACAACGGCATCGAGTACGGGATCATGGCCGCCTACGCCGAGGGCCTCAACGTGCTGGCCCACGCGAACGCGGGTGCCGGGGAGCAGACCCACTCCGCGGAGGTCACCCCGCTGGAGCAGCCGCAGTACTACCAGTACGACCTCGACATCGCGAAGGTCACCGAGGTCTGGCGGCGCGGCTCGGTGATCTCCTCGTGGCTGCTCGACCTCACCGCGGGCGCGCTGAACAGCAACCCGAAGCTCGAAGGCATGGCCGGGCGGGTCTCGGACTCCGGCGAGGGACGCTGGACGGTGAAGGCGGCGATCGACGAAGGCGTGCCGGTGCCGGTGCTCTCCGCCTCGTTGTTCGCCCGGTTCAGTTCCCGCGGCGAAGCCGTCTACGCCGACAAGCTGCTGTCCGCCATGCGCATGGCCTTCGGTGGCCACGTCGAGCAGGGCACCGGCGAGTAGCTCAGCGCGCGAACAGGTCGCCGCTCAGGTAGGCGTTCCAGTCCGCCGCGGTCAGGCCGTGTCCGCCGGTCCGGAGGTGGTAGCTCATCGCCGGTCCGCGGAACGCCTTGTCCGCCGCGGGCGGCCACGTCGACGAGGGCAGTCCGGTGTCGCCCAGCCCGTAGAGCGCGTACACGGGCGCGGCGGCGGTGTACGCGAGGAACTCGCCCTCCGGGTCGGCGTTCGCGTCCTCGGTGGCGCTCCCGATGACGACCCGCCGCGGCGCGATGAGGGCGAGCAGTTCGTGCTGGTCGACGGGCAGCGCGCCGACGCGGTCGTCGTAGGCCTTGTACGTCTGCGGGAACCAGTACGGGAACGAGTCGTTGATGGCCGCGACGGTCTCCGCACCCACTCCCCCGTCGCCGCGCCGGGCGGGCTTCGCGCCGGTCGAGCCCGAGTCGTTCGAGATCACCGCCGCGAACCGGGTGTCCTGCGCGCCCGCCCACAGCGCCGCCTTGGCGCTGCGCGAGTGGCCGATGACCGCCACCTTCGCGGGGTCGATGTCGGGATCGGTCTGCAGGTAGTCCATGGCTCGACCGGCCGCCCACGCCCAGGCGCTGATCGCCCGGCCTGCGTTGTCGGGCAACGCCTGGTCCGCCGGGTGGAACAGGTTGATCATCTTGCTGCGGTAGGTCGAGCGGCTGTCGGGAGCGATCTCGGCGACCTTGAAGGACGCGAACGCGTACCCGGCCTTGAGGATCGTCGGAACCGGCGCGTAGCCCGAGGAGCGGGTGGGGTCGTCACCCACCGTGCCGCGATGGTCGATCATCAGGAACGTCCCGCGCGGCTTGGTGGCGCCCTTCGGCACGAACAGCGTGAGGGTGAAGCTGCCGTTGCCCGACGGGCCCGCCACGGTGATCGTGACGACCTTGCGGACGACCCCGGGGAACTCGGTCGACGCGAGCTTGAAGGTCGGCGCGGGCGCATCGGGCAAGCCCTGCCCGTACACGTTCTGCCGGAACTCGGCCAGCAGTTCCGCGCGGCGCGCGCCCTCCCAGTCCGCGGCGGTGGCGACGGCATCGCCGTTGTCCCTCCGCAGCGGGTTCGGGTAGGCCATGCCGTCGATCGCCACGGTCTGCGCCGCCGGACCGTCGACCGGCACGGTCATCGTCCGCGCGGCGATCGTCCGGCCCGCCGCGGTGCGGCCGTCGAAGGGTGTGCTGCCCGGCCTCGGCGGCGTCCCCGACTGCACGACCGCGGCGCCCGTCACCAGGACGATCGCCACGGACAGCGTGACGCTCCGCCGTCGGCCGCCCGAACGGCTGGGGTTTCGCACCGCGCGGAATCTACGCAGCGAGGGTCGCCCCGCAAGCAGGATCGGCAGATATCGCATCGATCGGATGATGTCCCCGGTGCCGGAGGTGTGATCGTCGGCTACAGGTCCGCGGCGGCCGGGATGACCTCGCGCTTGAAGAGCGCGATCCGCTCGGGCTCCCAGACCCGCGGCACCTTGCCCTGCACGGCCTGCACGCCCAGCTTGCTGATCTCGGCGAGGGTGGCGAGGAAGTCGTCGATCTTCTCGCCGCGCTCGCCGACGTCCAGCACCATCTGGCCCGTCTTCTCGATCTCGTCGTAAGGCCTGCCCACGTCGTCGCAGTGTCCGCGCAGGACGTCGAGCTTGCGCGCCAGCTCCGGGCCGACGAACAGGTTGCACGCATCCGCGTACTGGGCGACCAGCCGCAACGTCTTGCGCTCCCCGCCGCCCCCGATCAGCACCCGCGGCCGGTGCAGCGGCTGGGGCACGTTCAGCGTGCGGCCGAGCTGGTAGTGCTGCCCCTGGTACGGACCGTCGTCGGGACCCCACATCTGCGTGCAGATCTGCAGGGTCTCCTCCAACCGGACGAAGCGCTCGGACAGCGGCGGGAAGCTCAGGCCGAGGCCGCTCGCCTCGGCCTCGTTCCAGCCCGCTCCGATGCCGAGCCACGCCCGGCCGCCGGACAGGACGTCGAGCGTGCTGATGATCTTGGCGAGCATGCCGGGCTCGCGGTAGGTGACCGCCGTGACCCAGGCCAGCAGGTCCACCTGCGAGGTCCGGGCCGCGATGTAGCCGAGCGTCGTGTACGCCTCGAGCATCTCGTGTTCGGGCGGCCCGTGAACGGAGATCTGCCAGACGTGGTCCATCACGCTCACGCGGGCGAACCCGGCGTCCTCGGCGGCGACGACGATGCGGGTGAGGTCGTCGGCGAGGCGGCCGGGTCCGTTCGAGAACGTGAAATCCGACAGGTGCAGCCCGATCTTCATCGGTCTCCTTCGCTCAAGCGTCGACCCGCAAGGGCACCGGCCTGCTCGTCATGGTGACGCTGGTGCCGCCATGGGCGGGTCGGATCCGTACGCGGTCCATGCAGGCGTTCACGATCGTCAGCCACGTGCCGCCGCCTGATCCGGCGCGCGGCCGTCCGCCCTCGTCGCGCACGACGGCGACGATGCGCCGGTCGTTGACGCCGATCACCAGGCGGGCGACGACCTCCACCTCGCCCTGGTCGCCGAAGCAGAACTGTCGCACGCTGTTGTCACAGGCCTCGTTGATCGCGAGGACGGCGTCCTGCCGATCCGTGGCGGGCCACTCCAAGCCGAGGAGCCAGCGGTTCAATCCGGCACGGAAAAGGGCCAACTCGACCGGATCAGCCCGAAACCGGATCCGGAACAACCCCGTCTGGTCGGACACCACGCCAGCATGACCCGGACCGGCCGTCACCGCGAGCGCTGGTGTCGCCGGTCGCGGGGCCTTACCCGAAGGTGACAGAAGCCTTCCCGCCTCCACGACTCGTCTGACCCTCGCGGTGATGATGTTGCGGCGCGTTGATCGGCACCATTTGCAGCACGCGGGGCGGAGATCACGCCCCCACCGAACGGGAGCTGAGAACGATGCAGCAGAGCGCAGGGAACGTGGGCCTCCTCCGCCGTGACGAGCACTTCGGTCACGCCGCCCACCGGGCTCCGTTCGCCCCGGCGCCGGAAGGCGTCACCGTCTGCCTCTCGGGCGCCGTGCTGGCGCCCGCCCCCG
>DATAOO010000021.1:0-5789 GCA_036265695.1 Pseudonocardia sp. | reverse complement strand
TAGGTCTCGTACGGCTGGTGCGCCGAGAGCATGTCGTTGTAAGACGAGACGATCGCGACGCCGGGCCGCTCGCCGCCGCGCAGGGCCAGCTTGTCGGCGGGGGAGCAGGCGGCGAACCCGTGGGCGAGGTTGGCGCAGCCGAGGCCGCCGCGGGCCGGGCCCTGCTGGGCCGCGGCGCGCACGCGCTCGAGGTAGGCGCCGCGGGTGGCGGCGCTGCGTTCGGTCAGACGTCGGGTGACGTCGCTGAGAACGGGGTGGGTCATGCGATCTCCTCGTGCCAGGTGCGGCCGTCGCGCTCGATCAGCGCGGTGGCCGCGGCGGGTCCGGCCGTGCCGGCCGGGTAGGTCTTGGGGGCCTGGCCGTGCTCGTCCCAGGCGCGCAGGATCGGCTCGATCCAGGCCCAGGCCGTCTCGACCTCGTCGCGGCGCATGAACAGGCTCGGACGGCCCTGCACGACGTCCATGAGGAGCCGCTCGTAGGCGTCGGGGACGCGGGACTTGAACGTCTCCGCGAAGCTCAGGTTCAGCTCGGCCGGGTGCAGGCGGATGCCGCCGGGGCCGGGCTCCTTCGTGACCAGGTGCAGGCGCACGCCCTCGTCGGGCTGCAGCCGCAGCACCAGCCGGTTCGGTGTGATCGGCTCGACGCCCGGGAACACCGAGTGCGGCACCTGCCGGAACTGCACCACGATCTCGGATGCGTGCGTGGCCAGCCGCTTGCCGGAGCGCAGGTAGAACGGCACGCCCGCCCAGCGCCAGTTGGCCACCTCGGCCTTCAGCGCCACGAACGTCTCGGTGTGGCTGGGACGGTCGAGCTCGGTGAGGTAGCCCGGCACGGGTTGGCCGTCGACGAGGCCCGCGCCGTACTGGCCGCGCACGCTCTGCCGCAGCGCGCCCGTGCCTTCGAGCGGGCGCAGCGACTGCAGCACCTTCAGCTTCTCGTCGCGCACGGCCTCGCGCTCCAGCGTGGCGGGCGGCTCCATGGCCACCAGGCAGAGCAGCTGGAGCAGGTGGTTCTGCACCATGTCGCGCAGTGCGCCGGAGCCGTCGTAGTAGTCGGCCCGGCCGCCGGTGCCGATGGACTCGGCCACGGAGATCTGCACGTGGTCGATGTGCCCGGCGTTCCACAGCGGCTCGAGCAGCGCGTTGGCGAAGCGGAGCACGAGCAGGTTCTGCACGGTCTCCTTGCCGAGGTAGTGGTCGATCCGGAAGATCTGCTCCTCGGTGAACACCGCGCCGACCTCGTCGTTGATGGCGCGGGCCGAGGCGAGGTCGTGGCCGATCGGCTTCTCCAGCACGACCCGGGACGCGTCGTTCACCAGGCCGTTCGCCGCGGCGCGCGCGCTGATCGGGCCGAACAACCGCGGCGCGCAGGCGAGGTAGAACACGCGGATCTGCGCGGTGTCGCCGAGGGCTTCGGTGAGCGCCGACCAGTCGGTCTGGGCCACGACGTCGAGCGAGATGTGGTGCAGACGCTCCAGGAACCGCGCGGTGTCGGCCGTCTCGCCGACGTGGCGCTTGAGCTCGGACTCCACCTTGTCCCGGAAGCCTGCGTCGTCGAGGCCTGCGCGGGAGATGGAGAAGATGCGGGTTTCGTCGGGCAGCTGTCCGTCGCGATCGCGCAGGTACAGCGCGGGCAACAGCTTGCGCATGGCGAGATCGCCGGTGCCGCCGAAAACCAGGAAGTCGCACGGAGCGACAGGGGAAAGGTGCGGCAAAGCCGCCTCCAGAGTTGCAGTCGGTCTGGTCGACGTCGTCGTCGACCTGCTGACGCTTACTCACGCTAACAGGCGATCTTTGGTATTTTAAGTACCTAAGCAAGAGTTGTTGCGCACCTCACGTGACGGAAGGGGGCCGCGATGTGGCGGGATCGATCCGGGACCAGCGCGGGAGACGTGTTCGCCCTCATCCACGGCGGGCTGGCGCAGACCCGGGCCGAGATCGGTCGGAGCACGGATCTCTCGCGTACGGCGGTGGCCGCGCGGGTGCGCCAACTCGTCGAATCGGGTCTGGTGGTCGAGGACGCCGGGGGCGCGACGACGGGCGGCCGTCCGGCGGGCAGGCTGCGGGTCAACCCGGCGGGCGGCGTGGTGCTGGCCGCGTCGATCGGCGCGAGCAAGACCAAGCTCGGCGTGTGCGACCTCGGCGGGGTGGCCCTGGCCGAGACCGGTCTCGACGTCGACACCACGCTCGGGCCGGAGGTGGTGCTCCGCACGGTGGGCGAACGGCTGGACCGGCTGCGGGAGAAGGCCGACCAGCCGGTGCGCGGGGTCGGCGTGTGCGTGCCGGGGCCGGTGGACGCCGCGACGGGCACGGTGCTGGAGTCGCCGCTCCTGCCCGGGTGGGGCGGTGTGCCGCTCACGCTCGGCGTCACCGGGGTGCCCGTGCTCGTCGACAACGACGTGAACGCGCTGACCCTCGCCGAGGCCGCCGTCCGGCCGGGGGTGACGGACCTGGTGCACGTCAAGGTGTCCACCGGGATCGGGGCCGGGATCATCGCGGGCGGCGTGCTGCAACGGGGCGCGCGCGGCGCGGCGGGGGAGATCGGCCACAACCCGGTCGCCGACGGCGGCGGCGTGGTCTGCCGGTGCGGCAACCTCGACTGCCTGGAGGCGGTGGCGAGCGGGGCGGCGCTGGTCGCGGCGCTCCGGGCGACGGGTCGGGAGGTGGCGGACGTGCCCGGGGTGGTCGCGCTGGTGCGCGCGGGCGACCCCGAGGCGGTGGCGTTGGTGCGGCACGCCGGGCGCCGCATCGGCGCGGTGCTGGCGGTCGTGGTCAACCTGCTGAACCCGCAGGTGGTGGTGTTCGGCGGGGACCTGGCCGAGGCGTTCGAGCCGCTGCTCGCCGGGGTGCGGGAGCAGGTCTACCGGCGCGCCGTCGTGCCGGTCACCCGCGAGCTCGCCATCGAGCAGAGCGCGCTCGGGGCGGGCGCGGGCGTCGCGGGCTGTGCGGCGATGGCGTTGGCCGAGGTGCTCTCGGCGCGGGCCGTCGACGCGGCGCTGGCCCCACCCCCACGGTGAGTCGTACGTCCCGACGCGGTGAGTCGTACGTCTCGACGCGGTGAGTCGTCGTTTTCGACACGGCGAGTTGGCGTTTTCGACGCGGCTAGTCGGCACCCTCGTCCGGTCTGCCAAAGCGACCCATGCTCCCCGCCCAGATCATCCGGCGCACGTTTGCGGGTGCCCGCCCCGACCGGCGCGCCCGGCGATGGCGCGCCCGTAGCCCGACAGCTGGACGCGGCGCTGTTGGGGGTGGGCTTCGCCGCAACCCGTGAGTTGCTCGACCACCTGTCCGCACTGCGCCCCGACGCGGCGATGGGCGCCGCCGTGACGATCATCGCCGCTGCGCGCGAGATGGTGGGCGACCACGTCGAGCACAACGCCTACTTCCGAGACTTCCCCGAGGGCGTGCCGGACACCATGGCGTTCTGGGTCGACTGCGTGGTCGACGCGCTCGCCGCGGGCGACCGGTCCGCGTTCGGCCGAGGTGGCGTGCTGAACCTGCTCGGCTTGCGCCGCTACGGCCGCTACCAGCACTCCTCGACGGCCCTGATCGTCCGCTCGATCCTCGCCCGCCGTTTCCTGACGGTCGGCGACCTCGTGGCGCTGCTGGGGCCCGCCGGGCCCTGCCGCGGGCAGGCGTTCGACGGGCCGGTGACCTACCTCGGCATCGAGCGCCCCGAGGGCCTGCCCGACGGATCGGACGTCATCACCCTGGACCGGCTGACCGAGCTGGTGCCCGGGTAGCCGCTACGGTGCCGCCGAGGCCATGGAGGCGCTTCCTTCTCACCCTCGGGAGGAGGTGCCGGGCTACGGCCCGGGCTCATTTGGCGCCCCCGCTCTCCTCGTAGGTTTTTCTGCCCACAACCGATGAGTTGTGGGCAGGAGGCCGGTCTCCCCTTTGACAGCACGTCACCGAGGGAGGCTCCCAATGACCACGTTCGCCACCGCCACCACCGCCGCCGCGACACCCCGCCGCACCCGCTCGCGGGCCGCGAACGTCGCCCTGTGGACGCTGCAGGTCGTGATCGCGGTGATCTACGCCTTCTCGGCGTTCGGCAAGCTGACGGCCGAGGCCCAGAACGTCGCCGGGTTCCAGGCCATGGGCCTCGGCAACACCGGGATGTACATCATCGGCTCGCTGGAGCTGGCGGGCGCGATCGCCATGTTCATCCCGCGGCTCACCGGCCTGGCCGCCACCTGCTTCGTCGCGCTGATGATCGGCGCCGTCACGGCCACCCTGGCCGTCGGCGGCGGGGTGCTGGCCGTGATCCCGGCTACGGTGCTGGTCCTCGTCGCGGTGCTGGCGTGGGCCCGCCGCGACAGCACCCGCCGCCTGATCCACGACGTCACCGGCCGCTGACCCACATCATCGCTCCGCTCGGACGCCCAGGTCACCGACCTGGGCGTCCGAGCGTGCGGAGAGGGCCACCGATCTGCTGCTCCCCGCGCAGATCGGTGACCCTCGGGCTAGCGGCGGCGCGACAGGCCCACGCCGACCAGGCAGATCACCCCGCCGACGACCGCCAGCAGCGGTGGCACCTCGCCGAGGAGGGCGGCGCCGAGGGCGATGGTGATCGGCGGCACGGCGTAGGTGCTGACGCCGAGGCGCCCGGCGTCCATGCGGGCCAGTGCGTAGGCCCACGTGCTGAACGCCAGCGCGGTGGGCACGACGCCGAGGTACACGAGCCACCCGGTGGCCGCGACGGGCGCGACGACGACCTCGCCCACCAGCCCGGGCGTGAACGGCAGACAGACCACAGTGCCGATCGCGCAGGACAGGAACGTGACCTGCAACGCGGGCAATCGACGGACAGCGGGCTTCTGCGCGAGCACCCCGATCGCGTAGGTGACGGCCGCGACCAGGCAGAGCACCGCCCCCCACACGTCCGACGTGCCCTGCGCCGTGGCCAGGCCCACCAGCACCGCCCCGCTGAACGCCACGAGCGCGCCGATCACGAGCCAGCGCGGGAAGCCCTCGCCGAGCAGGAGACCGGCGAAGACCGCGATGAGGATCGGGCCGACGTTGACGAGCATCGCCGTGGTGCCCGCATCGACCCGCTGCTCGGCCGCGTTGAGCGCGACGTTGTAGGCCGCGAACCACGCCACCCCGGCCACGGCGATGAGCAGCCACTCCCGCCGGTTGGGCCGCACCCACCGACGGCTGACCAGCACCGACACCCCGAGCGCGAGGGTGCCGACGAGCAGCCGCCCCAACGCGAGCGGGCCCGGCTCGTAATGCGCGCCCACCGCCCGGATCGCGACGAACGCCGAGGCCCACGCCAGCACCGTGATGACGACCGCGAGCAGGGCGCCGGTCGAGACAGGCAGCGGCCGGGCAACAGCATCGGGACGGGTGGCGGTCACGCGTGCGACGCTAGTCGGCGACCCCGACGCTTTCCCGCGGTTTACGGCCACCGTGGGCGAAACCTTACGAGGGGTTCTTCGCCTTATCCGACGGGGTCGGACGCAGCTGTGACGCTTCCTGTGACGGTGGCGGGGCACGGTTCTCGGGCACGGACGCTACGGGAGGAGCTCAGGAATGCCGCGGTATGTCATCGAACGCAACTTCGGCCTGATCGACGACGACGAGATGCAGGAGCTGGCCGCCCGCTCCAAGCTGGTCGGCATCGAGCAGTTCCCGGACATCGAATGGGAGCACAGCCACGTCTGCAACGGCGGGGACGGGGGGTTCAAGAGCTACTGCGTTTACCGCGCGCCCGACCCCGACCGGCTCCGCGACCACGCCACGCGGTTCGGCGGGCACGTCGTCAACGCGATCTACGAGATCGTG
>DATAOO010000020.1:0-21528 GCA_036265695.1 Pseudonocardia sp. | reverse complement strand
CTCGCGACCCGGCCGAACGCGTCGACGACGCCCGACGGCGCGGCGCCCACCGCCACCCCGCCGGTGCCGTCGGCGACCGCCCGCCAGTACCCGTCGTCGGCGGTCGTGACGACGGCGAGCACGACGCCGTCGGCCCGCAGCCGCGCGGCCAGGGCGTCGGGCGCGTCCGCCGTGCTCGCGCCGCCCGTGTAGAGGACGACCAGTCGCGGACCGTCCGGCTCCCGCGGCAACTGCGCGACGGCGAGCTCCAGCGCCGCGACGGTCTGCCTGCCGCCTCCCGCCGTGATGCCGCTCAGCCCCGTGAGCACGCCCGTGGGGTCGGCGCGCGTCTGCGTGACCACCGCGGGGGGCGTGGTGTCGGCCACGAGCGCGGTGCGCGTGGTGGGCGGCAACCCCAGCGCGAAGTCGACGAGCCCGCCCAACCCGGGATGCAGGCCCGGGCCGCCGTCCGCCGAGGCGTCGACGACCAGCGCCAGCGCCGTGCGCTCGGACACCAGCGGCGTGGCGGTGGTCGGCTGCGGCTGCCCGTCCACCGCGACCGTGATCGGCCCGTCGCCGCTCACGACCAGCCGCGCCCGGCCGTCCTGCGTGCCCTCGGCGACGACGGCGCCGGGCGGCTGCGCCCACGCCGCCCCGGACACCAGCAGGACGCCGAGCAGCGCCAGCACGGCGGCCCGGCACACACCCCTAAGGCTCGGCGTAGACGATGACATTGTCCGTATAGCTACTCTTCGTGTGGTCGAAATGGCCACCGCACGTCACCAGGCGGAGTGACGGCTCCAGGGTCGGCGCGTAGACGAGGTCGGTCGGGAACGCGGTCTTGGCCACGTGCTGGGTGCTCCGGGCGCGGAAGTCGATCGTGCTGCCATCCGCCCGGTCCACGAACACCTCGGCGCCCTCCGGAAGCCGCGACAGCCGGTAGAACACGGCGGGACCGGCTTTGGAGTCGACGTGCCCGAGGATCACCGCGGGCCCCGGCTGCCCGGGCCGCGGGCCGCCGTCGAACCACCCGGCGGTGTTGTAGTCCGACGGCACCTCGATCGAACGGTCGGGCGCCAGCCCGAGGTGGGTGAGCGGCGAGTCGACGCCGAGGGCTGGGATGCGCAGGCGCACCGGCTCGGCGACGTCGGCGTAGCTGCGCACCGAGCGGAACGACGCCTCCGACGACGACACGGGGGGCGGTGGCGCGGGCGGCGGCGGAGCCGGGGCGGCGGCCGCGATCGCGGAGCACACCACGGCCGTCGCAGCCAGCGCCGCGCAGGTGACGGCGCGCCACCTCATCGCGGAGCCGCGCCGCCCGCACCGGTCTCGGCACCACCTTGGGGCAGCCGCGCCGCCACGGTGTCGCCGAACGCCACTGACAGCTGCTTGGCGAGCCCGAACATGTCCTGGTAGGCGCCGTAGGCCAGCTCGTGCGCCTTCGCGTAGTCCTTGCTCGCCATTGCGTCGACCTGCTGGGTGAGCATCTGGTCGTGGTGCAGGAACGCGGAGGCCAGCTCCGCGGGGGGTATCCGGCTGCCGGTCGCGGTGGCGAGGAACGCCGCGAGCTTGCCTTCGAAGCCGCGCAGCTTGTCGAGCGCGGCCTGACGACCGGCGCCGTCGTTGCCCGCCACGGCGGTGGTGTACCCCACCAAGGCGTCGATGTGGTCGGCCCACAGCGTCATGAACTGCTGCCCGGCGGCGGGCCCGAACAGCGTGCCCATCGCGGCCGTGAGCTCGTCGGTGTTCTTGTCCAGGTTCGCCGCGGCGGCGGGGAAGTCGGGGCTGTCCGTCGCCCCGGCGCGCAGGGTGGCGACCGCGAGCGCGATGTGCTCGCCGAGCAGCCGGTCCAGCTCCGAGCGCAGCCGCCAGGACGGCTGGTTGAGCGGCGCCGACTGCTCGGGCGGGAGCAGCGTGGCGGCCAGCGTCTGGCCGATGCCGAACGCGTGGGAGTACGCGGTGCGGTAGTCGTCGGCGGCGCGGACGTAGTCGCGGGCGGCGTACTCGTCGGCCTGGCGGAGGAGGTGGTCGACGTGCGCGGTGAGCGCGCTGCGCGCCGCGTCCGGGGCGAGCCGACCTTGCGACGCGCCCGCGAAGAAGTCGCCGAGGCCCGACTCGAACTTCACCAGCTGCGCGCGGGCGTCCTCGCGGGCGGCGTTGTCGCCCGCGGCGAGGCCGCGCGCGTAGTTGAAGAACGCCGTGGTGTGGTCGCTCCACGTGCCGCGGAAGGCCGCGGCGGCCTGGTCGCCGAACATCGCCTTGACCACGGCCGTGAGGTCGTCGGTGTTGCGGGTGACGGCGGTGCTCGCGGCCTGCGCGAAGTCGGCGTCGTTGCGGATCCGGCTGCGCATCATGTCCGCCACCAGCACGGAGTGCTGCCCGAGCAACGCCTCCAGCTGCAGCGCCACGTCGGCGGGGGACTGGCCTGCCGTGGTGCTCAACGGCCCGCCCGGCATCGGGTCGGTGTGCGGCGCCGCGCTCGCCGGTGCGGCCGCCGCGGGCGGCGGACTCGGCGCGGCCGAGCAGCCCGTCAGCAGTACGGCCCCTACCAGAATGGCTACCGCGGGTGTCACCCGCCTGCTCCCCTTCACCCTTTGAGGCTCGCACCTGCGCCGATGGCGTTACAAATCGGGGCTACGGGGGGTAGGCCAACGCGCAGCGTCAGTCGGCGGGGGGCGCGGTGGACTTCCGCACCACCAGCTCGGTGGCGAGCTCCACGTGGTGGGAGTCGAGCTCCTCGCCCGCCGCCATCCGCAACGCGGTGCGCAGCGCGACCGCGCCCATCTCGCGCAGCGGTTGGCGCACGGTGGTGAGCGGCGGCGAGCCGTAGCGGGCGAGCTCGGTGTCGTCGAACCCCACGACGGAGAGGTCCTCCGGTACGCGCAGCCCGTGCGCCCTGGCCGCTTCGACGACCCCGGCCGCGACCTCGTCGCACGCGGCGAACACGGCGGTGGGCGGCGCGGGGAGGGCGAAGAGCGCGCTCGCCCCGTCGACGCCGTCCTGGTAGCGGAACAGCCCGTCGCGCAGGTAGCCGTCGGGCAGCGGGAGACCGGCAGACTCCAGCGCGGCGCGGAAGCCGTGCATACGGGCTTGGCTGCAGGCGGCCGTGGGGGAGCCGCCGACGTAGGCGACGCGGCGGTGCCCCAGCGACAGCAGGTGCCGGGCCGCCGCCACCCCGCCCGCGAAGTTGGTGGCGCCCACGCTCGTGACGCGGGCGCGCGGGAGGTCGATCGGGTCGATCACGACGAGCGGCAGCCCGGCCCGGGCCAGCGCGGTGACGTGCCCGGCGGTCAGCGAGTTCACCACCCCGATCACGGCTTCGCGGCCCGTGGTGATCAGCTCGCGGGCCCACGCGACCGGGGGCCCGACCGCGCCCCGACGCCCGCGCACGGCGACGGACACGACGGCCCCCAACCCGCGCGCCGCGTCCAGCGCGCCCTGCACGATCTCGGTGGCGTAGCCGTTGAGCTCGTCGTCGAACACCAGCTCGACCACCGGCTGGGCGCGGGCCCCGCCGCGACGGCCGACGTAGTCGTGCTTCGCGAGCAGGTCCGCCACCCGTGCCCGGGTGGTGGGTGCGACGTCGGCCCGGCCGTTGAGCACCTTGGACACGGTGGCCACCGACACGCCTGCGGAGGCGGCGATCGTGGCCAGCGTGGCCCGCGGCGCACCCGACGTCGACAGTTTGGCCTCCTTCACGCGTCGGCGCGCGCGCTCACGGTCACCGGGGTGACGAGCTGGCGGTCGGCGCCCACCTCACGCAAAGGGCCGGTCAAGCGCACGGTACCCCGGCAGGGCAGCTCGGCCGCCGACGTGCCCACGAGGATCTCGATCTCACCGGGCTCGACGATCCGCCGCAGGTCCCGCCCGGTGAACGCGGTGCGGTCGGCGTGCAGGCGGAACCGGACGTCGGCGGCGGCGCCCGGTGCGAGCGGCACGCGGGCGAACCCGACCAGCCTGCGCGTGGGCCGTACGACCTGGGCGAGCACGTCGCGCAGGTACAGCTGCACCACCTCCTCGCCCGCGCGCTCCCCGGTGTTGCGCACGCGCACCGCGACGGTGAGCTCGCCGTCGGTGGGCAGCTCAGCGGCGCTGATCCGCAGGTCGTCCACGGCGAAGGTGGTGTAGGAGCGCCCGTGGCCGAACGGGAAGAGCGGGGTGGCGTCCAGGGAGGAGATGCCCGCGCTCTCGGGGCCGCCGAGCGGGGGCTGCAGGTACGTGCTCGGCTGCCCGCCCGGCACCCGGGGGATCTGCACCGGCAGCCGCCCGACCGGCTGCACCCGGCCCGAGAGCACCCCGGCGATCGCCCCGCCGCCTTCCTCACCCGGCATGAACGCCTGCACCAGCCCGGCCGCCCGGACATCGCCCAGTGCGTAGGGCCGCCCCGACACGACGACCACGACGACGGGCGTGCCGGTGGCCACCAGCTCGGCCAGGAGCTCCGCCTGCACGCCCGGCAGCCGCAGGTCGGCCGCGTCGCAGCCCTCGCCGGAGGTGCCGTGGCCGAACAGGCCCGCGCGGTCGCCGACGAGCGCCACGCAGACCTCCGCGTCGCGGGCGGCGGCCACCGCGGCCGCGAACCCGGACCGATCGCCGCCGTCCACCGCGCAGCCCGGCGTGTGCACCACGTCGGCGTGCGGCAGCTCGGCGCGCAGCGCGTCCACCGCGGACGGCACGACGAGGCCCATGTCGTGGCCGGGGAAGCGGGGCAGCACGTGGGTGGCGAAGGCGTAGCAGCCCATGAACGTGAGGGGGTCGGCGGCGCACGGCCCGACGACCGCCACGCGCCGCAGGTCGGGCCGCAGGGGGAGCGCCGACCCGGCGTCGAGGAGCACGATCGAGCGTTCGGCCAGCTCGCGGGCGAGCGCGCGGTTGGCGGGCGCGTCGAGGTCGACGTCGGCCGCCCCCGCCACCGAGCCCTCCGGCGTCCAGCCCTCGTCGAGCAGGCCCAGCTCGACCTTCTGCGTGAGGATCCGTCGCACCGCCCGGTCGACGAGCTCCTCGGGCACGCGCCCGGCCAGCCCGGCGAACCCGATGGTGTCCGGCAGCTCGACGTCGAGACCGGCGGCCAGCGCCTGCGCGCCCGCGTCCGCCGCGTCGGCGGCCACCCGGTGCATGGTGGCGACGAACGGCACCGACCAGTAGTCGGACACCACCGTGCCGGTGAACCCCCACACGTCGCGCAGCACGGTGGTGAGCAGCCAGCGGTCGACGGCCGCGGGCACACCGTCGACGTCGGCGTAGGAGTTCATCACCGAGCCCGCCCCGGCGAGCCGGACGGCCGCCTCGAACGGCGGGAGGACCACGTCCATCAGCTCGCGGCGGCCCATCGACACCGGCCCGTGGTTGCGGCCCGCGCGGGAGGCGGAGTAGCCCGCGAAGTGCTTCAGGGTGGCGATCACCCCGGCGCTCTGCAGGCCGCGCACGTACGCGCAGGCGGTGACGGCCACGAGGTACGGGTCCTCGCCCATGGTCTCCTCGACCCGGCCCCACCGGTAGTCGCGCACCACGTCGAGGACGGGGGACAGGCCCTGGTGCACCCCGACGGCGGCCATGTCGCGGCCGATCGCGGCGGCCATCCGCTCCACGAGGTCGGGGTCGAAGGCGGCGCCCCAGGCGATGGCCGCGGGGTAGACGGTGGCGCCGTAGGCGGTGAAGCCGGTGAGGCACTCCTCGTGGACGATCGCCGGGATGCCCAGGCGCGAGCCGTCGATCACCGTGCGCTGCTGGCGCACCAGCTCGGCCGCGCCCTCGACCGGGGTGAGCGGGCGGCTGCCGTACACCCGGGTGAGGTGGCCGAGCCCGTTCCTGCTCGCCTCGGCGAGCGGCGTGGCGGCGCCCTTGGCGAACACGTCCTGCATCGGCGCGACGTTCTGGTCGGCGTTCCGGTCCGAGGGCTCGGTGGACATCGCGTTGCCCACCCACCGGCTGCCGAGCTGGGCCACCTTCTCCGCGAGCGTCATCTCCGCCAGCACCAGCTCAACGCGCTCCGCCACCGGACGCGTGTGGTCCCGCCAAGGTTCCACGGGCTCCTCCGAAAGTTTTCGGGACCGACGTTCCAGCAGAACTGTTGTCGAATCGAGATGAACAGGCAAGCTCTTGACGCAGTGTGACGAGGATCCTACGTTGGTCAAGCGGCTTTCTCGAAAAATATCGAAAGGTGTCGACGTGGACTCCTCGACGACGTCGCGACGAAACTTCCTGCGTCTCGCCATGGCCGTGCCCCTCGCGGGCTCGGCGCTCGCCGCCTGCGGCACCTCCGGTCCGAGCCAGGCGGGCGCGGGTGGTGGCGGCGCAGCGGCCCCGTCGGGCGGCGGTGCCACCTACTGGTACCTCTCCGGGCAGCCGAGCGAGGGGGTGCGCACCAACGCGCTCAACCGGTTCAACCAGGCCAACCCGAACGACCAGATCCAGGGCACCACGTTCCAGAACGACGCGTACAAGACCCGCATCCGCACGGCCGTCGGAGCGAACCAGGCGCCCACGATCATCTGGGGCTGGGGCGGCGGCACGCTGCGCAGCTACGTGCAGGCGGGCCAGGTCGAAGACCTCACGTCGTGGTTCGACCAGAACGCGGCCGTGAAGAGCCGCCTGTTCTCCTCGGCCTTCGCGCCCGCCACGGTGAACGGCAAGATCTACGCGATGCCCGCCGAGACCGTGCAGCCCATCGTCCTGTACTGGAACAAGCGGGTCTTCCAGAAGGTCGGCGCGCAGCCCCCGCAGTCGTGGGGCGACATCATGAGCCTCGTCCCCAAGTTCAACGCCGCGGGCGTCGCGCCGTTCTCGCTCGGCGGCCAGTCGCGGTGGACCAACATGATGTGGCTGGAGTTCCTCTTCGACCGCGTCGGCGGCTCCGAGGTGTTCCAGGCCGTGGCCGACGGCCAGCAGGGCGCGTGGTCCAACCCGGCCGCGATCGACGCGCTCACCAAGGTGCAGGACCTGGTGAAGGCCGACGGGTTCATCAAGGGCTTCTCGTCGATCACCGCCGACTCCAACGCCGACCTCGCCCTGCTCTACACGGACAAGGCCGCGATGATGCTCCACGGCTCGTGGACCTACGGCACGATGTCGACCGACGGGGGCGACTTCGTCTCCGGCGGCAACCTCGGCTACATGAACTTCCCGCCCGTCGAGGGCGGCAAGGGCGACCCGACGGCCACCACCGGGAACCCCGCGCAGTACCTGTCGATCTCGTCGAAGGCCACCGACGCGCAGAAGGAGACGGCGAAGAAGTTCTTCGCCACCGGGGTGCTCACCGACGCCGAGATCCAGGACTGGATCGGCACCGGCGGCGTGCCGATCGTCAACGGCGCCGACGCCAAGCTCACGGGCTCGAAGGACGCCGATTTCCTCAACTTCGTCTACGGGGTGGCCAGCAAGGCCAAGAGCTTCCCGCAGTCGTGGGACCAGGCGCTCAGCCCCACCGCCGCCGAGAAGCTGCTCGACAACATCTCCCGGCTCTTCCAGCTCTCGATCACCCCGCAGCAGTTCGCCGACAGCATGAACGGGGTCATCGGGCAGTGACCGCGCTCGCTCCGCCCGGCGCCCGCACCGCGATCCCCTCCCCGGTCGCGGGCTCCGGGCGGAGCGTCTCCTTCGCGTGGATGGCGTTGCCCGCGCTCATCGTCTTCGTCGCGTTCGGGGTCGTGCCGCTGCTGGGCGTCGTCGGGCTGTCCTTCACCACGTGGGACGGCCTCGGCGAGATCACGCCCTCGGGCCTCACCAGCTGGACGGCCGTGCTCACCGACCCGGGGCTGCCCCACGCGCTGTGGGTGACCTTCCTCGTGATGGCCCTGTCCTGGCTGGTGCAGACGCCGATCTCGCTGCTGATCGGCGTCTTCGTGGCGGGCCACCAGCGCTACCGCGCGCTCCTCGCGGTGCTCTTCTTCGTCCCGTTGCTGTTGTCCTCGGCGGCGATCGCGATCACCTACAAGGCGCTGCTGGACCCCAACTTCGGGCTCGGCGCCGGGCTGGGCATCCCGCTCTTGCAGCAGGACTGGCTCGGCCAGGCGAACCTCGCGCTCGGCGTGGTCGTCTTCGTCGTCTCCTGGCAGTTCATCCCGTTCCACTCGCTGATCTACCAGGGCGGGGTGCGGCAGATCCCGCGCTCGATGTACGAAGCCGCCGAGCTCGACGGCGCCGGGCGGGTGCGGCAGTTCTTCGCCATCACGCTCCCGCAGCTCAAGTACACGATCATCGCCTCGTCCACGTTGATCCTCGTCGGCTCGCTCACGTACTTCGACCTGATCTTCGTGCTCACCGGGGGCGGTCCCGCCGACGCCACCCGCACCCTCGCGGTCGACATGTACAAGCGTGGGTTCCAGGCCAACCTCATGGGCCCGGCCAGCGCGATCGCGGTGATCCTCGTGCTCGTCGGGCTGGCGCTCGCGCTGCTCATGCGTCGCATCGGCGGCAGCGACAGCACCGCCAGCCAGCTGGAAGGAACCTGACGTGAGCCGCACGCGGCCCAACTGGCTGGGTGGGCTCGCGGGGTGGCTCTGGCTGGCCGTGGTGCTCGTGCCCATCTACTGGATCTTCGTCACGAGCTTCAAGCAGCAGAGCGAGTACTTCCGGACCAACCCCTTCCTCCCCGCCGCCGACCCGACGTTCGCCAACTACGCGCTCGTCATCGCCTCCGACTTCCCGCGCTACTTCGTCAACTCGGTCGTCGTCACCGTGGGCGCGGTCGTGCCCGCCGTGCTCATCTCGTTCATGGCGGCGTTCGCGGTGGTGCGGGGGGCGGGTCGCTACCTGCGCTCGGTGAACGCCCTGTTCCTCATGGGACTCGCGATCCCGCTGCAGGCCGTGGTCATCCCCGTCTACCTGATCATCATCCGGCTGCGGATGTACGACACGCTGCTGGCGATCATCCTGCCGTCGATCGCGTTCGCGATCCCGCTGTCGGTGCTCGTGCTCGCCAACTTCATCCGCGACATCCCCAACGAGCTGTTCGAGTCGATGCGGCTCGACGGGGCGACCGACTGGGGCATGCTCTGGCGGCTCGCGTTGCCGCTCACGCGGCCCGCGCTCGTCACCGTCACGGTCTACAACGGGCTCACGATCTGGAACGGCTTCCTGCTGCCGCTGATCCTCACCCAGAGCCCCAACCAGCGCACGCTGCCGTTGGCCCTCTGGTCGTTCCAGGGCCAGTACAGCATCAACGTGCCCGCCATCGCGGCGTCGGTCGTGCTCACCACGCTGCCGATCCTCGTGCTCTACGCGGTGGGCCGCCGCCAGTTGCTCAGCGGGCTCACCGCGGGGTTCGGGAAGTAGCCTCCGCCGGGTGGAGGTGGCGACCGCGGCGGGGCGGGTCCGCGGGCGGTGGGAAGCGGGCGTGGCCGTGTTCCGCGGCGTGCCCTTCGCCGCCCCGCCGGTGGGGCCGCACCGGTTCGCCGCGCCGCAGCCGGTCACCGCGTGGGACGGGGTGCGGGATGCGTCGCGCTTCGGGCCCGCGCCCCCGCAACCGGCCCGCCCGACCGGCGGTGACGACTGGCTGAACCTCACGGTGTGGACCCCCGACCCCGGACGGGCCGGGCTGCCGGTGCTGCTGTGGATCAGTGGCGGCGGCTACCTCAACTGCGACGCCGCCAACCCGCACTTCGCCGGGGACGCGCTGGCCGCGGCGGGCGCCGTGGTGGTCAGCGCGCACTACCGCACCGGCGCCGAGGGGCTCCTGCGGATCGCCGGGTCCCCGGACAACCGCGCGCTGCTCGACCAGCTCGCGGCGCTGGAGTGGACGCACACGAACATCGCCGCGTTCGGCGGCGACCCGGGCAACGTCACGATGTTCGGCCAGTCCGCGGGCGCGGGCTCGATCGCCGCGCTGCTGGCCATGCCGTCCGCGGCGGGTGCGTTCCGGCGCGCGATCCTGCAGAGCATCCCGGGCACCTACTTCACCCCCGAGCTCGCCGACGACGTCGCCGCCGAGATCGGCCGCGAGCTGGGGCGACCGCCGACCGCCGCCGATCCCGAGGCGCTCGTGGCGGCGACCCACACGGTGACCGACCGGCTCGTGCACAGCGCCGACCGCTGGGGGGCGGTGGCCTACAGCTCCACGCCGTTCTCGCCGGTCGTCGACGGCAGCGGCGACGGCCTGCCGGTCGCGCCCTGGTCCGCACTCGCGGCGGGCGCGGCGCGCGGCGTCGAGCTGCTCGTCGGGCACAGCCGCGACGAGTACAGCCTGCTCGCCGCCGAACTGCCGGACGTCGACGACGCCGACCCCGTCATCGACCTGCTGACCCCCACCCCGGGCGCGGCGCGCTACCGCACCGCCTTCCCGGAAAGCACCGGCAACGCCCTGCGCGAGGTCGCGCTCGCGGACTGGCTCTACCGCATGCCCGCGCTGCACCTCGCCGAGGCCGCCGCCGTCGGCGGGGCGCGCGTGTGGCTGTACGAGCTGGCGTGGGGCTTCGGCCCGGCCGGTGCGTCGCACGGCCTCGACACCCTGCTCGTGTACGGCACCACCGACGTCTACGGCGAGGTCACCGCGGCCGGGCCGACCGCTCTGGCCGAGGCGGCAGCGCTGACAAAGGCGCTCCGGGCCGACCACCTGGCCTTCGCCGCCGCGGGCGACCCCGGCTGGCCGCGCTTCGAGCCGCGGCAGCGCCACACCCGCGTCTACGGACCCGAACCCGTGCTGGTCCGCTACCCCGAGGAGCGCTCCCGCGCGATCTGGCGCGACCGTCGGTTCGGCGTACTGGACCTCGCCCCGTAGATTCCGGGGCATGCGGATCGGGATCATCGGCGCGGGCAGCATCGGGGGCACCCTCACCCGGCGGCTCACGGAGCTGGGCCACGACGTCACGGTGGCCAACTCGCGCGGTCCCGCCTCCCTCATGCTGCTCACCCGCGAGACGGGCGCGCGGGCGGGCAGCGTCGAGGAGGCGGTGCGCTCGGCCGACCTGGTCGTGCTCGCCGTGCCGCTGAAGGCCGTGGCCGATCTCGACGCCGACACGTTCGGCGGCCACGTCCTCGTCGACGCCTGCAACTACTACCCCGCCCGCGACGGCGCCATCCCCGAGCTCGAGAAGCCGCACAGCGCGTCCTCGGAGTGGGTGGCGCACCACTTCCACGACGTGCACGTGGTGAAGGCGTTCAACACGATCGAGTTCGCGCACCTGTCCGCGCACGCCACGCCGCCCGGCACGGTCGCGCGCCGCGCCCTGCCGGTGGCGGGCGACGACCGCGCGGCCAAGCAGCAGGTGATGGCGCTGGTCGACGAGCTGGGCTTCGACGCCGTGGACGCGGGCTCGCTCGCCGAGTCCTGGCGCCAGCAGCCGGGCACCCCGGTGTACAACCGCGACCTCGACGCCGCTCAGGTGCGCGACGCGCTCTTCCGGGCCTGAGCGGCGCAGTCCAGGATCGCCTCGACGGCCAGCGCGGCCTCGGCGGGCCCGGTCTTCCACGACGACACGCTGATCCGCATCGCCGCCACCCCGTCCCACACGCCCGGGCCGCACCACACCCGGCCGTCGGCCTGCACCGCGGCCACCAGCGCCTCGGTGGTGGGCCCGTCGTCCAGCCGGACCAGCACCTGGTTGAGCACCACGTCGTTCAGCACGGTGAGCCCGCCCGCGGCGAGTCCGTCGGCGATCGTCCGGGCGGCGGCGCACGTCCGGCCGACCAGCTCGGCGACGCCGTCCCGGCCCAGCGTCCGCAGTACCGCCCAGACCTCGATCTGGCGGGCCCGCTGGGAGGACTGCGGGGTGTGGTGCATGGCCTCGAATGCCGCGCCCGCGGGCAGGTAGGCCGCCGCCGCGGTGAACGTGCGGCGCAGGTCGGCGAGGTCGCGCACGAAGGCGAGGCCGCAGTCGTAGCCGACGTTGAGCCACTTGTGGCCGTCGGTGGCCCAGGAGTCGGCCCGCTCCAGCCCGGCGACGAGGTGCGCCCGTGACGGGTCCGCCATGGCCCACAGCCCGAACGCCCCGTCGACGTGCAGCCAGCCGCCCCGCTCGGCCAGCCAGTCGGCGACCGCGTCGAACGGGTCGAACGCGCCCGTGTTGACCTCCCCGGCCTGCGCGCACACGAGCACCGGGCCCGCGACGTCGGGCAGCCGCTCGGCGCGCAGCCTGCCCTGGTCGTCGGCGGGCACCACGTGCACGCGGGTGCGACCCAGGCCGACCAGCCCGAGCGACTTGGCCAACGTCGAATGCGCGCGCTCGCCGATCACCACCGGCAGCGGCGGGGCGCCGAACAGCCCGTCGGCCTGCGCGTCCCAGCCCATCCGGGCGAGCAGCGCGTCGCGGGCGGCGGCCAGGCAGGCGGCGTTGGCCACGGTGGCGCCGGTGACGAACGCCAGCCCGGTGTCGGCGGGCAGCCCTAGCAGGTCCACCAGCCACCCCCGCACGACCTCGTGCAGCCGGGCCGCGACCGGCGACATCACCGGCAACGCGGCGTTCTGGTCCCACGCGGCGGCCAGCCAGGCGCTGCCCATCGCCACCGGGTAGGTGGCGCCGGTGACGAACCCGAAGTACCGGCCGCCGGTGGTGGGGATGGTGGCCGGGGCGCCGACGTCGGCGAGCAGCCGGAGCGCCTCGGCGGGGTCCCGCCCACCGTCGTGGAGCGGCTCGTCGAAGGCGGCCAGCGCGGCCAGCGCCTCGGGGGTCGGCGTGGTGGGCCGGTCGTCGACCGACCCGACGTAGGAGAGCGCCGCGTCCGCGGCGGCCGCGAGGAGGTCCCGGTCGTCCATGGGGGAGGTCTACCAGAGGGTGATTCGCGATGTGCGTCCGATATGCCCTCTGACCTGGCCTTTTCCGTCCGGCGAAGCGCTGCGGGCGGGCGTAGCGTCCCGCGGCATGGCACAGCGGGAACCGCTCACCGCGGATCAGCGCAACTCGTTCGTGGCCGCGTTGCTCGGCTGGATGATGGACGCGTTCGACTACTTCCTGGTCGTCCTCGTGTACGCCCAGATCGCGAAGGACTTCGGCGTCTCGTTGACGCAGATGGCGTTCCTCACGACGGCGACGCTGGTGATGCGCCCGGTCGGGGCCGTGATCTTCGGGATGTGGGCCGACCGGGCGGGGCGCCGGATCCCGCTGCTGGTCGACGTGTCCTTCTACTCGGTCGTCGGGTTCCTGTGCGCGTTCGCCCCGAACTTCACCGTGCTGCTGGTGCTGCGCCTGCTCTACGGGATCGGCATGGGCGGCGAGTGGGGGCTGGGCGCCGCGCTTGCGATGGAGAAGATCCCGCCGTCGCGGCGCGGGTTCTTCTCCGGCGTGCTCCAGCAGGGCTACTCGCTCGGATACCTGCTGGCCTCGCTCGCGTCGCTGGTCGTGCTCTCCGGGCTGGGCCTCTCCTGGCGGTGGCTGTTCGCGCTGTCGATCATCCCGGCGCTGATCAGCCTGCTCATCCGCACCCGTGTGAAGGAGTCCGCGGTGTGGCAGGACACCCGCGAGAAGATGAAGATGACCCGCTCGTCGTTCCGCGACGTGCTGTTCAACCCGGCGGTGCTGCGCCGCTTCGGCTACCTCATCCTGCTCATGACGGCGTTCAACTGGATGAGCCACGGCACCCAGGACATCTACCCGACGTTCCTGAAGGCGACCGACGACGGCGGCGCGGGCCTCTCGACCGCGACCGCCACCTGGATCGCCGTGATCTACAACGTGGGGGCGACGATCGGCGGCGTCGCGTTCGGCACGCTGTCGGAGCGGCTCGGGCGGCGGCGCACGATCGTCCTCGCGTCGGTGCTGGCGCTGCCGATCGTGCCGATCTTCGCCCTGTCGACCACGGCGGGCTGGCTCACACTCGGCTCGTTCCTCATGCAGGTCTGCGTGCAGGGGGCGTGGGGCGTGATCCCGGCGCACCTCACCGAGATGTCGCCGGACACGATCCGCGGCTTCTACCCGGGGGTGACCTACCAGCTCGGCAACCTGCTCGCGGCCCTGAACCTGCCCATCCAGCAGGCGCTGGCCGCCTCGCACGGCTACCCGTTCGCGCTGGTCGTGACGATCGTGCCGGTGTTCCTCGCGGTGATCGTCCTGACGGCGGTGGGCAAGGAGGCCAAGGGCATCGAGTTCGGCGGACGGCTGGGCACCGACCGCGTCAGCGCGCTCAGCTAGCGTCGCCCGGGTGACCACACGACTCGACCTGGACGACCCGACGCTGCGCGAGTGGGATGCCGTGGTGGTCGGCGTCGATCCCGAGCGCGGGATCGTGCTCGACCGCTCGGCCTTCTACCCGGGCGGCGGCGGGCAGCCGCCGGACGAGGGCGTGCTGCTGTGGGGCGGGGTGCGCACGCGGATCGCGGGGGTCGTGAAGGGCGACGACGACTACCTCGTGCCCGTCGACGGCGACCCGGTGCCGTCCGTCGGCACCGCGGTGCGGGGCGCGCTCGACGACGACCGCCGCACCCAGCTCATGCGCACCCACAGCGGCCTGCACGTGCTCACCGCGGTGGTGTTCCGCGACTTCGGTGCGCTCGTCACCGGCGGCAACATGGAGCCGCTCACCGCCCGTATGGACTTCGACCTGCGCGAGGTGCCGCCGGGCTTCAAGGAGCAGGTGGCCGAGTCGGTCAACGCCGAGATCGCCGCCGACCGCGCGATCCAGGTGCGCACGCTGCCGCGCGCCGAGGCGTTCCAGATCCCCGACATCATCCGCACCGCCACCAACCTCCTGCCCGAGTCCGTGGAGGAGGTGCGCCTCGTCGACATCACCGGCCTCGACGTCCAGGCCGACGGCGGCACCCACGTCGCGTCCACCGCCATGATCGGCCGCATGGAGGTGGTCAAGATGGAGAACAAGGGCCGCGGGTTCCGCAGGCTGCGTGTGCGCGTGATCTAGTCGACCGCCACGCCGCCGACCGCGGTGATCGTGTCGCCCGCCCGCAGGCCCGCCGCCGCCGCGGCCGTGTCGATGCCGATCACCGCGCCGCCTGCGTAGAGCGGGCCGCCGGAGTCGCCCGCCTGCACCGCCGCGTCGACCTGGATCAGGCCGCTGAGCCGCTCGGCGTCCGTGCCGTTCTCGTCGGAGGCGGTGATGTCGCGGCCCAGCCCGACGACGCGGCCGGTCGCCGCGGTCGGGGTGCCGCCCCTTGCCACCCGCGTTGCCGACCGCGGAGACGGCGTCGACGGCAGCGGCGTGCAGAGCACCACAGCACCTACCGCGGCCGCCGATCCTCGTCGCACGACGCCCAGGCAACACGCCGGGGTGATGAGGTTCCTGTGAAGGGGTCAGGTCGGCCTGTGACCGGTGAACTCCGCGACCCGGTCGAGGAACCGCTTCGGGTCGGCCAGGTGCGGGTAGTGGCTGTGGTCGGGCCACACCTCGACGGTCGCCGTCGGGCAGCGGGCGGTCAGCCACCCCGGGTACTCCGGGCCCGGGTCGATGCCGTGCAGCGCCAGGTAGGGCGCGGTGACGGCGGCGAGGACGGCGTCGGTGAAGGCGTTGATCTCCGCGACCGGCCCGTCGATCACCAGCTGCCAGATGCCGTTGACCACGTCCTGGTCGGGGCGGCTCAGCCCCCGCAGGCGGTTCTGTTCGGCGGCGGGCAGCCCGCCCTGCAGCGAGGTGAGCAGGCTGTCGAAGAAGCCCTCGAACTCCGCGGGCGTGCCGCGGATGACCGGCACGGCGGGGGCGAGCCCGGCGTGGAAGCCGCTCAGGTCCAACGGCTGGTCGACGTTGATCACGGAGGCCGGGTCGACCGCCGCGGCCATCACGCTGACCACCACGCCGCCGAGCGAGTGCCCGATCAGGTGCGGCCGCGCCAGCCCGAGGTGCGCGGTCAGCGCCGCGACGTCCTCGGCGAGCGTGCCGACGTCGAACGGGGGGACCTTGGCCGATTCCCCGTGGCCGCGCAGGTCGACCGCGACGACGTCGAAGCGCTCGGCGAGGGCGGGGATCAGCGGGTCCCAGCTGTGGTGGCTCTCGGTGATGCCGTGCACGAGCACCAGCGGCGGCCCCGACCCGGTCCGTTCGAAGGCGATGTCGACGGCAGGCATGTCAGCCAGTCTCCCGCGATGCGGCCGCCGAGACGAGCCACGGGAACACCGGCTCCGTCCGGGCCAGTTGCTCGGGGTGCCACTGCACGCCGATCACCGGGCGGCCGGTCAGCTCCACGGCCTCCACGACGCCGTCCGGGGCGTGCCCCACGCACGTCAGGCCCGTGCCCGGCGTGGCGACCGCCTGGTGGTGGAGGCTGTTGACCGGGCACCGCGGCCCGTAGAGCCCGCGCAGCACGCTGCCCGCGGCGAACCGCACCTCGTGCACGCCGTCCCCACCGACGGGGTGGGCGGCCAGGTGCTGGTGCAGCGTGCCGCCGAGGTGGACGTTGAGCAGCTGCAGGCCGCGGCAGATCGCCAGCACCGGCAGGCCGCGGTCGAGCGCGGCGGCCAGGAGCGCGAGCTCGCGGTCGTCGCGCGCCCGGTCGAAGCGGACGGTGGGGTGCGGCTCCTCGCCGTACAGCGCCGGATCGACGTCGGTGCCGCCGGTGAGCACGAGCGCGTCCGCCCGGGCGGCGACGGCGGCGGGGTCGGCGCCCGCGGGCACGTGCATCGGCAGCGCGCCCGCGGCGACCAGCTTGTCGGCGTAGCCCGCGAAGTAGACCTCGACCTCCAGCAGGTCGAGCTGCGACGGCCCGTCGTGGACGCCCGCGGCCGGGCGCCGCCGCCCCGTGACGGCTACGAGCGGTGGTGCCGTCATCGGGCCTCGTCCCAGCTGCGCATGGCGGTGACCGGCCTCCTCGACGGTTGTGGTGACCATTATCGTCGCTCGGGACCAGAGGAGGCGGCGTGAGCGATCTACGGCACGTCCCGGCCCCGCCCGGCGTGGCGCCCGGCAACGGCTACAGCCACGTCGTGAGCGGGCGGGGGCGGCTCGTCGCGGTCGCCGGGCAGGTCGCGCTGGACGAGCACGGCGCCGTCGTCGGGGTCGGCGATCCGGATGCGCAGGCCCGGCAGGTCTTCGAGAACCTCCGCTGGTGCCTCGCGGCCGCAGGCGCGCGCTTCTCCGACGTCGTGAAGCTGGGGGTGTACGTCACCGACATGGCGTACCTGCCCGCGCTGCGCGCCGCGCGCGACGCGGTGGTCGACACCACCCGGCCGCCCGCCAGCACGGCGGTGCAGGTTGTGGCGCTGGCCCGTCCGGAGTTCCTGATCGAGGTCGACGCGCTCGCGATGGTCGTCGACTGAGCCTCCGGGAATCGGCCGGACAGCCCGGCGGTTGGCACGGGCATGAGCGAGCAGTGGAAGAACTGGAACCAGCAGATCATCGACGAGTTCCGGGCCAACGACGGCAAGGTCGGCGGCCAGTTTGCGGGCGCGAACCTGCTCATCCTGCGCACGATCGGGGCCAAGTCGGGCGAGGTGCGGGAGTCGCCCGTCGCCTACTTCCCCGAGGACGACGGCTCGATGGTGGTCGTCGCCTCCAAGGCGGGCCTCCCGACCAACCCCGCCTGGTACCACAACCTCAAGGCGAACCCGAAGTTCGACGTGGAGGTGGGCGCCGACACCGTGCCGGTGACCGCCGAGGAGATCACCGGCGCCGAGTACGAGGCGAAGTGGGCCGAGATCGTCGCCAAGGCGCCGGGGTTCGGCGAGTACCAGACGAAGACCACGCGGGTGATCCCGCTGATCCGACTCACCCCGGCCGCGTAGCGCTCAGGCTTCGGCCGTGTAGCCCGCGAACTTCTCCCGGAGCGTCTTCTTCGAGAACTTGCCCACGCTCGTCTTGGGCACCTCGTCGATGAACTCGACGGCGTCGGGCAGCCACCACTTCGCCACCCGAGGCCGCAGGTGCTCGAGGACCTCGTCGGCCGTGAGGGTCTCGCCCTCCTTCACGACCACGCAGGCCAGCGGCCGCTCCACCCACTTCTCGCTGGGGATGGCGATCACGGCGGCCTCGGCGACCTTCGGGTGCGCCATGATCTCGTTCTCCAGCTCGACCGAGCCGATCCACTCGCCGCCGGACTTGATCAGGTCCTTCGTGCGGTCGACGAGCCGGAAGTTGCCGTAGCGGTCGACGGCCGCGACGTCGCCGGTGCGCAGCCACCCGTCGTCGGTGAACTGCGCGCCGCCGCCCTCGCCGCGGTAGTACTCCTTCGCGATCCAGGGGCCGGACGCCTGCACCTCGCCGGTGGCGGTGTCGTCCCACGGCTGGGCCTCGCCGCTGCTGGGGTCGACGATCCGCAGGTCCACCAGCGGCACCGGCTGCCCCTGCCGCGCCCGCGCGTCGGCGCGCTGCCCCTCGTCGAGGTCGGCGTAGTAGCTGCGCGGGCTGGAGATCGTGGCGATCGGGCTGGTCTCGGTCATGCCCCAGGCGTGCAGGATCGGGAAGCCCAACGCGTCCTTGTAGGCCTCCGAGAGCGCCTTCGGCACGGCCGAGCCGCCGCAGAGGATCATCCGCAACGCCGACAGGTCGTAGTCGCCCAACAGCGGCAGAGCACCCATCCAAATGGTGGGGACGCCGCCGGTCACCGTGACGTGGTGTCGCGCCAGCAGCTCGAGGATCGCCTTCGGCATCATGTTCGGGCCTGGGAACACCTGCGACGAGCCCGCCAGCAGGCAGCCGTAGGGGAGGCCCCACGCGTTGGCGTGGAACATCGGGACCACCGGAAGCACGACGTCGCGCTCCGACAGCGCGGCGCCGTCGGCGATCAGCGAGATCAGCGAGTGCAGCACCGCCGAGCGGTGCGAGTAGACGACGCCCTTGGGGTTGCCGGTGGTGCCGGACGTGTAGCACATCGCGGCGGCCGTGTTCTCGTCGTCGATCGTGAACGGGCCTGCGAACGGCTCGGCCTCGGCGAGCAGGGCCTCGTAGTCGAGCCAGCCCTCGGGGACGGCGACGTCGGCGCCGTCGTCGATCACCACGAACCGCCGCACCGTCTCCAGCTTGTCGGCCAGCGGTGCGAGCAGCGGGATCAGCGAGCGGTCGACGAAGACGACCTCGTCCTCGGCGTGGTTGACGATGTACACCAGCTGTTCGGGGAACAGCCGGATGTTGAGGGTGTGCAGCACCCGGCCGGTGCACGGCGCCGCGCAGTACAGCTCGAGGTGGCGCGCGGTGTTCCAGCAGAAGGTGCCGACCCGGCCGTCCGCGCTCACGCGCAGCGCGTCGAGCGCCGTCGCCAGGCGGCGGACGCGGTGCGCCCACTCGGCGATCGTCGTCTCGATCTCGCCGTCCGCCGTGGCGGTGACGAGCGTCTTGTGCCCGAACAGCTGCTCCGCGCGGTGGAAGACGTGGGCCAGCGTGAGCGGGCGGTCCTGCATCAGTCCGAGCATGGCTACTCCCCGGAAGCGGTGACGGCTCCGTCAACCTACCTTCGGCGGCAGGCCACGGGCCACGATCGCGGTTAGGCTCGGCGCCCATGCCCACCGATCAGGCCGCCGTGTGCCTCGACGTGGGTTCGACGTGGACGAAGGCCGTGCTGGTGCGGCCCGACGGCGGCCTCGCCGGGTTCGCCGAGCACCCCACCACCGCGACCGACGTCCTCACCGGCATGGACGCCGCCGTCCGGGCCGTCTCCGCCGCCGGGTCCGGGGCCGAGCCCGAGCTGTACGCGTGCTCGTCGGCGGGCGGCGGGATGCGCCTCGCGGTGATCGGCGCGGAGACGCTCATGGCGACCGAAGCCGGGCACCAGGTCGCGTGCTCGGCCGGTGCACACGTCGTGCACGTGCACGCGGGCCCGCTGCAACACGCCGACCTGCGGATGCTGCGCACCACCCGGCCCACGGTGCTGCTCCTGCTCGGCGGCTACGACGGGGCCGACCCCGCCGACCTCCTGCACAACGCGGGGCGCCTGGCGAGCGCCCGCGTGCGCTTCCCGATCGTGCTCTCGGCGCCCGAGGACGTGCGCGACGACGCCCTTGCCGTGCTGCGTGCGACCGGCCGCACCGTCGTGACCTGCGACAACGTGCTGCCGCAGCGCGGGCAGATCGTGCCGGAGCCCGCCCGTGCCGCGCTCGCCGCGCTGTACCGGCGGCACGCCGTGGGCGGCCGGGGCCCGGCGGTGGGGCCGCGGTTCCGCAGGCTCGTGCGGGTGGCCACGCCCGAGGCCGTGGGGCACGGCGCGGTGCAGCTCGCGCGGATCCGCCGGGGTCGGGTGCTCGTCGTCGACGTCGGCTGCGCCACCACCGACGTCCACTCCGCGGCCGACGGCGCGGGCGTCCGCACGGTGGAAGGCGACCTCGGCGTGCGCGCGGCGGCGGGCGGGGTGCTCGTCGGGGCGCAGGCCGAGGGCGTCGTCGACCCGGTGGAGGCCGACCTGCTCGCGCCGACGGTGGCCCGCATGACCAGCGAGGTCGGCTACGTCCCCGGCGATCCCGGCAGCGCCGCGGAGGACCGCCGGGTGGCCGCGCTGGCCGCGGTCGTGGCCGTGCGACGGCACCTGCGCGCGCAGGTCGCGGAGAGCGAGCTGGACCTCGTCGTGCTCTCCGGCGGCGTGTTCCGCAGGCGCGACCCGTGGGGCGGGCTCGCGGCGGTGGCGTCCACGCTGCGCACCGACCCGGAGCTCGCGCCCGCGCTGGCCGACGTGCCGGTGGTGATCGACACCGACTTCGCCGTGGCACCCGCCGGGCTGCTCGCGGCCAACGGGCGCGCCGAGGCGGCCGAGTCACTCTTGCGCGACCACCTGCTCGGGTGACGGGTTATCCTGAGGCCGAGCCCGGGTCGAGGGGCGCTGCGACGGACGGTGGTCCGCCACGCTCGACCTGATGGCCTTGACCGAGAAGGGCGCCTCCAACCGTGAATAGGGAGGCGGAGCCGTGCTCGCGCCTCGTTCATCCCGCTAGGAGAACCTCCCATGACCGTCACCGACAAGCTGCAGACCATCGGCGACCTGGACTTCGCCGTCGCCGACATCGACCTCCACGAGTTCGGCCGCAAGGAGATCCGGCTCGCCGAGCACGAGATGCCCGGCCTGATGGAGCTGCGCCGCGAGTACGCCGAGGCCCGCCCCCTGCACGGCGCGCGCATCGCGGGCTCGCTGCACATGACCATCCAGACCGCCGTCCTCATCGAGACGCTCGTGTCGCTCGGCGCCGAGGTGCGCTGGGTGTCGTGCAACATCTTCTCCACCCAGGACCACGCGGCCGCCGCGGTCGTCGTCGGCCCGCACGGCACACCGGAGGCGCCGCAGGGCGTCTCGGTGTTCGCGTGGAAGGGCGAGAGCCTCGACGAGTACTGGTGGGCCACCGAGCGCCTCTTCGACTTCGGCGGCGGGCGCGGCCCCAACATGATCCTCGACGACGGCGGCGACGCCACGCTGCTCGTGCACAAGGGCGTGGAGTTCGAGAAGGCCGGGGTCGTGCCCACGCCCGAGGCCGACGACCGCACCGTCTCCGAGGAGTACCGGATCATCCTCGACGTGCTGCGCCGCTCGCTCGCGGCCAGCCCGAAGAAGTGGCAGGGGATCGCCGAGGGCATCCTCGGCGTCACCGAGGAGACCACCACCGGCGTGCACCGGCTCTACCAGCTGGCCGAGCAGGGCCAGCTGTTGTTCCCGGCGATCAACGTCAATGACTCGGTCACCAAGAGCAAGTTCGACAACACCTACGGCATCCGCCACTCGCTCATCGACGGCCTCAACCGGGCCACCGACGTGCTCATCGGCGG
>DATAOO010000019.1:0-13860 GCA_036265695.1 Pseudonocardia sp. | reverse complement strand
CCGCGATCAAGCTGTCTCGCGCCTACCACCGCGCCAGGGGCAACGGCCAGAAGAGCAAGCTGATCGCCCGCGAGATCGCCTACCACGGGACGACGTTGGGAGCGCTTTCGGCGACCGGCATCACGGCGCTGCGTGCCGCCTTCGAGCCGCTCGTGCCCGGCGCGTTCAAGGTGCCCAACACCAACGCCTACCGGGCGCCCCACGACCTGGCCGACAAGGCGTTCGGCCTGTGGGCCGCCGACCGCGTCGAGGAGGCGATCCTCGCGGAGGGCGCCGACACCGTGGCCGCCGTGTTCGTCGAGCCCGTGCAGAACGCGGGCGGCTGCTTCCCGCCCCCGCCCGGCTACTTCGAACGGCTCCGCGAGATCTGCAGCCGCCACGACGTGCTGCTGGTCTCCGACGAGGTGATCTGCGCCTTCGGCCGGATCGGCTCGATGTTCGCCTGCGACGACTTCGGCTACGTCCCCGACATCATCACCTGCGCCAAGGGCATGACGTCGGGCTACTCGCCGCTCGGGGCGATGATCGTCAGCGACCGGGTCTTCGAGCCGTTCGCCACCGGCACCGCGTCGTTCCTGCACGGCTACACGTTCGGCGGGCACCCCGTCTCGGCGGCCGTGGGGCTGGCCAACCTGGACATCTTCGAACGCGAGGAGATCAACGCGCGCGTGCGCGAGCAGTCGCCCGCGTTCCGCGCCACCCTGGAGAAGCTCTACGACCTGCCGATCGTCGGCGACGTGCGCGGCGAGGGCTACTTCTTCGGCATCGAGCTGGTGAAGGACAAGACCACGAAGGAGACGTTCGACGACGAGGAGAGCGAGCGGCTGCTGCGCGGCTTCCTGTCGAAGGCGCTGTGGGACGCGGGGCTGTACTGCCGCACCGACGACCGCGGCGACCCCGTCATCCAGCTCGCGCCCCCGCTCATCGCCGGTCCGGCCGAGTTCGCGGAGATGGAGCAGATCCTGCGCGGGGTGCTGAGCGAGGCCTGGTCGCGGCTGTGAGTGGCGGGCTGGCGGGCGTCCTGTGGATGGACCAGGTCGTCGCCGACGGGGACGACCTGGCCCCCCGCCCGCCGCTCGACGGCGACGCCGAGGTCGACGTGGCGATCGTCGGCGCGGGCTTCACCGGGCTCTGGACGGCCTACCACCTGTTGCGCGACGACCCGGGCCTGCGCGTGCTCGTGGTCGAGCGGCAGGTCGCGGGCTTCGGCGCGAGCGGGCGCAACGGCGGCTGGTGCTCGGCGTTGTTCCCGGCGAGCGAGGCCGCCCTGACCCGTCGGCACGGCGATGCGGCGGCGCAGGCGATGGGCGCGGCCATGCGCGACACCGTCGACGAGGTCGGCAAGGCCGTGGCCGCGGAGGGCATCGCGTGCGACTGGGTGAAGGGCGGCACGATCGCGCTCGCCCGCACCCCGGTGCAGCTGCGCCGGGCCCGGGCCGAGGCGGGCTTCGTCCCGGCCGCGGAGGCGGCGGCGCTCGTCGGCGCCACCCGCGTGCTGGGCGCGTCGTACACGCCGGACTGCGCGCGCATCCAGCCCGCGCGGCTCGTGCGGGGGCTCACGCGGGCCGTCGAGCGCCGCGGCGGGCGCATCGTCGAGGCAACCACCGCCACCGCGGTCGGCCCGCGCCGCGTGGCGACCGACCGCGGCGTCGTCACGGCGGGCACGGTCGTGCGGGCCACCGAGGCGTGGTCGGCCCAGCTCGCGCCGCGCTCGGTGGTGCCGGTGTACTCGCTCATCGTCGCGACGCGCCCGATGCCCGCGGCGTTCTGGGACGCGGCCGGGCTCGCGGGCGGCCAGACGTTCACCGACCACCGCCACCTCATCGTCTACGGCCAGCGCACGGCCGACGACCGGCTGGTGTTCGGCGGCCGCGGCGCCCCCTACCACTGGCGATCGCGGATCGCGCCCGCGTTCGACCGCGACGAGCGGGTGTTCGCCGGGCTGCGCGCGGCGGCCCGCGACCTGTTCCCGGCCCTGCGCCCGACCGACTTCAGCCACGCCTGGGGCGGGCCGCTGGGCATCGCGCGCGACTGGCAGGCGGGCGTCGGCCACGTCGACGGGTTCGCCTGGGCGGGCGGCTACGTGGGCGACGGCGTGGGCACCTCGCACCTGGCCGGGCGCACGATCGCCGCGCTCGTGCTCGGCCGCGACGACCCGGTCACCCGGCTGCCCTGGGTGGGGCACCGGTCGCGGCGCTGGGAGCCCGAGCCGCTGCGCTGGCTGTTCGTCAACGCGGGCCTGCGGCTGATGACCGCCGCCGACACCGAGGAGCGCCTCACCGGCCGCCCGAGCGTGCTCGCCGCGACGTTGTCGCGGGCGCTGGGCGGCTGAGCGGCCACCGCCCGCCGGAGGGGCACGGGCGGCAGCAGCGGAACCGTCAGCCCAGGCGGAAGTCCAGGTCGGCCGGGAGGTCCGGGGTCTCCATCTGCGCCTTCTGCAGGCGGCCCGCGTAGTCCCAGTTGAGGCTCTGCCAGCGCGTGAACTGGTCGAGCACCCACACCCCGGACTGCCGCGACCCGTTGCCGGAGCGGCCGTTGCCGCCGAACGGGAGGTGGGCCTCGGCGCCGGACGTCGAGTTGTTCACGCTCACCATCCCCGCGCTCACCCGCTCGCGGAACCGGAACGCGTGCGCAGGGTCGGTGGTGTAGATCGCCGCCGACAGCCCGTAGCCGTGCCCGTTGGCCAGCTCGACGGCCTCGTCGAACGTCGAGAACGTGGCCACGCCGACGATCGGCCCGAACGTCTCCGTGCGGTACAGGGCGTCCTCGCGGCGCACGCCGTCGACGACGGTCGGGTGGGCGTAGAGGCCCGCGAGGTCGCCGTCGAAGCCGTCGCGCGGGTTCTCGGCCGTTATCCGGCCAGTGCCGGTGGAGCCGTGCAGCGTGTGGTGCGGTTCGACGAGGGCCAGGTGCTTCTCGAAGTTCTCCAGGAACCGCGCGGAGATCATCGGCCCGTACAGCACGTCGTCGGTGGGGTCGCCGATGCGGGCGGAGCGCACGGCCGCGTCGAAACGGGCGAGGAACTCCTCGTGCACCGACGCGTGCACGATCACGGTGCCGAGCGACGTGCAGCGCTGGCCCGCGGTGCCGAAGCCGGAGAAGAGCGCGCCCTCGACGGCCAGGTCGAGGTCGGCGTCGGGCATCACGACCAGCGGGTTCTTGCCGCCCAGCTCGAGGCACGGGTTCTGCAGGTGGCGGCCCGCGAGCTCGCCGATCCGCACCCCGACCGCCGACGAGCCGGTGAACCCGATCTTCTGGACCAGGCCGTCGTCGAGCGCGGTGGACAGGCCGTCGTAGGTGGCGGGGCCGTCGGCGAGCACGGTGTTGAGCACGCCCGCGGGCAGGCCGCCCGCGACGAACAGCTCGGTGAACGCGCGCGCGATCGCGGGGGTGTACTCGGCGGGCTTCCACACCACGGCGTTGCCGCACAGCAGCGCGGGCACCACGTACCAGGACGGCACGGCCACCGGGAAGTTGCCCGCCGTGACGATCGCCGCGACGCCGACCGGCACCCGGAACGTGAAGAGCTGCTTGTCGAGCATCTCGCTGGGCACGGTCTGGCCGTAGAGCCTGCGGCCCTCACCCGCGAAGAACGAGCAGGTGTCGATCACTTCCTGCACCTCGCCGCGGGACTCGGCCAACGGCTTCCCGATCTCCCGGGTGACCAGTGCGGCCAGGGCGTCGGAGTTGGCCTCGACGATCCGGCCGATGCGCTCGACCACCCGTCCGCGCACGGGAGCGGGGGTGGCGGTCCAGGCGCGCTGGGCGTCGCGGGCCGCGCGGCACGCCTCGACGAAGCCCGCCGCGTCGGCCAGCAGGGCCTCGGCCACCGGCGCGCCGGTGGCCGGATCGACCGAGGTCAGTCGCCCGCCCGGGGCGTCGTCCCGCCAGGTGCCGCCGATGAAGGAACCCACGTTCACGCAACTACCGCCTTCGCGATCTCCCGGACGGCCAGGGCCAGGTCGTCCTCCTCGATGGTCAACGCCGGACGCAGTCGGATCGAGCGCTCGCCGCCGCCGAGCACCAGCACGCGGGCCGCGTGCAGGCGCCGCAGCACCGCCGCGCGGTCCTCGGGCGTCGGGAGGTCGAACGCGACGAACAGGCCCCGGCCGCGGACGTTGTCGATGCCGGGCACGGCGCGCAGGTCGTCGAGCAGCCGCTTGCCGAGCACGGCGGCCCGGTCGACCAGGCCGTCCTCGGCGATCACCTCGAGCTGGCGCCGCGAGCGGACCATGTCGGTGAGGTTGCCGCCCCACGTCGAGTTGATCCGGCTGGGCACGCGGAAGACGTTGTCGGGCACCTCGTCGACGCGCCCGCCCGCCATGATCCCGCAGACCTGCAGCTTCTTGCCGAAGGCGACGACGTCGGGCTGCAGGCCGAGCTGCTGGTAGGCCCACGGGGTGCCGGTCATGCCGCCGCCGGTCTGCACCTCGTCGAGCACGAACAGGGCGTCGTGCGCGCGGCACAGGTCCTGCATCGCCTGCAGGAACTCGGGGCGCATGTGGTTGTCGCCGCCCTCGCCCTGGATGGGCTCGGCGATGAAGCAGGCGATGTCGTGCGGGTGCGCCGCGAACGCCGCCTCGGCCTGGGCCAGCGCCCGCTGCTCGGCCTCGGCGACGGCGGCCACGTTGATCGGGAAGCGGATCGCGGGCACGTCGATGCGCGGCCAGTCGAACTTCGGGAAGAGATCGGTCTTCACCGGGTCGGTGTTGGTGAGCGAGAGCGTGTAGCCGCTGCGGCCGTGGAACGCCTTGCGCAGGTGCAGCACCTTGGTGCCGAGCTCGGACGGACGCCCGTGCGCGGCGTTGTGGCGGCGCTTCCAGTCGAAAGCGGTCTTCAGCGCGTTCTCGACGGCCAGCGCCCCGCCTTCGACGAAGAACAGGTGGGGCAGCGTGGGGTCGCCCAGCACGCGCGCGAACGTCTCGACGAAGTCCGCGAGGTACGTGGTGTAGATGTCGGAGTTCGACGGCTTGTTGACGGCCACCTCGACCAGCTCGGTCACGAAGTCGGGGTCGTCGACCAGCGCCGGGTGGTTCATGCCCAGTGGCGCGGAGGCGAAGAAGCTGAACAGGTCGAGATGGCGGGCGCCGTCGCGCGCGTCGACGAGCCAGGACCCGCGGCTGGCGTGGGTGTCCAGCACGAGGTCGAATCCGTCGACGAGCAGGTGACGGCGGAGCGTCTCGTGGACGCGGTCCGGTGTCACGGTCATGAGTCCAGTGTCGGCATCAGAAATGCCCAGGTCACGGCGCTTGGCGTCGGACATGGCGGGCGAAGTGCCACGATGTCGGCCGTGCGCCCGACGAATCGTCAGCTCGACGAGCTGGACCGCCGCCTGCTCGACCTCCTCGCGGTCGACGGCCGGGCCACCATGTCCGAGCTCGGGCGGGTCGTCGGGCTGTCGCGCACGGCGGTGCTCGCCCGCGTCCAGCGGCTGGAGCAGACCGGGGTGATCCGCGGCTACCGGGCCGAGGTCGTGCTGCCCGGCCCGTCGCCCGCCGCGCACCGGGCCCGGGTCGGCCTCGTGATCCACACCACCGACGTCGCGGGCTACGTCCGGCGGCTGGTCGCGCTCCCGGGCGTCACCGAGGTCGAGACGGTGACGGGCGAGTACGACCTGATCGTGCTGATCACGGCGCCCGACGCCGCCGACCTCGACCGGGTGCTCGACACCGTGGCGGGATGGCGCGAGACGCGGCGGACCACGACCTGGGTCGTGCTCAAGCGCTACACGTGACGGGCGGCACCGACCGGCGGGTCAGCCCGCGGGCGGCGGGATGCGGCCCCCGCCACTCCGGCGCGGGTGCGTCGGTGCCTGAGTGGATCACCGATCACCGCTACCGTGGCCGGGTGGCAGGACGGACGACCGCGGGCAGCGGGAGCAGGAACACCGCGGCACGGCTTGCGGCGCAGGCGGCCGGGCGGGCGATGGCCGAGTCGCAGGCCACCTCGGCCCGGATGCCCGCCCCGCGTAGCCGTCGGCGGCCCGCAGCCCGGCGGCCGTCCCCGTCGACGCGGCGGCGTCCGCCCGCCCGGAAGGGTCCGGACCTCGTCGACCGCGGGATCGACGCGGTCGGCCGCGGCGTCGCCAAGCTCGGCAAGGCGGCGGGCCGCGCGCTCGGCCGCACCCGCGAGATCGACCCGGCGCACCGCCGCGACGGCCTCGGGGTGGTCCTGGTCGTGCTCGCCGTCGTCAGCGCGGCGGGGATCTGGTTCGGCGCGGGCGGCCCCGTCGGGCGCGGCATCTCGGCGGGCATCGGGTTCGTGGTCGGCCGCGGCGCGATCGTGCTGCCGATCCTGCTCGCCGTCGCGGGCGTGGTGCTCATGGGCACCGCGCCGCGCCCGGACTCGCGGCCCCGGGTCGCGACCGGGGGCTTCCTGCTGGCCCTCGGCGTGCTGGGGGTGGTGCACCTCGCCGCGGGCCGTCCCGACGAGCCCGCGCTCTGGCCCACCGGCGGCGGCGCGATCGGCTACCTCGCGGCCACCCCGCTGGCCACCGGGCTCACCGGGTGGGTCGCGGCCCCGGTGCTCGTGCTGCTGGCGTTCTACGCGGTACTGCTGCTCACGGCCACGCCCGTGCGGGAGGTGCCCGACCGCGTACGGCGGCTGTTGGGCCGGGCGCCCGCCGAGCCCGTCGAGGACACCGTCGATCCCGTCACCGAGGCCGAGCCCGTGGCCTTGCGCCGCCCGTCCCGGCGGCGTCAGGCGTCGGTCGCCGACGTCTACCGGGAGGCCGAGCCGGAGCCCGGGCCGTCGCCGGAGCCCGAAGCCGAGGCGACCCCGCCCCGGCGTCCCAAGATCGTCGTGCCGGAGCGGCCGCCCGAGCCGGAGCCCGAGCCCGACGGTCCGGTGGGGGAGCAGCTGCGGCTCTCCGTGCAGCCGACCGCCGACGGCGCGGTCTACAAGCTGCCGCCCAGCGACATCCTGCCCACCGGCCCGGTGCCCAAGCGCCGCAGTGGCGCCAACGACGCGATGATCGAGGCCATCACCGGCGTGCTCGACCAGTTCTCGGTCGACGCGCAGGTCACCGGCTTCACCCGGGGCCCCACGGTCACGCGCTACGAGATCGAGCTGGGCCCGGCCGTCAAGGTCGAGAAGATCACCCAGCTCACCAAGAACATCTCCTACGCGGTGGCCACCGACAACGTGCGCATCCTGGCGCCGATCCCCGGCAAGTCCGCGGTGGGCATCGAGGTGCCCAACACCGACCGGGAGATGGTGCGCCTCGGCGACGTGCTGCGCAGCGGCACCGCCCGCGCCGAGCAGCACCCGATGGTGATCGGGCTCGGCAAGGACATCGAGGGCCACTTCCTCTGCGCCAACCTCGCCAAGATGCCGCACCTGCTGGTGGCGGGCTCCACGGGCTCCGGCAAGTCGAGCTTCGTCAACTCGATGCTCGTCTCGCTCCTGAGCAGGGCCACGCCCGACGAGGTCCGCATGATCCTCATCGACCCGAAGATGGTGGAGCTCACCCCGTACGAGGGCATCCCGCACCTGATCACGCCCATCATCACCGTGCCGAAGAAGGCCGCCGCCGCGCTGGCCTGGCTGGTCGAGGAGATGGAGCAGCGCTACCAGGACATGCAGGCCAACAAGGTGCGCCACGTCGACGACTTCAACCGCAAGGTCCGGTCGGGCGAGATCACGGCACCGCCCGGCAGCGAGCGGGAGTACCGGCCCTACCCCTACATCCTGTGCATCGTCGACGAGCTGGCCGACCTCATGATGACCGCGCCGCGCGACGTCGAGGACGCGGTCGTGCGCATCACCCAGAAGGCCCGGGCCGCGGGCATCCACCTGGTGCTGGCCACGCAGCGCCCGTCCGTCGACGTCGTCACCGGGCTGATCAAGACGAACGTGCCGTCCCGGCTGGCGTTCGCCACGTCGTCGCTCACCGACTCGCGCGTGATCCTCGACCAGCCCGGCGCCGAGAAGCTGATCGGCATGGGCGACGGCCTGTACCTGCCGATGGGGGCGAGCAAGCCCGTGCGCATGCAGGGCGCGTTCGTGGACGACGACGAGATCAGCGCGATCGTCGCGTTCACGAAGGACCAGGCCGAGCCGGTCTACACCGAGGGCGTCACCGCGCAGAAGGCGGGCGAGGCCAAGGAGATCGACCCCGACATCGGCGACGACCTGGAGTTGCTCTGCCAGGCGGCCGAGCTGATCGTCACCTCGCAGTTCGGGTCCACGTCGATGCTGCAGCGCAAGCTGCGGGTCGGGTTCGCCAAGGCCGGACGGCTGATGGACCTGCTCGAGTCGCGCGGGGTGGTCGGGCCGTCGGAGGGCTCCAAGGCCCGCGACGTGCTCATCAAGCCCGACGAGCTGGCGGGCGTGCTGTGGCTGATGCGCGGCGGTGGGGGCGCGGACCCGGACGACGAGGAGTAGCCGCTCGGCGTCGAGATTGCACCCCGCGGGGTTCCGCGGCCCGGAATCCCCGCTCAGCGCAATCTCGCGCGGGCGCTACCCGCGAACGAGCAGTACCGCGTCGACTTCCACCGCGAAGCCGCGGGGCAGGGCGGCCACCCCGATGGCCGTGCGGGCGTGCGCGCCGCGGTCGCCGAACACCGCGGCGAACAGGTCCGACGCGCCGTCGATGACCCCCGGCTGGTCGGTGAAGTCGGGCGTGGAGGTGACGAAGCCGCGCACCTGCACGACCTGGGCGACGGCGTCGAGGTCACCGAGGGCGTCGCGGGCCTGGGCGAGCAGGTTGAGCGCGCACGCCCGGGCGGCGGCGTAGCCCTCGATCACGGTGAGGTCGGCGCCCAGCCGTCCGAAGTGGCCGTCGGCGCCCTGCCCGGACAGGTAGAGCAGGTCGCCCGCCCGCATCCAGCCGCGGTAGTTGCCCGCCGGTCGCCGCAGGTCCGGGAGGGTGAGCCCGCGCTCGGTCAGCCGCTCTTCGGGAGTCATGGCGCCTCCGCGGGAGGGAGTACGTCGGCGGTGGTCACGGGGACCAGACCCTACGCCCGGTGGGCGCGGCGGCCAGCCCGACCGCGTCGAGGATGCGGGCCACCGAGCCCGCGGGATCGGTCACGGCGAACGGGGTCGCCGCCATGCCCACCGCGCGGGCGCCGTCGAGGTTGGCCGCGAGGTCGTCGACGAACAGACACCGCCGCGGGTCCTCGCCCAATGCGGCCGCCGCCGCCCGGAACGCCTCGGGGTCGGGCTTCAGCACACCCAGCTTGGCCGCTTCCAGCACCGCGTCGAACCGGGTGACAGCGGGGAAGCGGGCGGGCCATTCGGGCCCGAACCAGTGCGCCATATCGTTGGTGAACGCCACCACCCGCACCCGGCCCGCGAGGCTGCGCAGGAGGCCCACGACCTCTGCCCGGACGTACGAGCAGTCGCGCCAGAGCGCGCCGATGTCGATGTCGGGACGGCGGCGCGCGAGCCGGGCCCAGTAGTCGCGCTCCTGCTCGCGGCCCTGCTCGACGGCGCGGTACTCGGCGTCGTCGCCGGTCGGGCCCGCGGGGAAGCCGGGCACCGCCGTCGACTCGAACAGGGTGGGGATGACGACGCCGCCCATGTCGAGCAGCACGGTGGACACCGCGGTGCGGGTGCGGCGCAGCGCCTGCCGCCGCCCCGCCCGCACCCGGTCCACGTCGGGCGCCGCGGGCCCGGGCGGGCGCGCGGCGCACCAGGCAGGTGGGTGGCCCCCTCCCGGAGGGGTGGGAGCGGGGCCACCCTGATCAGGGAGGGTCACACCTCGTCCAGCAGCGTCACGGTGCCCGCGCCGCCGTCGACGCGCACGCGTTGCCCCGGGCGCAGGGTGCTCACCGCGTTGCCGGTGCCGACGACGGCGGGCATGCCGTACTCACGGCAGACGATGGCCGTGTGGCTCATGATCCCGCCGACGTCGGACACCGTGGCCGCGATCCGGGAGAACACCGGCGCCCACGACGGCGAGGTGGCCGGGCACACCAGCACGTCGCCGGGCTCCACCGAGCCCAGCTCGCCGACGTGGGTCACCACCCGCACCGGCCCCTCGACGACGCCGGGCGCGCCGCCGGTGCCGCGCAGCACCTTGCCGCCCTCGTCGTCGGCCTTCAGCCACTCGCCGACCGTCGAGGTCGTGATGCCCCAGAGCATCACCGTGAACGGCTCGTTCACCTCGGCGGGCGGCGGGCCGAGCGCGGGCTCGGGTTCCCAGGCCTTCAGCGCGTCGTAGATGCGGCGGCGGGTCTCGACGATCGGGCGCCAGTAGTCGGCGCCGCGCGACCGCGACCCCACCGACCAGCCGACCACGCAGTCGTAGATCGCCTCCGCCACCTCGTAGCGGCGCAGGAAGAACATGTCCTCCGGCTCGTCGAGCTCGCCCATCGCCGCGAGCGCGCGGGAGAGCTCCTTGGACTTCGACCAGAACGCCGCCCACATCCAGTGCTCGATGTAGAGCACGTGCTCCTCGATGTAGACGAACACCTTGCGGGCCAGCTCGAGGGTCTCGTCGAACACCGGCCGGTCGGCCTCGGCCATGAGCTCGCGGTACTCGCCCGCGATGCGGTCCCGCTCGCGCAGCACGTCGTCGGTGGGCCGGTCGATCGCCTCGCCGCTGTCGAGCCTGCGGACGTACTCGCGCACCGCGGCCAGCGGCACGTCCGGCGCTTCGGCCCAGGTCGGGTGCACGTGGTAGCCGCCGGGGTGGCCGGGGTCGGTGTTGACGACGAACCACGGGTCGGACGTGCGCTCCCAGTCGGCCACCCACTCGGCGCCCGCGTCGTCCTGGCGGAGCTTCGTGAACAGCTCCGCCGCCGGGGTGTCCGCGCCGAGGTCGACGCCGAGCCGCTGCGCCTCCTTGGCCAAGCGCTTCAGCTCGTCGTCGGGGCGGTAAAGCTCGACATCGAGGCCGCCGACCATACGCGAGATCGTCTGGTCGGTGATGTCGGGGAACGCGCTTTTGCACATCCCGAAGAACGTCAGGTAAGCGGCGTAGCCGATGTTGAGCAGCTCGAAGTGCCACTGGTAGGTCTCGTACATCGACGTGACGAGGTGGTTGAAGTCGCGGATCATCCGGAAGCCCGCGGACGTTCCGACGTGCTCGTAGACCGTCGACTCCGGCTCGAGGTCGGGCAGCGGGTCGAAGCGCAGCGCCCTGAGCTCGGCCAGCCGGGCGAGCACCTTCTCCTTCCACTCGGCGTAGATCGCGTCCCAGCGCTCGTAGTAGTGGCCCGCGCGCTTGCCGAACTCCTCGGCGCGGGCGGCGACGTCGCCCTGGGGCGCGGGCACCGGGGTGACGTAGAGCCGTCCGTTGAGGATCCGCTGGTCCACGCCGTAGGCGGGGGGCATCGCGAAGATCCGGGTGTTGAACGCGCCGAGCGCCTGCCACCAGCACTCGCACTGGATCTCGTCGTAGGGGTGCAGCACGTCGGGGTGGTGCAGGCGGTCGGCGAACCAGAAGCGCTGCTCGTCCAGCTCGCGGCGCTCGGGGCCGAAGAGGTGGTACCAGTCGTACATCGACTCCCAGCCCTCGGCGCCCTCCGGCGTCGCGATGTCGAACGGGCTGGGGAAGCGGTCAGTCGGCATCGCGTTCTCCTCCGGTCAGGGTGGCGAGGACGGCTTCCAGCGCGGTGCGGCCGCGGGCGACGGTGCGGGGGCGCTGCGACCAGACCGTCTCCGGGCGGGCCTGCAGCAGGTGGACGCCGTCGTCGTCGACGGCGAACTCGCCGTCCTGCGGCGCGCCCGCGGCGGTCTCGACGGCCCGGCCGATGCGCAGCAGCTCGGCCAGCTCGTCATCGGTGAGGCAGGGGAGGTCGCGCTCGGCGTCGGGCACGGGTTCAGTCCCGGCGCGGCCGAGGCGGGTGGGCTTGTGGGCGATCTCGCGGCGCACCACCTCGCCGCTGATCTTGTTGACGACGAACCGGTCGGGCGTCACCGCGCCCGAGACCAGGGGCTCGCCCAGCCCCCAGACGGCCTCGCAGACGAACGTGGCGCGGTCGCCGTTAGCGGGGTTGAGGGTCATGAACACCCCGGCCGCGCGGGCCGCGACCATCCGCTGGACGACGACCGCCATCGCCCCCGCGGGCCGTCCGCGGCGGTAGGCGACCGCGCGGGCGGTGTAGAGGCTGGCCCAGCAGTCCACCACGGCGTCGGCCACGGCGTCGGGGCCGACGACGTCGAGGTAGGAGTCGTGCTCGCCCGCGTAGGAGGCGTCGGCGGCGTCCTCGGCGGCGGCCGACGACCGGACGGCAACGGGCACGTCCTCCACCTCGCCCATCGCGCCCGCGCCGCCGCGCAGCGTGCGTCCGTCGGCCTCCCGCGCGGTGGCCGGCGTGGCCAACTCGCGGTAAGCCGTGCGGACGGCGTCGAGGACGGGCACGTCGGCCGCGGTCCGGATCGCCTGCGCGAGCGCGGCGCGGGCCTGTGCGGCGGCCTCCTCGACGGCGGCCACCGGCGCGTCCTCGGGCAGCGCCCGCAGCGGCGCCTCGATCTCCTCCGGAGCGCCGACGGCGGCGGCGAACGCGGCCGTGGTGACCACGAAGCCCGCGGGCACGCGCGCGCCCAGGGCGACGAGCCGGTGCAGGCCCGCCCCCTTGCCGCCCACCAGCTCGACCTCAGCGGCCGCCGGATCACCGAGCGCCACGACCCACGGCCCGCTCACAGCGCCCCCGACCGTCCCGCCCCCGGTGAGTCGTACGTTTCACCGGGGCGTGTTGGGCATCTCGACGTGGCGAAACGGCCAACTCGGGACGTCGAAACGTACGACTCACCGGTGGGGGTCATCGGGGGCTCCGTCCCAGCCTGCCACCAGCGCCACGACGGCCGCGTCCACCCAGGGGAGGTCGGTCGCCGCGGCGGCGGCCTCGTCCGTCGCCACCAGCACCGTCGTGCCCGCCCCCGCGTCGAGCAGGTCGACCGCGACGTGCCGGGCGTCGGAGGCGAGGTCGCGCACGAGCACGAGGCGCCGCCCGTCGAGGCCGGTGTGCTGGCGTTCAGCCCACACCCGGCCGAGCACCTCACCCAGGATCACGGGGCCGCCTCGATGGCCCGGGCCAGCCGATCCGACGTGCCGTTGGCGAGCAGCGCGGCGGAGTGCTCGTGCGGCTTCGGGTACACCTGCGCGGCGCGCAGCTCGCCGTACTCCTCGACCGCCTTCGAGCCCGCCGCCACCGCCTGCCGCACGGCGGCCAACGAACCCCGGACGGCCGCGGCGAGGTAGCCGCTGGAGATCCGCTCGACGGCGATCGTCTGCACGTCGGCGGTCTTCATCATCGCCTCGATGCCCGCCGCGAGCGCCACGACGCCGCGCGTCTCGATGATCCCGATCGCGTTCCCACCCGCGGGGCCGGTCACGATCCCACCAGCGCCAGGTCGTCGGCCAGCGCGCCGACCGGGGCGCACGGGCTCGCGAACACGATCGACTTCACCGCCCGCCCGGAGATCGCCCGCGCGACCTCCTCGCCGATCTCGACGGCCTCCTCGACCGTCGCGAGGTCACCCGCCACCGCGACGGCGACGATCCCGCCGCCGAGCCGGGTCACCCCGCGCACGTCGACCTCGGTGGCCTTCACCATCGCGTCGACCGCGTCGAAGATCGGTACGAAGCCCTCGGCCTCGATGAACCCCACTGCTCTCGCCATTTAGCCCTCCCACCACACGACGGCCGCGCCCGTGCCCCAGACGGGCCCGTACGCCAACACCTCGGCCTTTCCCCGCGCTGCCCCCGAGCCGGTCAGGAACGCGTGCGCCCGGAACTGGCTGTCGGCCTGGGCCGCGCGCGCGAACTCCGCGCGCAGCGGCGCGACGTCGTCGCCCGCGGCCAGCGCGTCGAGGATCTTGCGGTTCCACCGGTCGTGCTCCGGCTCGGCGATCCGGTCCTCGGCGGGCGTGATCCACCGCGGGATCAGCCCCGACGACAGCCCGCTCACC
>DATAOO010000018.1:0-2183 GCA_036265695.1 Pseudonocardia sp. | reverse complement strand
AGGTGCTCGAACGCGACGTCGGTGCGGTCGACGTAGTACCGCGTGGGCAGCCCGGTTTCGAACAGCAGCACCGGGGACCGGGTCTCGGCCAGCACCACGCCGTCGAGCTCCACGCGCACGTGCCGGTGCGACCGCAGCGCGTCGACCCGCGCGTACGGGTTGCGCGGGTGCCCGCCGACGATCCGCTCGTCCTCCTCGAACCACTCCACGGCCTCCCACGCGAAGCGCGCCGTGTCCGCGAGGCCGGGCAGGGCGTCGTCCCCGAACACCCGCACGGCCTCGGCCACCGTCACCCCGTTGACGTGCAGCGCGTGGCTCCGCGCGGTGCCGAACTGCAGCCGCCGGGGGTGGTTCTCGTCGACGAGGTACTGCGTGCGCACGTCCTTCACCGGCACGTAGTACTGCGGGTAGTACGGCACCTCCCACACGTAGCGGGCGGCGATGGTGTCGAAGACGAGCACCCCGTCGACGTAGCCGCGCACCCGGCGCGGCGCGGGCTCGACCCGGCCGCGCTCGGCGGGGATCTGGGGGTAGTCCCGATCGGGGGACGATTCCGGGATCACGACGTGGCGGCCCGGCGGGGCAGCTTCCAGTTCGGCCGGGGGAAGTGGCAGGTGTAGCCGTTGGGGTAGCGCTCGAGGTAGTCCTGGTGCTCCGGCTCGGCCTCCCAGAACGGGCCCTCCGGCGTGACCTCGGTGACGACCTTGCCCGGCCACAGCCCGCTCGCCTCGACGTCGGCGATGGTGTCCTCGGCGACGCGCTTCTGCTCGTCGTCGACGTAGAAGATCGCCGAACGGTACGAGGTGCCGACGTCGTTGCCCTGCCGGTTGCGGGTGGTCGGGTCGTGGATCTGGAAGAAGAACTCCAGGATGTCGCGGTAGCTCGTGCGAGCCGGGTCGAACAGGATCTCGATCGCCTCGGCGTGGCCCGGGTGGTTGCGGTAGGTCGCGTTGGCGTTCTGGCCGCCGGTGTAGCCGACCCGCGTCGCCACCACGCCCGGCTGACGCCGGATGAGGTCCTGCATGCCCCAGAAGCAGCCGCCCGCGAGCACCGCGCGCTGGGTGGTGTCGGTCATCATGTCTCCTCGTCTGTTGTTGCGCCCTGCTCAACGTCCTGAACGCGCCGGGTATTCGCAACCACCATCATGGGCCTGTGCAGCCCCTCCGCGGTCTTACGGTTGTCTCACTGGAGCAGGCGATCGCCGCCCCGTACGCCACCCGGCAGCTCGCCGACCTCGGCGCGCGGGTCATCAAGGTCGAGCGGCCCGACGTGGGCGACTTCGCCCGCGGCTACGACCAGCGCGTCAAGGGGCTCAGCTCGCACTTCGTGTGGGTGAACCGCAACAAGGAGTCGCTCGCGCTGGACGCGAAGGACCCCCGCGGTCGCGAGCTCCTGCACCGCCTGGTCGCCGGTGCGGACGTGTTCGTGCAGAACCTCGCGCCCGGCGCGGCGGGGCGCCTCGGGCTCGGCGCGGCCGCGCTGCGGGCCGAGCACCCCCGGCTGGTCGTGTGCGACATCTCCGGCTACGGCGACGGCGGGCCCTACACCACGATGAAGGCCTACGACCTGATGGTGCAGAGCGAGGCGGGCCTGGTGTCGGTCACCGGAGCGCCGGACGACCCCGCCAAGGTGGGGATCTCTGTGTCGGACATCGCGGCGGGCATGTACGCCTACTCCGGTGTGCTCGCCGCGCTGTTGGAGCGCGGCCGCAGCGGGCAGGGCGGGGTCGTGGACGTGTCCATGCTGGAGTCGACGGTCGAGTGGATGGGCTTTCCCCTGTACTACAGCTACGCGGGCGCGCCGCCGCCGCCGCGGGCCGGGGCCGCGCACGCCACGATCTACCCGTACGGCCCGTTCGACGCCGCCGACGGCCGGGTGATGATGGCGATCCAGAACGAGCGCGAGTGGGCCCGGTTCTGCGACCGGTTCCTCGGCCGTCCCGAGCTCGCCGAGCACCCCGACTACGCGGGCAACGCGGCCCGCGACGCCCACCGCGAGGCGCTCGGCGCGCTGATCGCCGCCCGGTTCGCCGAGCTCACCGCGGCCGAGGCGATCGCGCTGCTGGCGGCCGTGCCGGTGGCCTACGCCCGCGTGAACACGATGGCCGAGGTGTGGGCGCACCCGCAGCTGGCGGCGCGCGGCCGCTGGCACGAGGTCGACACGCCCGCCGGTCCGGTGCCCGC
>DATAOO010000017.1:0-2045 GCA_036265695.1 Pseudonocardia sp. | reverse complement strand
GGAGATCACCGGCGCCGGGGAGACGGCCGTGCGCGGCCGCATCCACCGGGCGCGCGTGCGGTTGGCAGGGGTGATGCGGGCGTGGAAGTGACCGAGGCGGAGATCGCTCCGTTGGCCTGCGGCCGCGACGCCGCGCCGGTGTGGGACCGCGCCGAGGCGGGGCTCCCGCTCGATGCGCACGGGCGCGCCTGCCCGCACTGCTCGGCGGCCTACGCCGAGGCCCGGCGGATGGACGCCGCGGTGCACCGCATGGCCGCACAGCCGGTCGAGGTGCCGGCGCAGGCGCTGGAGGCCGTCCTCGGGCAGGTGCTGGAGGCGGCGCGGCGCAGGTTGCGGCCCGAGGAGGCGCTGCGGCTGGACTCGCCGCTCGGGGCCAACCGGCTGGCCCGCCCGGCCGCGGCCGCGGTGCTGCGGGCGCTGGTCGACGCCGTGGACGGGGTGCGCGCCCGCAGCTGCCGGATCGAGCAGCCCGGGCCGGACCCGGCCATCGACGTCGCGCTCACCGTGGCCGCGCGGTTCGGCCTGGACCTGGTGTCCGTGACCGCCCGGGTGCGCCAGACCGTCACCGCGGCGGGCGAGCAGGCTCTGGGGCTGCCGCTGCGGCGCGTCGACATCGAGGTGGTGGACCTGTGGGAGGCGTGACGCTCCACGTCGCCGACGCCGCCGTCGCCGCGATCGCCGCGGCCGCGGCCCGCGGGGTGCCGGGTGTGGTGGCGGCGCGCGCCGCCCCCGCCGCGGAGCTCGTACGGGTGACGATCGCCGTCCGGTTGGGTGACAGCTGCCGCGACGTCGCCGAGGCCGTGCAGCGCGCCGTCACCCACACGTTGGCGGAATCGGCCGGGCGAACGGCACTCGTCGAGGTGACGGTGGCGGAGGTCGTCCTCCGCTGACGCGACCACCCATCGTAACCTGTCGGTAACGGGTTTGCGCTGGTCACGATGGTCACGCGGCTTGTCCTTGGATATCGTCGGCGCCTCGTGCGACGCTGTGCCGCGATCGCACCCGTCGTTGTGTGCGCAGATACCGGTTCATTCCGCATACTTCGTACCCATCACGTCGTCCCGATGCGAGTTGTCGGGGTGCACCGAGACGACAGGAGGCCCACCTTGGCTGAACAGTGCGCGGCGGACCTTTACGTCCCGGAGTTCGAGCACGACGCCTGCGGTGTCGCCATGGTCGCCGACCTCAAAGGACGCCGCGACCACAGCATCGTGCGCCGGGCGCTCACCGCGCTCCTGCGCCTCGAACACCGCGGGGCCCGCGGTTCCGAGGTCAACACGGGCGACGGTGCGGGCATCCTGCTGCAGATCCCGGATGCGTTCTACCGCGCGGTGGTGCCGTTCGAGCTGCCCGCCGAGGGCGCTTACGCCGCGGGCCTCGCCTTCCTCCCCAGCGCACGGGCCGCCGAGGCCATGGCCGAGATCGACGCGCTCGCCGAGGAGGAGGGCCTCGTCGTGCTCGGCTGGCGCGAGCTGCCCACCGACGCCGACGGCGCCGACCTCGGGCCCACCGCGCGCAGCGTGATGCCCACGATCCGCCAGCTGTTCGTCGCAGGCGCCGCGGGCGAGACGGGCCTCGACCTGGAGCGCCGCACCTTCTGCCTGCGCAAGCGCGCCGAGCACGCCACCGACGTCTACTTCCCCTCGCTGTCCCCGCGCACCATCGTCTACAAGGGGATGCTGTCCGAGCCTCAGGTCGAGACGTTCTACCCGGACCTCTCCGACGAGCGCGTGGTCAGCGCGCTGGCGCTGGTGCACTCCCGGTTCTCCACCAACACGTTCCCCGCGTGGCCGCTCGCGCACCCCTACCGCTACGTCGCGCACAACGGCGAGATCAACACGCTGCGCGGCAACCGCAACTGGATGGCGGCCCGCGAAGCCCTGCTGGAGAGCGACCTCATCCCAGGCGACCTCGCCCGCCTCTCCCCGATCGTCACCCCGGACGCGAGCGACTCCGCCACGTTCGACGAGGTGCTCGAGCTGCTGCACCTCGGCGGCCGCTCGTTGCCGCACGCGGTGCTGATGATGATCCCGGAGGCGTGGGAG
>DATAOO010000016.1:0-10454 GCA_036265695.1 Pseudonocardia sp. | reverse complement strand
CGGCCGCGACGTCCCAGATCCGCACGGTGCCGTCCTCCGCGGTGCTGGCCAGCCGCCCGCCGCCGGGGTCGAAGGCGACCGCGGTGACCCGGTCCGGGTGCCCCGACAGCACGTCGACCCGGGCGCCGTTGCCTGCGCGGTGCAGCTCGACCGCGTTCCCGGCGGCCACCGCGAGCAGGCTGCTGTCCGGGCTGTACGCCATCCGGTAGGGCTCGACGCTCCGGAACCGGGCCAGCTCGGCGTACCGCGCGGTGTCCCGGACGACCACCCGGGTGGCGCCGCTGCTCACCGCGAAACTGCGGCCGTCCGGCGCGATCACGCCGTCGTCGGTCGAGCCCGGTTCGGTGAACAGCAAGCGCCGGTCCGGCACGCTCCACAGCGTCACCCGGCCGGTCGTCGGGTTGGCCGCCACCAGCAACCGGCCGTCCGCGCTCATCGAGACCGAGCGGTACCAACCCTCCTCGGGGCCGAGCCTGCCGATCTCCCGGTGGCTCGGCACGTCCCACAGCCGCAGCGTGCCGTCCCGGCCCCCGGTGGCGGCGAGCCTGCCGTCGGCGCTCGCGGCGACCGCGCTCACCGCGCCGACCGCGCTGGCCTGCACCGCGCCCCGGTACTGGCCGCCTGCCGCGACCACCACGGCGCTGCGGGACTCCACCGTCTGCGCGGCCCGCCAGGATCCGAGGGCGAGCAGCGCCGCGCGGTGCGGGTCGACGTTCGTCATCGTCCGGGACTCGGCCGCGAGCTGGCGGGCCAGGCTCACCTGGCCGGCCTGCACCGCCCGTTCCCGCAGCGCGCTCGCCACGGCCACGGCGCCGCCCGCGACGAGCAGCAGCACGCTCAGCGCGGCGACCAGTGCGCGCAGTCGACGGGTGCGGCGGCGAACGGCCAGCGCGCCCGCCTGCTCGACGGCGTTCGACCGCTCCAGGAACTCTCGCTCGACCGGCTGCAGCCGCACCCGGTCCGACGCGGACTCCAGCCACTGGGTGACCGCACCCAACCGCACCCCGCGGAACAGGTCGTCGTCCTGGCGGCCGGCGCGGGCCCAGGCGCGGGCGGCGGCGGTGAACCGCGTGTGCTGCGCGATCCCCGCGCGGTCCGCGTCCACCCATTCCCGCAGCCGGGGCCAGGCGGTGAGCAGCGCCTCGTGGCTGAGCTGGGCGCCCTTCTCGTCGACGGTCACCAACCGGCTCGCGATCAGCCCGTCCAGCACCTGCGCGCCGCCGTCGACGGCGACGAGCTCGGCCCGCTCCGCCCGGCGGCGGGCCACCACGCCGTCGTCGAGCACCACGACCAGCCGCAGCACCACGCCGCGCGCGGCCCGGCGGCCGTCGTCGTCCAGGCCTGCGTAGAACTGTTCGGCCGTCCGGGCCACGGCGCCCTCGATGCCGCCCGCGCTGCGGTAGGCGGCCAGGGTCAACGCCGTGCCGTCGCCGTGCCGCCAGGTCTCGCGCAGCGCGTGCGCCAACCGGGGCAGCGCCCCCGGGTCGTGCCCGGTCTCGCCGAACGCCCCGAAGTCGGCGAGCACGCGCTCGGTGAGCCCGGGCTCGACGCGCATCCCGGCGTCGCGGGCGGGCGCCAGCACGGCCTGCCGCAGCTCGTCGCCGCTCAGCGGGCCGAGCAGCACCGGCGCGGCCAGGGCCGGGCGCAGGGGCGCCAGGCCGATGCACGGCTCGACCAGGTCGGCCCGCACCGCCAGCAGCACCAGCGCGGGACCGGCGTGCGCGAGCGCGGTGGCTACCGCCAGGCGGTCGGCGGCGGACGCCCCGAGCGTGAACAGCTCCTCGAACTGGTCGACCACGATCACCAGTCGGCCCGCCGCGTGGCACCACCGACCGAGCTCCGTGGGCGTGTGGCGGATCGCCCGTGCCAGCACCTGCTCGTCCGTGCCGACCGCAGGCGCCAGCGCCGCGGCCAACGCGCCGACCGGGTCCGCGCCCGGCGTGACCACCACCTGCGGCCACGCCGAGCCCGGCGGCTGCCCGGTGGCCAGCGCCCGTCCCACGCCCGCCCGCAGCACCGAGGACTTCCCGGAGCCGGAGGCCCCGACCAGCACCACCGGCTCGCCGCCGTCGAGCTGCTCGGTGAGCCGCACCAGCAGGTCGGCGACCACCTGGTCGCGCCCGTGGAACCAGTCGGCGTCGGCGGCCTCGAAGCCGCGCAGCCCGGGGTACGGGCACACCACCGGGCCACCCGGCGCCGGGGGGTGGCGCTCGGCCGTGGCCCGGACGATCGCGGCGATCAGGAAGGCCTGGTCCCGGTCGGTCGCTGCGGTCGCCGCGGGCTGCCCGTCGTGCGCGGTGAGCGCCGACCCGGCCGCCTCCAGCAGGTCGGCGCAGGAGGCGAACCGCCTTCCGGGCTCCTTGGCCATGCCGCGCATCAGCACCGGGTCCACAGCGGGCGCCAACGTCGAGTGCAGCACGGACGGGGCGGTCGGCGGCCGGAGCAGGTGGCCTGCGAGCTTCGCGGCCGGTTCCTCGGTCGGGTGCGGCAGGCGCCCGGTGAGGCACTCGTAGAGGACGCAGGCCAGCGAGTACTGGTCGGCCCGTCCGTCGATCGGCGCGCTGGAAAGCCGCTCGGGGGCGAGGTAGTCCAGGGTGCCCAGCAGCGCCCCGGAACGCGTGAGGTCGGTCGACTCCGAGGACACCGAGCGGGCGATGCCGAAGTCCGCGAGGTAGGCGTGGTCGCCCGGGCCCAGGAGGATGTTGGAGGGCTTGACGTCGCGGTGGACCAGCCCGGCGGCGTGGGCCGCGTCGAGCGCGGCGGCGATCTGGGCAAGCACGGCGAGCACGCGTGTCGGACCGACGACCTCGCTGCCGAGCAGCCGCCGCAGGTCGGTGCCGTCGACCAGGGCCATGTCGAGGTAGAGCTGCCCGTCGATCTCGCCGAACGCGTGCACCGGCACCACGTGCGGGTGCCGCAGGCCGGCCGCGATCCGCGCCTCCCGGCGGAACCGGGCCACGAACTCGGCGTCCACCCCGGTGCCGGGGAGCCGTTTCAGGGCCACCACCCGCTGGTTGACCGTGTCGTAGGCGCGGTGCACGGTGCCCATGCCGCCTTGGCCGACCAGCTCGCCGACGCGGTACGGCCCGAAGTCCGGTGGGCCTGCCAGATCGGCGGGTGCCGGGCCGGTGAGCACGTCGCCGCGCCTCACCGGCCTCGCCGCCTGCTCGGCATCTGGGGCCTGCCGAGCGGGATCTCCGCCACGCGGCGAGCCTAGCCGTGGGCGTGATCAGGCCGCGCCCGGCGTCCGCAGGCTCCTTCCGGCAGGCGGCGGCGCGGCGAGGTCGGCGAGCAGCGCGTCGCGGCGGGTCAGGACGTCGGCCGGGGTGCGCAGGCCGGTGAGGTCGGCGACGAGCGCGCGGAAGGCCTGGTCCCGCTCGGCGGCGAGCGCGGGGTCGTGGGCGTTCAGCACCGCCTGGCAGCGGGCGGCCGTCGCGACGATCCAGAACACCGCCTCCCGGTGGTTCCCGCCCGCCACGAGGTCGCGGCTGCCGTCGATCGCGACCGGCCTACCCGCGGGCGTGAGGTCGGCGGCGAACGGGAGGGGTCCGCCAGCCGCCGCCGCACCCCGGTCGCCGCGTGCCCGGTCGTCGGGGTGGTTGGCGGAGGAGCGGGCGAGCACCGCGGCGGCCTCGTCGAAGCGCGCGGCCACCTCCTCCAGGTGCCGCGCGGCCAGCCCGGGCGCCAGGTCGGCGCAGCCGACGAGGGCGAGCAGGCGCTCGTACTCGGCGGGTGGGGTCACCGCGCGCGCCCGCAGGTAGCGCAGCCGGACCGTCGGCATGCGCAGGGCCGCGACCAGCTTCGCCACCGCCGTGAGGCTCGTCGGGAACAGCCACTGGATCACCAGGTCCGGCCAGGCCGCCTCCGGGTCCAGCGCCGTGAGCCGGGCCCGGATGCGGCGGTGGACGTCGGCCGTGCGCGCCCGGACCGCCGCGGGCGTGGCGAACCCGGGCGCGATGGCGGCTTCGAGGCGGCCGAGGTGGCCGGTGGGATCGGCGAGGACCTGCCCGCCGCGGAAGCTCGGCGCGTACACGAACGACGCCGCGACCCACGCCGGGTCGGCCAACACCCGTTCCTCGAGGTAGCTCACGTCGGCGAGCACCCCGTCGACCACCTGCTTGCCGCTCCGCCGTTCCGCCGCCGCGGCGACCAGCACCGTGACGTCCACGTCGGACGATCGCGGGAGCGTTGCCGCGCCCGGGAGGTCCGTGGCCGAGCCGGTGAGGAACGCACCCCGGAACCCCGGCTCGGCCGCCACCTGAGCGTGCACCCATCGGGCGACGACCCTGCGGGCCTCGTCGACGGTGATGTCGCTGCTCACAGCGCTGCTTTCAACGCTGCGCACGCCCGCGTAGACCCTTAGAGTGATGTTGCCCGGCCGCTGGCGGCGTGGCGAACCACCGCGTTTCCGGGAGAACCCGATGAAGATCGCCACCATGGCGCGTGCCGCGGTACGCGGGTTGGTGGCGTTGGCGTCGGTCGGGGCGCTCGTGGCCACCGGCGTGGCGTGGAGCGTCCAGCAGCACGTGAGCACCACGATCGTGACCAGCAACGCGCTGACCCCGCACCCCGTTCTGATCGGCCAGGCGTTCACCGCGCTGCTCGTCGGCCTCGACGCCCGCACGGACGCCAACGGCAACCCGCTGCCTCCCGCGCTGCTCGACGCCATCCACGCGGGCCCGGACGAAGGTCAGCTGCACACCGACACCATCATCCTGTTGCACGTGCCCGCGCTACCCGGCGAGCCCGCCGTCGCCATCTCCATCCCCCGCGACTCCTACGTGCAGCTCGCCGACGGCAGCGGCAAACACAAGATCAACTCGGCGTACAACCGCGGCCTCGTGGCCGCGGAGAAGGACATGAAGGCGCAGGGGGTGTCCGGCCCCGAGCTGGACCGCCGCGGCCGCGAGGCGGGCCGGGCCGCGCTCATCGCCACCGTCGAGTCCCTCACGGGCACCTCGATCGACCACTACGGCGAGATCAACCTCGCGGGCTTCGTCGAGCTCACCGACGCGCTCGGCGGGGTGCCGGTGTGCCTGAACAAGCCCGTGCGCGACTCCTACTCGGGCCTCGACCTGCCCGCGGGCTACCAGATGGTGAGCGGTCAGGTGGCGCTCGCCTTCGTGCGCCAGCGCCACGGCCTCGACGGCGGCGACCTCGACCGGATCGCCCGCCAGCAGGCGTTCATCGCGGGCCTCACCCAACGGGTGCAGGGCGAGGGCACGCTCACTGACCCCGCCACGCTCTCGCAACTGCTCGGCGTGGTGACCCGGCACGTGGTGATCGACAAGGGCTGGGACCTGCAGCAGGCCGCCACCCAGGCGAGCCGCATCGCGGGCGCCGACCTCAGCTTCCGCACCATCCCGACCGGCAGGCCCGACCTCGAGACGCCGGTGGACGGCCTGGCCGTGCAGGTGGACCCGGCGGCCGTGCGCGCCTTCGTGACCGAGCAGTTCAGTGCGAAAACGCCGACGAGCAGCCCGACCGCATCGACCGCGCCGACCGGCACCGCCACGGCAACCCCCGCTCCCTCCCCAACTCCGACCAAGGTGATCACCGCGGGCGGCGTGCCCTGCGTGAACTGACGGCGCACCGGCGGCGGCCCTCGGCCTGACGGCAGACTGCCAGGCGTGACCGACAGTTTTCCGCGTCGCCAGGCCCGCACCCGCCGCTTCACGCTCGGGGCGCCCCGCGGCTTCACGATCTCCCCGGACGGCGCCCGCGTGGTCTTCCTGCGCAGCCGCGGCGGCACCGACCCGGTGACCTGCCTGTGGGCGCTCGACCTCGCCACCGGCGCGGAACGCCTGGTCGCCGACCCCGCCGCGGCGGACGGCGCGGGCGACGAGGAGCTGCCACCCGAGGAACGCGCCCGCCGCGAGCGCAGCCGCGAGCAGGCGGGCGGCATCGTCGCCTACGCCACCGACCGGGCGGCGACGACGGCGGCGTTCGCCTACTCCGGGCAGCTGTACGTGGTCGACCTCGACGGCGGGGCCGCGCCGCGGCGGATCGACACGCCCGGTGCCGTGATCGACCCACGGCCCGACCCGCACGGGCGGCACGTCGCCTACGTGAGCGGACGCGCGCTGCACGTGCACGACCTCGCCGCGGGAACGACCCGCACCCTCGCCGCGCCCGACGGCCCCCGGGAGAGCTACGGGCTCGCCGACTTCGTCGCGGCCGAGGAGATGGAGCGGATGCGCGGCTACTGGTGGTCGCCCGCGGGCGACGCCCTGGTCGTCGCGCGCGTCGACGACACGCCGGTGCAGCGCTGGCACATCGCCGACCCCGCACACCCCGACCGGGATCCGACGGTCGTCGCCTACCCCGCGGCAGGCACGCCGAACGCCCTGGTCAGCGCCGAGATCATCACGTTGGACGGGCGGCGGACGCCGATCCGCTGGACCGAGGAGTACCTGGCCGACGTCGTCTGGGACGACCACGGCCTGCTCGTCGTCGTCCAGCCCCGCGACCAGACGGCGTTGCGCGCGTTGCGCGTCGACCCGGCCACCGGCACCACCACGCTCGACCACGAGCGGACCGACCCGGTCTGGGTCGACATCGTCCCGGGGGTGCCCACGTCCACGGCGGCGGGCGCGCCGGTCACGGTGGCCGACGCCGACGGCGCCCGGCGGCTGGTCGTCGACGGGGTGCCGGTGACGCCACCGTCCCTGCAGGTGCGCAGCGTGCTGGACGTCGAAGGCGAGACCGTGCTGTTCCGCGCGGGTGAGGCCCCGGAGTCGGTGGGGCTGTGGACGTGGGGCCCGGACGGCCTCGCCGCCCGCACGGCGACGGACGGCGTGCACACCGGCAGGCTGCGCGGCGGCACGCTGCTGGTCGCGCGCCAGGACCTCGCCACCGACGGCACGGTCACGACGGTCGAGCGCGGCGGCGCCGTCACCACGGTCGTCTCGCACGCCGAGCCGTCCGGCCTGACCCCGCGGGTCACGCTGCGCCGCGCGGGCGCCCGCCGTCTGCCCACCGCGCTGCTGCTGCCGACCGGTCACGAGCCCGGCACCCGGTTGCCGGTGCTCATGGATCCCTACGGCGGCCCGCACGCCCAGCGCGTGGTCGCCGCGCGGAATGCGCACCTCACCAGCCAGTGGCTCGCCGACCAGGGGTTCGCCGTGGTCGTCGTCGACGGGCGGGGCACGCCGGGGCTCGGCCCGGAGTTCGAACGCGCCGTGCACGGCGACCTCGCCGCGCCGGTGCTGGAAGACCAGGTCGACGCGCTGCACGCGGTGGCCGAGGAACACCCTGACCTCGACCTGTCGCGGGTCGGCATCCGCGGCTGGTCGTTCGGCGGCTTCCTCGCCGCGCTGGCCGTGCTCCGCCGCCCCGACGTCTTCCACGCCGCGGTCGCGGGCGCGCCCGTCACCGACTGGGCCCTCTACGACACCCACTACACCGAGCGCTACCTCGGCCGCCCCGACACCGACCCGGACGCCTACACGCGCAGCTCCCTCTTCGGCGACATCACCGCGGACGCCGAGAAGCTGGAGCGGCCGCTCCTGCTCGTGCACGGCCTGGCCGACGACAACGTCGTGGTGGCGCACACCCTGCGGCTGTCCTCGGCCCTGCTCGCCGCCGGACGCCCGCACAGCGTGCTGCCGCTCTCCGGCGTGACGCACATGACGCCGCAGGAGGTCGTCGCGGAGAACCTCCTGCTGCTGCAGGTGCGGTTCCTCAAGGAGGCCCTCTCCTGAGCGGAGCTTGCGGAGCGAGCATCAGCCCTGAGCGGAGCCTGCGGAGCGAGCATCAGCGCTGAGTCACGGGGTGTCCGGGATGTGGTCGGGCGGCCCGCACGGCGAGTCCCCGCGCCGCTTGCCCGCCCGCCACTCGGCCACCGCGACGGCGAGCGCCACCAGGATCGACGCGACGGCCACGCCGAGGGTGATCGCCGCGGCCTGCGGGTAGTTGCGCCCGTTCGCGGCGAGCAGCGCGTAGAAGATGCCCGGCAGCGCCGCGGTGCCGATCGCGGCGCCGACGCGTTGGCCGGTCTGCAGGGCGCCGCCTGCCGAGCCCGCCATGGCCACCGGCACGCAGTGCAGCGTCAACGTCGTGTTGGGCGAGATCACCCAGCCGCCGCCGATGCCAGCGACGAGCAACGTCGGCGCCATCCACCACCCCACCGCGGTCGGGGGCGCCACCCACACGATCACCGCGGTGGCCGAAAGCCCCAGCAGCACGAGCGTCAGACCGGTGACCGTCAGCCGTCGTCCCCACCGCGTGACGAGGCGGCCGCCGATGACCGCCGACGCCGCCGCGCCCACGGCGAACGCGGTGACGGACAGCCCCGACTGCAGCGGCGTGAATCCGAGCCCCGACTGCAGGTAGAGGGCGAACACCAGCCATATCCCGCTGAACCCGACGAAGTAGACGGTGCCGAGCAACGCGCCGGAGGCGTAGCCGGGGGTGCTGGTGAGCAGCCGGACGTCCAACAGCGGCGTGCGCCCCCGCGCCACGACGCGCCGTTCCCACCACACGAAGACGACGAGCACCGCCGCGCCGAGCGGGAACAGCCACCACAGCCGGGCGAGGCCACCCGCCTCGGCCAGCACCAGCGGGAGCATCAACGCCAGCACGCCGCCGCCGAGCAGGGCGACGCCCACCAGGTCCGCATGCTGGCGTGGACCCGGCTCGGCCCGCGGGATCAGCCGCGCGGCGAGCACGAGGGCGACCACGCCGATCGGCACGTTGACATAGAAGATCCACCGCCAGCCGGACGGCTCGCCCGCCACTGCGAGGATCGCCCCGCCCACGATGGGGCCGACGGCGGTCGAGAGCCCCACGGTTGAGCCGAAGAACCCGAACGCCCGGCCGCGCTCGTCGTCCCGGAACAACTGCTGGATCAGCGCCGAGTTCTGCGGCGCGAGCGAGCCCGCCGCGATCCCCTGTGCCAGCCGGGCGGCGACGAGCACGCCGGTGTTCGGCGCGGCCCCCGCCGCGGCGCTGCACAGCACGAACGCGCCCAACGCCACGAGGAACATCGTGCGCCGCCCGATCGCGTCGCCCAGCCGTCCCGCGGGGACGAGCGCCAGGCCGAACGCCAACGCGTAGCCCGACACCACCCACTGCACCGCCGCCGGGCTGGTACCGAGGCCGCGTTGGATCGACGGCAGCGCCACCGCGACGATGCTCACGTCGAGGAGGCTCATGAACCCGGCGACGAGGGTGACCGAGAGGGCTTTCCAACGCCGCGGGTCGGGCTCGTAGCCGGTCTCGGGGGTGGTGGCGGTGTCGGTCACGGAACCCTTGTTCGTCGGAGGAGGCCGTTCTGGCAGGGTGAGTGCCCCCATCATCGCCGCACAAACTCCAGGAGTGCCCGTGGCCCCGCAGCGACCCGAGGTCGACCCCGTCGACGGACCGCCCCCCACCGAGCTCGTGGCGGAGGACATCACGGTCGGTGACGGCGCGGAGGCGGGCGCGGGCAACACCGTCGACGTGCACTACGTCGGCGTCGCCCACTCCTCCGGCGAGGAGTTCGACTCGTCGTGGAAGCGCGGCACGCCGCTGCGGTTCCCGCTCGGCGCGGGCCGCGTCATCGCCGGGTGGGACCAGGGCGTCGCCGGGATGAAGGTCGGCGGACGGCGGCGGCTGGTCATCCCGCCGCACCTGGCCTACGGCGACCGCGGCGCGGGCGGCGTGATCGGCCCGGGCGAGACGCTGATCTTCGTGGTGGACCTGGTGGACGTCTCCTGAAGCTGCTGCTGATCTCCGACACCCACGTGCCCGCGCGGGCGCGCGACCTGCCCGCGCCGGTGTGGGCGGCGGTCGAGGAGGCCGACGTCGTCGTGCACGCGGGCGACTGGGTCTCGGTCGAGTTGCTGGACGCGCTGGAGGCCCGGGCCGCCCGCCTGGTCGGCGTGTGGGGCAACAACGACGGGCCGCCGCTGCGCGCGCGGCTGCCCGAAGTCGCGCGGGTCACGCTGGACGGCCTCCGGCTCGCGGTCGTGCACGAGACCGGCCAGGCGGCGGGCCGCGAACGCCGTTGCGCGGCCGCGTACCCGGACGTCGACGTGCTCGTGTTCGGGCACAGCCACATCCCGTGGGACACCACCGCGCACAGCGGACTGCGCCTGCTCAACCCCGGCTCGCCGACCGATCGGCGCCGCCAGCCCACCCACACCTGGATGACGGCCGAGATCGTCGACGGGCAGTTCGTGGGTCCTACGCTGCACCACCTGGAAGGATGACGGCATGGTGCTGGAGATCGCCGACTTCCGGGTCAAGGCTGGGACCGAGGACGCGTTCGCCGCGGCCGTGCGCGAAGGCCTGGCCCTCATCGGCCAGACGTCGGGGTTCCTGGGCGCGCGGCTGACCCGCAGCATCGAGTCGCCCTCCCGATTCGTGCTGCTCATCGAGTGGGAGACGGTGGAGGCGCACACCGTCGGCTTCCGCGAGTCGGACCGGTTCCCGCAGTGGCGCGCCCTCATCGGCCCGTTCTTCGACGGCGA
>DATAOO010000015.1:0-13671 GCA_036265695.1 Pseudonocardia sp. | reverse complement strand
CGCCGAGGTGGAGCTGGCCCGCGCCGAGGTCACCGCCGAGGTGAGGAAGGGCCTTCAGGGCAGCATCTTCTTCATCGTCGCGCTCGTGATCGTGCTGTTCAGCCTGTTCTTCCTCTTCTTCACCATCGCGGAGGTGATCGCGATCTGGCTGCCGGAGTGGGCGGCCTTCGCCATCACGTTCGGGATCATGGTCCTGGCGGCGGGCCTGTTCGGCCTGCTCGGCTACCTGCGGGTGCGCAAGATCCGCAAGCCGGAGCGCACGATCTCGTCGCTGAAGGAGTCGGCGCAGGTGCTCACCCACCGGGGCCACACCGATGCGCCCGCCGAGCTGAACGGGCACAGCCTGCCCCGCTGAGCGTGCGTCCGCCGTCTCCGGAGTCCGTCCGGTATCCGGGGCCGTGGACCCACCGGGCGGTGTCGGCCAACGGCATCCGGCTGCACGTCGCCGAGTCCGGGGACGGCCCGCTCGTCGTCCTGCTGCACGGCTTCCCCGAGTTCTGGTACGCGTGGCGGCACCAGCTCGTCGGGTTGGCCGAGCGGGGATATCGCGCGGTGGCCGTCGACCTGCGTGGCTACGGCGACTCCGACAAGCCGCCGCGCGGCTACGACCTCTGGACGCTCGCGGGTGACGTCGCCGGGCTGGTGCCCGCACTGGGGGAGGACCGGGCCGCGGTCGTCGGGCACGGCTGGGGCGGCGTGGTGGGCTGGACGGTCGCCGCGCTGCACCCGCGACGGGTGAACGCGCTGGTGGCGGTGGCCGCGCCGCACCCGCTGGCGATCAGGCGGGCGGTGGCGCGGGAGCCGCGGGGCCAGGGCCGCGCGCTGCTGGCCGTGGCGGGCTTCCAGCTGCCGCGGTGGCCCGAGCGCGTGCTGCGGGTGGGGGACGGCGTCGAACGCTTCATGCGCGCGTGCGCCGGGCCTGATTGGTCGGCCACCGAGGACTTCGCGGACGCCGTAGCCCGCTACCGGGCCGCCGCGCGCATCCCGGGGGCGGCCTACTGCGCGATGGAGTACTACCGGTGGGCGGTGCGGTCGCAGCTGCGGGCCGAAGGCCGCCGGTTCGCGGCCGCCGCCGCCCGACCCGCAGAGGCGCCGGTGCTGGGCCTGCACGGCGCCGACGACCCGTGGCTGTTCCCGCGCACGGCCGCGGCGTCGGCGCCGTGGGCGGGGGAGCGGCACGCGGTCGACGTCCTCGCGGGGGTTGGGCATTTCCCGCACGAGGAGCGCCCGGCCGCGGTGACGGCCCGGATCGCCGACTTCCTGGGCTGAGCAGCTCCCCGGCTCAGTTCTCGTCGCGGGCCAGGGCGGCCTCCTCGAAGTCGAGGCGGCGCAGGACGCGGCGCAGGACCTCGTCGTCGATGTCGCCGGAGTCGCGTCGCGACACGAAGGTGGTGCGCTCGCTGTCGAGCATCTCACGGCGCAGCCGCCGGTAGGCGGCGCTCGGGCTCTCCCCGGCCTCCTCCTCGGACCGTCCCAGCCGCTCCCACACCGAGTTGGCGCTGTACTCCGCCATCCGCCGCAGCTTCTCGGCCGTGTGGCTCAGGTAGTTGTCGGACTCCGCCGTGAGCTCGTCGAGCCGGGAGATCGAGGCCTGCACGGCGTCGAACTGCGTCTGCGCCTCGGCCAGCACGTCGGCCTGGAACCCGTCCTCGCGGATGCCCAGCTTGCGGATCACCGTGGGGAGGGTCAGCCCGTGCAGGAGCAGGGTCGCGACCGTCACGAAGAACGCCAGGAACACGATCGTCTCGCGCCCCGGGACGGTCTCCGGGATCGCGAACGCGGCGGCCAGCGTGACCACCCCGCGCATCCCCGACCAGGAGATCACCGCGGGCACCCGCCACGACGGCGCCGGGTCGCGGCGCCCGATCGACGGGATGAGCATCCGGGGGATGTAGGTGGCCGGGAACACCCAGACGATGCGCGCGAGTATCGCCGCGAGCGTCACGATCACGCCCGTGACCAGCAACGACCGGATGTCGCCCGCCGCCGCGACGACGCTCGTGAGCTGCAGCCCGATCAGCGCGAACACGACCGACTCCAGGATCGTGTCGGCCGCCCGCCACACCGCCTGCTCCTGCAGCCGGGTGGCGTAGCCGCTCTGCGGCGCCTTGTAGCCGAGGTAGAGCCCGGCGATGACGACCGCGAGCACACCCGACGTGTGCGCGATCTCCGCGACGAGGTACGTGGCGAAGGGCACGACGAGACCGAGCGCGCTTTCGACGTCGGGGTCGTCGAGGTGCGTGCGGATCTTGTGCACGAGCCAACCGATGGCGAGCCCGATGGCCGTGCCGCCGACCGCCGCGAGCAGGAACATCCCGAAGCCCTCGAGGATCGAGATCCCGGCGCCCGCCGCCACCGCGACGAACACGCGGAAGAGCGTGAGCGCGGTGGCGTCGTTGACGAGGCTCTCCCCGCCGATGATCGTCATGAGCCTGCGCGGCAGGCCCAGCCGCCGTCCGATGGACAGCGCCGACACCGCGTCCGGCGGCGCCACCACCGCGCCCAGCACGAGCGCCGCGGGCAGCGTGAGACCGGGCACCACGTACCAGGCCACGATCCCGACGGCGAACGCGCTGAACACCGGCAGGCCCACCGCGAGCAGCCCGATCGGCCGCAGGTTCTGCCGGATCCCCAGGAACGACGACTCCAGCGCTGACGAGTACAGCAGCGGTGTGAGCACGGCGAACAGCACGACGTTCGGGTCGAACTGCACCGTCTCCACCCCGGGGATGAACGACGCCGCGATCCCGACCACCACCAGGACGAGGGGCGCCGAGATGTCGAGGCGGCGGCAGACCCAGGTCACCGCAAGCGAGCCCGTGACGAGGGCGAGCAACAACAGTTCCGTGTGCACGATGGCAGGATGGCTCACTGATGACCTACCTTGCGACCTCCCGGCGGACAAAGACATGAGTTGTGCACACACCGTCGACTACGACCTGCCCACTTGGGTGGAGCCCGCCCCCGGTTCGAAGGACACCTGCCAGGACTGCGATGCGCTCGGCGAGAACGTCTGGGCGCACCTGCGGATGTGCCTGTCGTGCGGGCACGTCGCCTGCTGCGACTCGAGCCCGCACCGCCACGCCAGCGCGCACCACCACGGCACCGACCACCCGGTCATGCGCTCGTTCGAGCCCGGGGAGAGCTGGCGGTGGTGCTACCTGGACCGGCGGATCGTCTAGCCGGCGAACGCGCGCACGGCCAGCAGCACGCAGACGGCGGCGAACCCCACACCGCCGACGATCATGAGCGCGCGGGCGGCGGGCGCCAGCTCGCCGTCACGGCTCATCGAGCGGCTCGCCAGCACCGCGCCGATCCCGAACACCACCATCGCGATCGCCGGGAGCACCCCGTACACGGGCACGGCGATGACCGCCACGATGAAGGCCGCCACACCCGAGAAGAGGTGCGACCGCGCCTTCCGCTCCCGCTCCTCGTGACCTTCGCTCACCGCTCTCCCTCGCTGCATCTACCCGCCCCGGCCTGCTCCGCAAGCTCCGCAGGCCGCCATCCCCCGGGCTCGGTCGGCGCTTCGCGCGAGCGCTGCGTCGATGGTTCGCTCGCAAGCTCGCTCACCGGCTCATCATCCACGACCGGCGCGCGGCGACGGCGGTGTCCGGGCTGTCGGCGAACACGCCGTCCACGCCGGCTGCGAAGAACGCGGTGAGCTCGCCCGCGGCGTCGAGGCCCGTCGGGCGGAACTGCGCCTCGTCCCGGAACGTCCAGCAGTGCACGGCGAGGCCCGCCGCGTGGGCCTCGGCCACCAGCGGCGTCGGCGTGGTGAGGCGACCGGCGGCGTCACGCGGGACGACCAGGTCCTTGTGCGCGCCGACCGCCTGCGCGTACTCGGCGATGACGGCCACCGGCACCTCGGCGCCGGGCTCGACCAGCTGTCCGATCGGCACGCGCAGGTCGTCGCGCAGCTCGCGCAGGCTCTCGAACGACTCGACGATCACCGGCGCGTCCGGGGTGTTGAGGCCCGCCGCCTCGAGCGCGGCGAGCAGCGGCGGCCCGAGCGGCAGGCCCAGCCGCGCGAACCGGGCCGGGTCCTTGAGCTCCAGGTAGACGCCCACGACGCGGCCCAGCTCGGCGGACAGGCGAGCGCGGAGATCGAGGATGTCGTCGAGCGTCGCGACGGGGTCGTGGCCGTCGTACGCGGTGGTGCGCAGCTCCGGCAGCCGCTCGACGGCGCGCAGGGTGCGCACCTGCGCGAGCTTCAGGTCCTCGACGAACCAGCCGTCGGCCCGGCGCAGGTGGGCGAGGTCGGGCCGGGTCGCGATGTCGGTCGTTCCGGAGAGCTCGGCGTCGTGGCGGGCGACGAGCACGCCGTCGGCCGTGCAGACCAGGTCCGGCTCGATGAAGTCCGCCCCCATCCGCACGGCCAGCTCGTAGCCCGGGAGGGTGTGCTCGGGCCGGTGCCCCGGCGCGCCCCGGTGCCCGATGACGATCGGTGTCCGCACGGGCGCACCCTCCCATCCGGCTCCGGTGCGGGCACGACAACGCGCCGCCTACGATGTTCCGTCGTGCGCGTCCTCGTGATCGGATCCGGTGCTCGTGAGCATGCGATCGTCCTCGCGCTCGCCCAAGACCCCGGCGTCACCGCGCTGGCGTGCGCGCCGGGCAACGCGGGCACGGCCGCGGTCTCCGAGCAGCACGGCGTGGACGTCACCGATCCGGAAGCGGTCACGGCACTCGCCCGGCGCTGGACGGCCGACCTCGTCGTGATCGGCCCCGAGGTCCCGCTGGTGGCGGGCGTCGCCGACGCCGTGCGCGCGGTGGGCATCGCCTGCTTCGGCCCCAGCGCCGCCGCGGCCCGCATCGAGGGTTCCAAGGCGTTCGCCAAGGACGTGATGGCGGCGGCGGGCGTGCGCACGGCGACCGCCGAGATCGTCGACAACCCCGCCCACCTCGACGCCGCGCTGGCCCGCTTCGCGCCGCCCTACGTCGTCAAGGACGACGGTCTCGCCGCGGGCAAGGGCGTGGTGGTGACCACGGACCTGGACGCCGCCCGCGCGCACGCCTGCACGCTGCTCGACGACGGCCATCCCGTGCTCCTGGAGGCCTACCTCGACGGGCCGGAGGTGTCGCTCTTCTGCCTCGTCGACGGCGCCACCGTGGTCCCGCTGCTGCCCGCACAGGACTTCAAGCGGGTCGGCGACGGCGACCGCGGCCCCAACACGGGCGGCATGGGCGCCTACGCGCCGCTGCCGTGGGCGCCGCCGGGGCTGGCCAAGGAGCTGGTGGCCGAGGTCGTCGGGCCGGTCGCGGCGGAGCTGGAGCGTCGCGGCACGCCGTTCTCGGGGCTGCTGTACGCCGGGCTGGCGCTCACGTCGGCCGGGCCCGCGGTGGTGGAGTTCAACTGCCGGTTCGGCGACCCGGAGACCCAGGTCGTCCTCGCGCTCCTGCGCACGCCGCTCGCGAGCCTCCTGCGGGCCACGGCCGTCGGGGAGCTCGCCGCGCACCCGCCGCTCGCCTGGGCCGACGGCGCCGCCGTGACGGTCGTCGTCGCGGCCGAGGGCTACCCCGGCCCGCCCCGGCTCGGCGACGTCATCGGCGGCGCCGAGGCCGAGGGCGTGCTGCACGCGGGCACCCGCCGCCGCGACGACGGCGCCGTCGTGTCCGCGGGCGGACGGGTGCTCTCGGTCATGGGCACCGGCGACGACCTGGCCGCGGCCCGCGCCGACGCCTACCGCAGGCTCGAGGGCGTGCACCTCGCGGGCTCGCACCACCGCACCGACATCGCCGAGCGCGCCGCCGCGGGCGAGGTCGCGGTACCCGCACCCGCGGGGTGATGGCGGCCAGCGCCTGGGGTCTCGTGGCGGCCCGCACCCGGCCGATGATCCGGCGACCGGCATCTGACGGTTCCGGCGAGTGCCGTGGCCTGCCCGCGCCCGCCCGGTGATCGCGGCGCCCGGCATGTGCGCGCTGCGGCGGCCCGGTCGCGCCGATCTCGCCGACGCTTAGGCTCGTGGGGTGCTGCTCAGCCCCGCCCGCCGCGCCCAGATCCCGCCCTTCCACGTGATGGACGTGTGGTCCGCGGCCGGGGAGCGCCAGCGCACCCACGGCGACCTGGTCAACCTGTCCGCGGGCCAGCCCTCCACCCCCGCGCCCGCCGCAGTGCGCGGCGCCGCGGCCAAGGCGTTGGACACCGAGGTGCTCGGCTACACCGTCGCGCTGGGCATCCCGCCGCTGCGCGCCGCCATCGCCGGGCACTACGGCCGCACCTACGGCCTCGACGTCGCCCCCGAGGACGTCGTGGTCACCACCGGCAGCTCCGGCGGCTTCCTGCTGGCGTTCCTCGCGGCGTTCGACGCGGGCGACCGCGTGGCCATGGCCCGCCCCGGCTACCCGTGTTACCGCAACATCCTCACGGCGCTCGACTGCGAGGTCGTCGAGCTGGCGTGCGGGCCCGAGACCCGCTACCAGCCCACCGTCGCGATGATGGAGGCCCTGGACGAACCGGTGAAGGGGCTCGTGGTCGCCAGCCCGGCCAACCCGACCGGCACCGTGCTCGACCCCGCCGAGCTGGCCGCGCTCGCGACCTGGTGCGCCGCGAACGGCGTGCAGCTCATCAGCGACGAGATCTACCACGGCATCGCGTACGCGGGCGCCCCCGAGCCGTCGTGCGCGTGGGCGACGTCGCGCGAGGCGATCGTCGTCAACTCGTTCTCCAAGTACTTCTCCATGACCGGCTGGCGGCTGGGCTGGCTCCTGCTGCCGCCCCGGCTGCAGCGGGCGGCCGACTGCCTCGCGGGCAACTTCACCGTGTGCCCGCCCGCCCTGCCGCAGGTGGCCGCGCTGGCCGCGTTCGACGTCGAGAGCTACGCCGAGGCCGACGGGCACGTGGCGCGCTACCAGGTCAACCGCGACCTGCTCATCGACGGGCTGACGCGCCTCGGCATCACCCGTCTCGCGCCCGCCGACGGCGCCTTCTACGTCTACGCCGACGTCGCGCACCTCACGCACGACTCGATGGACCTGGTGTACCGGCTCCTGGCCGACGTCGGGCTGGCCGTCGCCCCCGGACTGGACTTCGACCCGGTCGAGGGCCACCGGTTCATCCGGTTCTCCTGCGCGGGCTCGGCGGCCGATGTGCGGGAGGCGCTCGCGCGGTTGGAGCGCTGGTTGGGGTCTTACGCTGCGCCGCATGCTCCCCCAATCGGCTGACGAGCCGCGCGTGGCGGCCTGGAACCGCAGGCTCGACTGGCCGCTCACCGCGTTGGCGCTGGTCTTCCTGGCCGTCTACGCCTGGTCGGTGCTCGACCGCTCGATCCCGCCTGCCGGGCGCGACGCCCTGGAGGCCGTGTTCACCGGCATCTGGGTGGTGTTCGGCCTCGACTACCTGATCCGCGTCGCCCTGGCCCGCCGCCGGGTGCGGTACGTGCTGAGCCACCTGCCCGACCTGGCGATCCTGCTCCTGCCGATGCTGCGCCAGCTGCGGATCCTCCGGCTGGTCACCGTGCTCACCGTGCTCAACCGGCAGCTGCGCGACGACGCGCGCGGCCGGGTGGCGCTCTACGTCGCGGGCACGGTCACGCTCGTCGGGCTCATCGCGGCGCTTGCCGTGCTCGACGCGGAACGGGACGCCCCGGACGCCTCGATCACCACGTTCGGCGACGCGCTGTGGTGGACGATCACGACGATCTCCACGGTCGGCTACGGCGACCGCTACCCGGTCACGGTCGAGGGCCGGGTCGTCGCGGGCGCGCTGATGGTGGCCGGTATCGCGCTGCTCGGCGTGGTGACGGCCTCGATCGCGAGCTGGTTCGTGGAGAGCGTGCGCGCGAGCGACCGCGAGGCCGAGCGGGTCGAGGCGCAGCTGGCCGAGGTGCTCGCCGAGCTGAAGGCGGTGCGGGCCCAGCTCGACGCGGTAGCACCCGATCGCAGCGTGCAGGCGCGCTGACCTGCACGTCGAAAAATGTCGGTGCTCGGCGTGAGGATGACCCCCGACGCGCCCCGCCCGGTCGAGATCATGATCATGGCCGTCTGGTACAACTGGGGCGGCGTGAGGAGAGGTGCTCGGTGACGGCTTCGTTCGTACATCTACATGTGCACACCGAGTATTCGATGCTCGACGGCGCGGCCAAGGTCGGCGCATTGTTCGACGAGGTCGAGCGGCTCCAGATGCCCGCCGTCGCGATGACCGACCACGGCAACATGTACGGTTCCGCGGAATTCTACCGGCGCGCCCGGAAATCGGCGGCCAAGCCCATCATCGGCATCGAGGCGTACCTCGCGCCGCAGTCGCGCCACCACAAGAAGCCGGTGTTCTGGGGGCAGGCGAGCCAGCGCGGCTCCGACGAGTACGGCGAGGGCGGCGACGTCTCGGGCGCGGGCGCCTACACGCACATGACGATGCTCGCGCGCACCGCCACCGGCCTCCGCAATCTGTTCAAGCTCTCCAGCCTGGCCTCTTTCGACGGCTACTACCGCAAGCCGCGCATGGATCGCGAGCTCGTCGACGCGCATTCCGAGGGGATCATCGCCACCACCGGATGTCCGTCCGGCGAGGTGCAGACCCGCCTGCGGCTCGGCCAGGTGGAGCAGGCGCTGGCCGCGGCGGCGGATTACCGCGACATCTTCGGGAAGGAGAACTTCTTCCTCGAATTGATGGACCACGGCCTTCCGATCGAACGCAGCGTGCGTGAGGGATTGCTCGAAGTCGCCAAGAAGCTCGATCTCCCGCCGTTGGCCACCAACGATTCCCATTATGTCACGAAAGACCAGGCGGAATCGCACGCCGCGCTGTTGTGCGTCCAGGCCGGAAAGACGCTCGACGACCCCAACCGGTTCAAGTTCGACGGCGACGGCTATTACCTGCGCAGTGCCGCCGAAATGCGCGAGTACTGGGATTCCGAGGTGCCCGGCGCGGCCGACAACACCCTGGTGATCGCCGAGCGCGTGGAGTCCTACGACGAGGTGTTCGCCGAGGTCGACCGGATGCCCCGCTTCCCGCTCTCGCCGGGGCAGACCGAGGACGACCTGCTGCGCGCCGAGGTCGAGAAGTACGCCCCGGAGCGCTTCCCGAACGGCCTCGAGCCGGAGTACAAGGACCGCATGGAGCTCGAGCTGCGGGTGATCTCGCAGATGGGCTTCCCCGGCTACTTCCTCGTGGTGGGCGACCTCGTGCGCTGGGCCAAGCAGCAGAAGATCGCGGTCGGGCCGGGCCGCGGCTCGGCCACCGGGTCGCTGCTGGCCTACATCCTCCAGATCACCGACCTCGACCCCATCGAGCACAGCCTGCTGTTCGAGCGCTTCCTCAACCCCGAACGCGTGAGCCCCCCCGACATCGACCTCGACTTCGACGAGCGTCGGCGCGGCGAGGTCATGCGCTACACGGTGGACAAGTGGGGCGAGGAGAACGTCGCGCAGGTCATCACGTTCGGCACGATCAAGACCAAGGCGGCCATCAAGGACGCCGCGCGCGTGCTGCACGGCCAGCCCGGCTTCGCCATCGCCGACCGCATCTCCAAGGCGCTGCCCCCGCCCATCATGGCGAAGGACATCCCGCTCTCGGGCATCTTCAACCCCTCCCACGAGCGCTACGCCGAGGCCACCGAGGTGCGCACGCTCGCCGAGACCGACCCCGAGGTCGGCCGGATCATGAGCACCGCCCGCGGCCTGGAGGGCCTGGTCCGCAACGCGGGCGTGCACGCCTGCGCCGTGATCCTCTCCGCGGAGCCGCTGCTCGACGTCATCCCGCTGTGGAAGCGCGACGACGGCTCGGTGATCACGGGCTGGGACTACCCGTCGTGTGAGGAGATCGGCCTCCTCAAGATGGATTTCCTGGGTCTCCGCACGCTCACGGTGGTGGGCGACACGGTCGACTCGGTGCGGAACAACTACGGCGTGGAGATCGACACGGCCACGCTCGCGCTGGATGACAAGAAGACCTACGAGCTGCTGTCCCGCGGCGACACGCTCGGGGTCTTCCAGCTCGACGGCGGCGGCATGCGCACCCTGCTGAAGGCCATGGAGCCCTCGCACTTCGGCGACATCGCGGCGGCCCTGGCGCTGTACCGGCCCGGTCCGATGGCGGCCAACGCCCACATGGATTACGCCGAGCGCTCCAACGGGCGGCAGAAGCTCACGCCGATCCACCCGGAGCTCGAAGAGGCGCTCGAGCCGATCCTCGGCGAGACCTACCACCTGCTCGTCTACCAGGAGCAGGTCATGGCCATCGCGCAGCGGCTGGCGGGCTACAGCCTGGGCCAGGCCGACCTGCTGCGCCGCGCGATGGGCAAGAAGAAGAAGGAGATCATCGAGAAGGAGTACGAGGGGTTCAAGGCGGGCATGCTCGCCAAGGGCTTCTCGGCGGAGTCCTGCCAAACGCTGTGGGACGTGATGCTGCCCTTCTCCGGGTACGCGTTCAACAAGTCCCACACGGCGGGCTACGGGCTGGTCTCCTACTGGACGGCCTACCTCAAGGCCAACTACCCGGTCGACTTCATGGCCGCCCAGCTCACGTCGATCGGCGACAACAAGGACAAGTCGGCGGTCTACCTCGCCGAGTGCCGCCGCATGGGCATCAAGGTGCTCCCGCCCGACGTCAACGACTCCGACCTGTGGTTCCGCGCCGTCGACGGCGACATCCGGTTCGGGCTGGGGGCGGTGCGCAACGTCGGCGCCAACGTCGTCGAGTCGATCATCAAGACCCGCCGGGACAAGGGCCGGTTCACCTCCTTCACCGACTTCCTGGAGAAGGTCGACCTGCTCTGCTGCAACAAGCGCATCATCGAGTCGCTGATCAAGGCGGGCGCGTTCGACTCTTTCGGCCAGCCCCGCCGCGCGCTGCTGATGGTGCACGAGGAGGCGGTCGACGGGATCACCGGCCTCAAGCGCCAGGAGGCCATGGGCCAGTTCGACCTCTTCGTGATGGACGACCAGCCCGCCGCGTCCGACGTCTCGCCGCTGGCCCACCTCAAGATCACCGGTGACGAGTGGCCGCGGAAGCAGATGCTCGGCTACGAGCGGGAGATGCTGGGGCTCTACGTGTCCGCGCACCCGCTCGACGGCACGGAGCGCATCCTGCGCAAACACGCGCCCAAGCCGATCGCCTCCCTCATCGACGAGGCGCCGAAGGAGGGCGAGATCGTCCTCGCGGGGATGATCTCCTCGGTCGACCGGCGGGTGAACAAGAAGGGCGAGCCCTGGGCGATCGTCACGATCGAGGATCTCGACGCGTCGATGGAGGTCTTGTTCTTCCCGAAGTCGTACTCGGTGATGTACGAGGACCTCGTCGCCGACTCGGCCGTCGCGGTGAAGGGCCGGGTCAACTGGCGCGACGAGCGGATGTCGGTGTTCGCGTCCGGGGTCGTGTCGCTCGACATCGCCGACGCGCAGGCCGGGCTCGTCCAGCCGCTCGTGCTCAAGGCCGATGCGCTGAAGCTCGACCACGCCACGGTCGGCGAGCTCAAGTCGGCGCTCATCGCGCACGCGGGCGACACCCCCCTCACGCTCGTGCTCTGCTACCGCAACCGGGAGACGCCGCTCTCGATCGACGGCTTCTCGGTGTCGGTCACCTCGGCGTTGCTGGGTGAGCTGAAGGGCATCCCGGGGATCGCCGTCGCCGGCTAGCGGCCCGCGGCGGCGCGGCCCGCGCCGTGGCGCAGTGAGCGGGGCGCGGGCACCGTGACCCCCGCGCGGCCGCCCTCGACGGGGCCGATCCGGTCGAGCGCGGTCGCGATGTCGGCGTCGGAGACGTCGGCGTGGGTCATCAGCCGCACCCGGCCCGCCATCGGGGAGGCCCGCACCCCGGCCTGCTCGAAGCGCTCGAGCGTGCCCGCCAGGTCGGCCACCGTGACCAGCACGATGTTGGTCTGCGGCGTCACCACCACCCATCCCCGCTCGGTGAGGCCCTCGGCGAGGGCGGTGGCCTTGGCGTGGTCTTCGGCGAGCCGGTCGATGCGGTCGAGCGCCACCAGCCCCGCGGCACCCAGCACGCCGCCTTGACGGACGCCGCCGCCGAGCATCTTGCGCAGCCGTCGCGCCTCGGCGACGAACTCCTCCGAGCCTGCCACCAGCGACCCGACCGGGGCGCCCAACCCCTTGCTCAGGCACACCTGCACGGTGTCGGCGCCGACCGTCAACGCGGCGGGCGGCACCCCGAGCGCGACTGCCGCGTGCCAGAGCCGGGCCCCGTCCAGGTGCACGCGCAGTTTCGCGCGCCGGGCCGCCGCGGCCACCGAGGCGTGCTCCTCGGGCGCTGTGACCGTGCCGCCCGCGGCGTTGTGCGTGTTCTCCAGGCACAGCAGCGTGGTGCGGAGCGCGTAGTACGGCCCGGGCGTGCCTGCGGCCCGGCGCACCGCGTCCGGGCTGATCTTGCCGGGGCCCGCGTCGTGCGGCAGGGCGCGCGGCATGCCACCGGCGAGCCAGGCGGCCGTGCCCAGCTCGTTGTCGAGCACGTGCGCGCCCGCCGGCGCGAGGAACGCGTCGCCGCGGGAGAGGTGGCTGGTCAGCGCGATGAGGTTGGCCATCGAGCCGCTGGGGGTCCACACCGCGCCGTCGGTGCCCAACAGCCCGGCGACTCGCGACTCCAGCTCGCGCAGGGTCGGGTCGCCGTCCAGCACGTCGTCGCCGACCTCCGCGTCGGCCATGGCTGCGCGCATCTGCTTGGTCGGCCGGGTGACGGTGTCCGACCGCAGGTCGATCGGGCCGTCGGACGCCCGACGCGCGCGGGTGGAGGGTCGCACAGCAGTTGATTCAACCAGTCGGCGTCGCGTCGGTCGCGCCGGAGTAACGGAAAGGTCACGTCCTTGCGCTGATCGGGCGAATCCGGGCGCCGAGTGCAACGGTGCGCGACGCCTCTATCGTCCCCGACGGAAGGAGGGACGTGGACGCGCTCGCCGAGGCCGAGTTCGAGCGGTACTTCCGCGCGCGCCGGGACGCCATCCGCCGTACCGCCTACCTGATGTGCGGCGACTGGCACCGCGCGGACGACCACACGCAGGCGGCGTTCGTCGCGTTGCACCGGCATTGGCGACGGGTGCGGGACAAGGGCGCGCTCGACGCGTGGATGCGCCGCACGCTGATGCGGGCGGTGGTCGACGAGTCGCGCAGGCCCTGGCGGCGGGAGCGGTTCACCGACGACGTCGTGGCGGTCGACAAGGTGGTCGCCGACCCGGACGTCACGACCCGGCACGTGCTGGTCGACGGGCTGCGCTCGGTGCCGCCGCGGCAGCGGGCCGTGCTGGTGCTGCGGTACCTCGATGGGCTGGACGTCGCCGCGACGGCCGCCGCGCTGGGGTGCAGTGAAGGCACGGTGAAGAGCCAGACGTCGCACGGGCTCGCCGCGTTGCGCACCGCGCTCGGCGGCTCGCTCGACGACCTGCGACCGGCGGGCTGAGGGGAGAGGAGGACGAGATGACCGGCGACACGGGGGACGAGGACCGGCTCGCGGGGCTGTTCCGCGAGGCCGCGTCCGACGGGGGCGCGCCCGCGCCCGGGTTCGACCACGGCGACGTCGTCGCCACTTCCCGGCGGATCACCGCCCGCCGCCGTTCCGCGGTGATCGGCGGCGCGTTAGCGCTGTTCGCCGTCGCGGGCGTGGGCACGGTGGTCGCGCTGCCGCGGGGGGACACGAGCACGGTGAGCGCGGCCGCCCCGGCCCCGGCCCAGCGCGCCGCCGACGCAGCGGGCCCACCCGCCCCGGCGGCGCCCGAGGCGGCGGTG
>DATAOO010000014.1:0-7567 GCA_036265695.1 Pseudonocardia sp. | reverse complement strand
GTGACCAACTCTCGCCGGATTTCGTGAGGGTGCCCGTTATCTGCGCGGTGTCGCCGTCGGCGAGGTGCCCGAAGGCGGCGCGCTCCTCGGCCGTGGCCGCGCGTGGGCGCCGCGCGGTGAGGTCCCAGGCGAGCACCTGCTCCAACGGCCGCAGGGCGATCGGCGGCCGGTGTTCGGCGACGAGCGCGAGGTGGTCGCCGTCGCGCACCACATCGCCCCCGACGGTGAGCTCCACGCCGCGGAAGGCGTAGCTGCCGTTGGCGGAGCGGGCGAGCTGGTCGGGCCAGGCGTCGAGGTCGGGAAGGCCGTCGTGGCCGAGGAAGACCTCCGCGGTCGAGTCGGCGGCGTCGGCGTAGGGCCGCACCGCGGCGACGCCGGACAGCCCGGTGAGGGCCTCGTACGCCCCGCCCCAGCAGGCGGCGAGCCCGTACGGGCACTGGGCGGTGAGGCCCACCGTCACCCGGGTGCCGGGCTCGTCGGCGGCCAGCAGCCGCGCGGGCCGCCCGCCGTGGACGGGCCCGTCGGGCGCGACGTCGGCGGAGACGGCGACCCGGACGATCGCCGCCACCGACGGCACCCCGGCCGCGGTCAGCGCGAACAGCATGTAGTGGCCCGGGAGGCAGACGCCGGGCTCGGCGGGGAGCGTGGCGGTGAGGGTGGCGCCCGAGCCCGTGAACGGCACCGGGATGAAGCGTTGGTTCATGTCGATGGCGTGCGTGACCGAGCCGAGCCGCACGAGCGACAACCGGGCGACCCGCGGGCCCGTCACCTCGACGGTGAACGCCGCGCCCGCGGTGAGCTCGTCCGGCCACGACGTGACCACCGGCCGCGGCCCCCGGAACAGGTAGGGCGGGTGGAAGACCTGGGCGTCGCGGTGGGTGTCGGCGGGCGCGTTGGGCGATGCGCCCACCATGAACTCGCCGCCGCCCGCGCTGAGCACGGTCGCGTCGGGGAGCAGCAGCGCGGTGGCGTGGTAGCAGCGGTCGACGGCCTCGGCGGCCAGCGTCGTCCATGCGTCGGTGGCGGGGTCCCACACCTCGGCGGCGTGCACCGGCTTGCCCGGCGACACGTCGTTGAAGCCCGGACCGGCCGTGCCGCCGGTCACGAGCACCGTGCCGTCGGGCAGGAGGGTGGCGTTGTGGTGACGCCTGCGGTGGTGCATCGGCGCGGCGGGCCGCCAGCGGGGCGTCGCCTCGGTGAGGTCGATGACTTCGACGGCCGCGCTCGGGAGGTCGGTGCCCGCGTCGTTGCCGCCGCCGACGTAGACCACCTTGCCCGGCGCGTACATCGCCGAGGGCCCGTACTCCCGGGACCCGTTCGCGCGCGGGGCGAGCGGTGTCCACGAGCCGCCGCCGCGGGTGTCGAGCAGGTAGGTCATGGCGTTGGAGCCCGCCATGAGGACCCGCCCGTCCGGGGCGACGTGCATGCGCGGGTAGAGCGGCAGCCCGACGAAGTCGACGGTCGGCGCCCAGCCCTCGCCGTCGGTGATCTGCGACTCGGCGTTCACCGCGATCGTGCCGTGCGCGGCCGCGCTGCCCGAGATCACCAGCACCCGGCCGTCGGCGAGCGAGGTGGCGGTGGGGTACCAGCGTCCGCCGTTCATGGCGGGCAGCGGCGTCCAGGTGTTGCTGCGGTGGTCGTAGGTGCCCGCCCAGTCGATGCCGTCGCCGTCGGTGATGTGGCCGCCCGCCACGAGGAGCCGCCCGTCGGGGAGGTAGGCGTGCCCGGCGCAGAACAGGTTGACCGTGGTGTCGTCGGCGCGCCGCGGCTGCGGGGTCGCGACGCGGGACCGGGTGACCGGGTCCCACACCTGGGGGGTGCAGGAGTGCTCGTTCATCGAGCCCGCCGGGTCGTCGCGGCGGCCCCAGAACAGCACCTTCCCGTCGGGGAGGAGGGTGGTGTGGATCGCCACGTTCGGGAGGCCGAACACCGGCTCCCACCGCCCGCCCGTCCCATACCTGCGGGTAGTGAGGGCCAGCGCGAGACGGTCGACGACCCGCCGGACGAGCCCGATGACGGCGGCGATCCACGACCGCAGGATGTTCACGGGGCTTATCCTGGCCCAGCCCCGGATGCGGACCGACTAGGGTCCGCGCCGTGCAGCTACGGGAAGAGGACGTGCGGGTGCCGTCGCCCGACGGCGAGATCCGCGCCGTCGTGATCGCGCCGGTCGGGGACGGGCGGCGGCCGGGCGTGCTCCTCTACACCGACATCTTCCAGCTCACCGAGTCCACGCTGCGCACCGCCCGGCGGCTCGCGTCGAGCGGGTTCGTCGTCTGCGTGCCGGAGATCTACGCCCACGGTGAGCTGGCGGGCGTGGCGCTCGAGTTCGACGACGCGGGCAAGGCGGCGGGGCAGGCGGGCGCGGCCGCGACGCCCGTCGCGCAGTTCGACGCGGACCGGGTCGCCGTACTGGACTACCTCGGTGCCCGCGCCGACGTCGACGGGCTGTGCGCCGTGGGCTTCTGCATCGGCGGCCACCTGGCCTTCCGGGCGGCGTTCGACCCGCGGGTGGCGGCCACGGTGTGCTTCTACCCGACGGGCCTCTCCGACGGGGCGCTGGGCGCCGACGCCGACGCGGGCTCGCTGGCGGCCGCGGACCGCATCGGTGGCCGTCTGATGATCGTGTTCGGGTCGCGGGACCCGCACGTGCCCGCCCCGGCCCGGCTGCAGGTCGTCGAGGCGCTGTACGCGGCCGGGCTCACCGACCTCGAGCTGCACGTCTTCGCGGGCGGCGAGCACGCGTTCATGCGCGACGTCGGAGCCCGCTACGACCCGGAGCTCACCGACCTCGCCTTGGGCACCGCCGTCGCCTTCCTGAGGCGCTGACGTTTCACCGGCCGCGGCGCTCGACCGCTGCCGGCTAGCAACCCGCTACGAGCGGCCGGTGGACGGGCGACACCGCGAGGGTGACCGCCTCCACCCCGGACCGGTAGCGGCAGGTGCCGACGGCGACCTCGACCGTGCCCGGGTCGACGAACCGGGCACTCGGCGCGGGCGCGCCCGCCACGCCCTGGTAGACCAGCGACTCCTGCTCGAACGGGCCGCCGCCCGAGCGCAGCACCACCGCGTACGCCGGTCCGGCGTCGCCTTCGAGCGTGACCAGCCTGCGCCCGGCGTCGTCCGCCTCGGCCACCTGCTTGCCGCCGCCGCTGAGCGCGCTCGCCCCGTACACGAACCCGCCCCAGCCCAGCAGCGCGGCCACCCCGACGACGAGCGCGACCCACCGCAGCGGCCCGCGCGGCGCCGCCGTCGCGAGCAGGACCGTGACCAGCGCCAGCGCGACGGCGATGAGCCCGGCCGTGAACCAGCGCGCCTGCCGCAGGTGGAACGGGTCGGCCAGCGATATCCCGGCGAGCACCGCGACGACGACCACGCACAGCAGGAGTACGACGACACGGCCGAGGCGGGACACGCCGCGCATCCTGGCAGGCCCCGTCCGCCCGGCCGTTCCCCACCCGGCGCCGAGAGTCGCCATCCCCTTCGCCTTGGCCTCATCGGACAGACCGTCGTCCCAGTCGCGGTAGTCGGGATGCGTGATCGGCCCGGTCGCCTTGGCCGCGGCGTGCGGGGAACCGGTCGTCGCCGATGACGGCCACGGGCCGCGCGGGTCGTCGCCGGACTCCAGCAGCTTGGCGGCCGCCCGCTCCTACAGCTGCAGGCCGACGTACCCGAGGACCGCCGCGACGACCGCCGGCGCGAGCGTGACGGTCCACAGCACCGCTGACCCGCGACCTTCGGCGCCCACGACAGAGGCATCGGCGCCCGGCGACCCACCGTTAGCAGTTGCGTCCCCGCCGCCGCGTGCGACGATCGGCTGGTGGCGGAGTACGCGCGGCCTGCGGACTGGCCCGACGTCCCGCTGGTCGACACCGACGTGCACATCACCCCGCGCTCCCTGGGGGCGCTGTCGCCCCACCTGCCCGCGCGGTGGCGCGACTACGTCCGGGAGAGCGGGGTCGCGAGCCTGGAGTCCGACCTCTACCCGCCGCGCTCACCGCTCAGCGCGATCCCCGGGGCCAAGCCTGCCGACGGGCCGCCCGCCTCCGACCCCGACCTGCTGCGCACCCAGCTGCTCGACCCGTGGCGCCTGGACGTCGCCGTCACCCACTGCATCTACGGCATCGACGGCATCCACAACCCCGACTGGGCCGACGCGATGGCCCGCGCGCTGAACGACTGGCAGCACGCCGAGTGGCTCGCGGGCGACCCGCGGCTGCGCGGCTCGGTCGTCGTCGCGGCGCAGGACCCGGCCCGGGCGGCGGCGGAGATCGACCGGGTGGGCGACCGGCCCGAGTTCGTGCAGGTGCTCCTGCCCGTGCGGATGCGCGCGCCGCTGGGCACCCGGGCGTTCTGGCCGATCTACGCGGCCGCTGAGCGGCACGGGCTCGCGCTGGCCGTCTACGCGGGCGGCGCGAGCGGCCAACCGATCACCCCGGTCGGCGCGCCGAGCTACTACCTGGAGGAGTACGTCGGCCTGGCGCAGGCGTTCCAGGCCCAGGTCGTCAGCCTGGTCTGCGAAGGCGTGCCGGTGCGCTTCCCCGCGCTGACCGTCGTGCTCGTCGAGTCCGGGTTCACGTGGCTGCCGCCCCTGATGTGGCGGCTGGACAAGAACTGGAAGGGCCTGCGCCGCGAGGTGCCGTGGGTCGACCGGCTCCCGTCCGAGATGATCCGCGCGTCGTTCCGGCTCACCGCCCAGCCGCTCGACGCGCCGCCCGACGAGCCCGCGCGGCTGCTGGAGGTGCTGGACCGGCTCGGCAGCGACCGCATGCTCATGTTCGCCACCGACTACCCGCACCACCAGTTCGACGACCCGGCGCACGCGGCGCCCGCGGGCCTGTCCGCCGACGCGATGGCCCGCTTCCTCGGCGGCAACGCGATCGCCACCTACCGCCTGGAGGTGCCCTCCCGTGCTCGTTGACTGCGACATCCACAACGAGCTGACGCCCGGCGCGCTGCAGCCGTACCTGTCGCCGCGCTGGCGCGCCTACGACCAGACCTACGGCGGCCGCGCCGACGGCGGCTTCGCCTACCCGAAGGGCGCGCCGCGGGCCGCCCGCGCCGACGCGTGGCCGCCGTCGGGCCTGCCCCCCGGCGCCGACCTGGAGTTCCTGCGCGAGCAGCACCTGGACCCCTACGACGTGCGCTACGGCGTGCTCAACTGCCTCACCACGGCGTGCCGCGAGCAGAACCCCGGATACGCGGCGGCGCTGTGCCGCGCGGTGAACGAGTGGCAGGTCGCGGAGTGGCTCGAGAAGGAGCCGCGGCTGCGTGCGGGCATCGTCGTCCCCTACGAGGACGCCGCACTGGCCGCCGCGGAGATCGACCGGGCCGCCGCCCACCCGGGCTTCGTCCAGGTGCTGCTGCTCGTGCGCACCGACGAGCCGTTGGGCCGCGGGCGCTACCGGCCGATCTTCGAGGCCGCCGTGCGCAACGGCCTCCCGGTGGGGATCCACTTCGGCGGCGGGCGCGGCCGCAACCCCCTGACCGCGTCGGGCTGGCCCTCGTTCTACGTCGAGGACCACACGGCCATGGCCCAGGCGTTCCAGGCGCAGGTGGTGAGCCTGGTTGTCGAGGGTGTCTTCGAGGAGCTCCCGGACCTGCGGGTGGTGCTGATCGAGGGCGGCTTCGGCTGGCTCCCGTCGTTGATGTGGCGGATGGACAAGCACTGGGCTCGGCTGGCCGACGAGGTCCCGCACCTCACGCGGGCGCCGTCGGCGTACGTGCGGGAGCACTTCTGGGTCACCACGCAGCCGGTCGAGGAGCCGCCCGACCCGCGCGACCTGCTCGCCGTGTTCGACAACATGGGTGGCACCGACCGGATCATGTTCTCCACCGACTACCCGCATTGGGACTTCGACGACCCGCGCCGCGCGCTGCGCGTCAAGCTCCCGGAAGAGGTGCGCACGCAGATCTTCGGCGGCAACGCCCTGGCGCTCTACGGGTTGCCGTGACCGCCCACGTGGTGGGCACGACCGACGAGATCGGGCCCGGCCAACGCAAGATCGTCGAGATCGACGGCCGCTCGATCGGGGTGTTCAACGTGGGCGGGCGGTACTACGCATTGCGCAACACCTGCCCGCACGCGGGCGCCCGGCTCTGCGAGGGCACGCTGTCCGGGCTGGTCACCTCGGGCGCTCCCGGTGAGTACAGCTACGCGCGCGAGGGCGAGATCCTGCGGTGCCCGTGGCACGGCTGGGAGTTCGACGTCACCACCGGGCGCTCGTGGTTCGATCCCGCCCGCACCCGGGTGCGGGCGTACGAGACCAGCATCGATGCGGGCGTCGAGAGCGGCTACCGCCCGGGCCCGTACGTCGCGGAGACCTATCCGGTCGAGGTGCAGCGGGCGTACGTGGTCGTGCACGTCTAGTAACGCAGGCCGGACCGCCCGCGAACTCTCGGTAACCGCCGCCCAGCTCGAAACGAGTCCGATGTCCGCCGCGCCGCCGCACCGCGATCCCATCGGAGGCGTGTGGGCGTGCGGGATCGCGGCCGTGCTGTTGCTGGTCGCGACGGGCGCGGTCGATCCGTGCTCGCCGGGCCTCGGCCAGCTGCCCTTCCTGCGCCCGGCGGAGCTGGCCGTGTGCGTCGAGGCGCCGGGGCTGGCCTGGTTCCTGTTGCTCGACCTCCTCCTCATCGCGGCCTACACCGCCTTCCTCGTGACGGCGACCGGTTGGGGCGCCCGGAACCTGGCCGGGCTGGGGCCCTTCCTGGGCCGCTTCGGACGGACGCTGGCGGTCGCGCCCGCGGTCGCCGACCTCGTCGAGAACGCGTTGCTCTGGTTCGCAGGCCCGTACCTGCTCGTCCGCGTGGCGTCGACGGCCAAGTGGCTGTTCCTCGTGGTCGCGCTCGGGCTCGCGCTGTGGGCCCTGCTCGTCGGCACCGCGCGGTTCCTGCTGCCGTGGTCGCAGCCGCCGCAGTTCCCGCCCGACGTGCCCGAGGGCGAGGTGGGGGAGCCGCGGCCGTGCGTCGAGGGGAGCTGGTTCCGGTCCCCGGACGGCGACTTCCCGGGGGTCGCGTACGGGATCGGGCTGTCCGGCGGCGGCATCCGGTCGGCCGCGTTCAGCTCGGGCGTGCTGCAGGCGCTGGCGGGCACGGCGTGGTCGCCGTCGAAGGCGCAGTACCTCGCCACGGTCTCGGGCGGCGGGTACGTCGGGGTCTCCTCGCAGGGGCTCCGACACCCGCTCACCGACCCGCTGGATCCCGACCCGTACGCGACCGACGCGCCGGAGACCGCGCGGATCCGCCGCCACGCGCGGTACATGTCGCACAGCTGGCCGGGCCTGGGCAGGCTCCTGCTCGCCGCGGCGGCGGGCTGGGTGATCAACGCGGCGCTGGTCAGCTGCCACAGCACCGCGGCCACCACCAGGCCACCGACCGCGCAGCCCAGCACCGCGAGGTCGACGGTCGGCGCGCCGCGGTCGGCCGGGGTGAGCCCCGGCACGAGCGCGAGCACGGCCCCGACCCACGCCAACGGCCCCACGACGAGTGCCGCGTTGATCACCCAGCCCGCCGCCGCGGCGAGCAGGAGCCTGCCCAGGCCCGGCCAGCTGTGCGACAGGTACCG
>DATAOO010000013.1:0-2431 GCA_036265695.1 Pseudonocardia sp. | reverse complement strand
GGTTCGTCGTAGGGTGTGGCCCATGACCGCCGCGCTCACCATCGACCAGCTCGCCGAGCGCAGCGGGATCAGCGTGCGCACCATCCGCTTCTACGCGGGCCGCGGGCTGCTCCCGGCGCCGCAGCTGCGCGGGCGCACCGGGCTGTACGGGCCGGGGCACCTGGCCCGGCTGGAGCTCGTGAGCGAGCTGTCGGCGCTGGGGTTCACGCTCGCCGCGATCGAGGCGCAGCTCGCCCGCCTGCCCGCCGAGGTCGGGGCCGAGGAGCTCGCGCTGCACCGGGCGCTGCTCACGCCGTGGGTGCCCGAGCAGGTGGAGGAGCTCTCCGTCGACGAGCTGGCGCGCCGGGCGGGCCGTGCGCTGAGCCCGTCGGACCTGGACGCGCTGGAGGGGCTCGGCGTGATCACCCGACTCGCCGAAGGGGTGGTGCGGCTGCACGGGCCCGCCCTGCTCGGCCAGGGCCTCGAGGTGCTCGAATCCGGCCTGCCCACCGAGACCTGGCGGCGCGCGCACGCGATCATCGAGCGGCACACCACCGCGCTGGCCGAGGACCTCATGGCGATGTTCCAGGACGAGGTGCTGCAGCCCTACCGCGACCGGGGTCGACCCGCCGAGGAACGTGCCCGCCTCGCCACCGCGCTCGCGCAGCTGAAGCCGATCACGGTCCGCGGCGTCGTCACGGCGTTCGGGCGCGCCGTGAACCGGACGATCCGCCAGCGCTCGGCGGGGTCGGCACGGTAGCGTCCGACCTGTGCAGATCCTGCGTGCCGCGGGGCATTTCGCCGTGCCCGAAGGTGAGCCGAACCAGTACCGCGAGCACCTGCGCAGCGCGGACCTCTCGATCGGCACCTACTGCATCCCCGTCGGCGGCAAGGACGGGCAGGACCCGCACACCGCCGACGAGATCTACGTGGTGCTGCGCGGCCGGGCGCGGCTGGTGTCGGCCACCGGCGAAGCCGAGGTCGGCCCCGGGTCGGTGATCTTCCTGCCCGCTGGTGAGGAGCACAGCTTCGCCGACGTCACCGAAGACCTCTCGGTCCTCGTCGTGTTCGGCCCGAGCTCGTGACCTTCACCTACCGGCACACCGTGCGCTACCTGGAGGTCGACGCGCAGAACGTCGTCTTCAACTCCTGGTACCTCGCCTGGTTCGACGACGCGATGTCGGCCTTCCTCGAGCACGGCGGCCTGCCGTACAAGGAGATGCTGGCCGCGGGCTACGACGTGCAGCTCGTCCGCACCGAGATCGACTGGCGCGCGGGCGTGGGCTTCCAGGACGTCGTCGACATCGCCGTGTCGACCGCTCGGCTCGGGCGCACGAGCTTCTGGCTGGACTTCGAGGTGCGGCTCGGCTCGACGGTCACGTGCGCGGGCCGCACGGTCTACGTCGTGATCGCCGCGGACGGCTCGGGCAAGCGCGCGATCCCCCCGGAGATCCGCGCGGCGCTGGGCGAGCCCGCTCCGCTTCTGCCCGTTTGAGCTCGTGCCCGTTTGAGTGAGACACCCCGCGGAATGCGGCAACGCGCACGGGGGTCCGTGCGACTCTCATCTGCGGGGGGTGGGGCAGTGGACGTGGCGGTGCGGGCGAGCCCTCGACGCGTGCGCCCGGCGTGGCCCACCACCGGGGTGCCCAACGCGCCCGGGCTCGACGGCGTGCGCGGCCTGGCCGTGGTCGCCGTGCTCGCCTACCACATGGATCTGGCCTGGACCGGCGGCGGGTTCCTCGGCGTCGAGGTGTTCTTCGCCCTGAGCGGCTTCCTGATCACGCAGCTCCTGGTGGACGAGCTCTCCCGCACCGGGCGGGTCGACGCCTGGGCGTTCGCCAAGGCGCGGGCGCGGCGGCTGCTGCCCGCGCTCATCGCGTGCGTCGTCGGCACGCTCGCCCTGTTCGCCTGGCTGGCGCCGACGGCCGGGCTGCGCGCCGACGGGCTGGCCTCGCTGCTCTACGTCCAGAACTGGCACCTCGTGCTGGCCGGTCTGCCGTACTCGGAGGCGTTCGCGCGGCCGTCGCCGCTGTTGCACCTGTGGTCGCTGTCGGTGGAGGGGCAGCTGTACCTGCTGTGGCCGCTCCTGCTCGTCGGGGTGCTGGCGACGGCGCGGCGCTCCACCGCGCTGCTCGTCACGGTCCTGCTGGCGTTCGCCTCGGCGCTGCTGATGGCGCTGCGCTACGACCCCGACGGCGGCTCGCTGGCCTACTACGCGACCGACGCCCGCGCGTCCGGGTTCCTGGTCGGTGCGGCGTTGGCGTGGGTGTGGCGGCCGCCCGCGTGGTCGGCGCCGCTGCCGCGCGTGGCCCGCTGGGGCATCGACGTCGCCGGGATCACGGCGCTCGTCACGCTCGTCGTGGGGTTCGTGGCGGTGTCGGAGTTCGACGCAGGGCTCTACACGCAGGGCGGGTTCCTGCGGGTCGGGCTGCTCGCCGCGGTGCTGATCGTG
>DATAOO010000012.1:0-6791 GCA_036265695.1 Pseudonocardia sp. | reverse complement strand
GGCAGCACCTCGGCGATGACGTCGTCCTCGGCGATCCCGACCTGGGCTGCGACGGCCAGGCCCGCGGTGCGATGGTCGCCGGTGAGCAGGATCGGGCGCAGGCCGAGCCCGCGCAGCCGGGCCACGGCGTCGGCGCTGTCGGGCGCCACCGTGTCGCCGACGGCGAGCACGCCGCGGGCCACCCCGTCCCACGCGACGGTGACGGCGGTGAGCCCTTCGCCGCGCGCGGCGTCGACGGCGGCGCCGAGCTCGTCGGGCAGCGCGATGCCGTGCTCGGCGAGCAGCGCGGGCGTGCCGACCAGCACCGCGTGCGCGACGATCACGTCCCCGGCCAGCTCCGACACGACGCCGCGCACGCCGAGGCCGGGCGCGTTGTCGAACTCGGCGACGTCGGGCAGCTCCCCGAACCGCTCCCGGGCGGCGGCCACGACGGCCCGGCCCACCGGGTGCTCCGAGCCCTGCTCGACCGAGGCCGCCATGCGCAGCGCCTCGTCGCCGCCCTCGACGTGGTGCAGCGCCATCTTCCCCGTGGTGAGGGTGCCGGTCTTGTCGAGCACGACGGTGTCGACCCGCCGCGTGGACTCCAGCACCTCCGGGCCCTTGATCAGCACGCCGAGCTGGGCGCCCCGACCGGTGCCGACGAGCAGCGCCGTGGGCGTGGCCAACCCCAGCGCGCACGGGCAGGCGATGATCAGCACGGCGACCGCGGCCGTGAACGCGGCGTTCGCCCCGGCGCCCGCGCCGAGCCAGAAGGCCAGCGTGGCGACGGCGAGCGCGATCACGACCGGCACGAACACCCCGGACACCCGGTCCGCCAGCCGCTGGATCGCGGCCTTGCCGCTCTGCGCGTCCTCGACCAGGCGGGCCATGCGGGCGAGCTGGGTGTCGGCGCCGACGCGGGTGGCCCGCACCACCAGTCGGCCGCCCGCGTTGGTGCACCCGCCGACCACCGTGGCGCCCGGACCCACCTCGACCGGCACCGACTCGCCGGTGAGCATCGCGGTGTCGAGCGCGGAGGTGCCGTCCTCGACCACGCCGTCGGTGGCGATCGTCTCGCCGGGGCGGACGACGAACCGGTCGCCGACCTGCAGCTCCGCCGCGGGCACCCGCACCTCGTCGCCGTCGCGCAGCACCGACGCCGCCTTGGCGCCCAGGTCGAGCAGCGCGGTGAGCGCGGCGCCCGCGCGGCGCTTGGAGCGCGCCTCGAGCCAGCGGCCGAGCAGCACGAACGCGGTGACGGCCGCGCCCACCTCGAGGTAGGTCATCCCCTCGCCGCGCAGCAGCGCGACGACCGACCAACCCAGCGCGGCCAGGGTGCCGAGCGCGATGAGCGTGTCCATCGTCGCCGTGCCGTGGCGCAGGTTCTTCGCGGCCGCGCGGTGCAGCGGCCACGCGCCCCACAGGACGGCGGGCGCGGCGAGCACGAGCGCTGCCCACTCCCAGTGGGGAAAGTGCAGCGCCGGGGCCATGGACAGCGCGACCACCGGCACGGCCAGCGCCGTGACGGCGAGGAAGCGGTTGCGCAAGGGACGGCTGGGGTCGGGCGTCGGCTCCGGATCGGGCTCGGGCAGCGCGGCCGTGTAGCCCGCGGCCTCCACCTCCGCCACGAGCGCGGCGGGGTCGAGCGCGGCCGGGTAGGTGACGTGCGCCTTCTCGGTGGCGTAGTTGACGGTGGCCACGACGCCGTCGAGCCCGTTGAGCGTGCGCTCCACGCGGTTGGCGCACGAGGCGCAGGTCATGCCGCCGATGGTCAGGTCGATCTGGGTGCTCATGGGTTCCTCGTCGGCACGGTGAACTCCGCGGTGTGCATCACGTCGGCAACGCGGAACTGGAAGAAGAGGCGGTAGGTCCCGGCGCTCGGGACGCGGACGGTGAACGCGATCGCCGGGCCCGCGCGGTCGCCGACCGCGGGGCCGCTCGCGGCGGCGGTGTAGGCGAGGTCGCCGTCGCGGAGCGCGACGAGCTTGCCGAACGCGCCGAGGTAGGGCTGCAGCTCGGTGACGCCCACTCCGTCGCGTCCGACGGTGGCGAAGACCTGCGACGACACCCCCGGTACCAGGTCGCCGTCGAGGCGGAGCTGGAAGTCGCCGATCGCCGCCGTGCGCGACGGCGGGAAGGTGAACGGCTCGAACGGGCCCGCGGCGAACAGGTCGACGCCGAGCACCACGGTCGGCCCGGCGGTGGGGGACGCGTCGACGAAGGCCCGCCACACGCCCGGCGCGGGCAGCCGCAGCGGCGTGCGCCAGGTGCCGTCCGGGTCCATGGTCGGGTCGAGGCGCTGGAAGCCCGCGGCGTCGCGGCGGACGACGACGGCGTGCAGCGGCTGCGGGTCGCGCGGGGTGGGGGTGAACGCGGTGACGGGGAGGCCATCCGGGCCGATCACGGCGAACCGCAGCTCACCGCGGGTGCCCGGGACGAACGTGGGGTCGACGACGGCGAGCCGGTAGCCCGCTACGGCGGACGCGAGCCCGTCGGTGGCGCTCTCGGCGTCGGAGCCGTGCACGTCGTGGTCGCCGCCCGTGTCGTGGCCCGCGGGGGGCCCTGCGGCGGGTCGGCCGAGCCCGCCCGCGAACCAGGCCACGGCGGACACGAGGACGAGCGCCAGGGCGTAAGCCGTCAGCCGGGCTGCAACCCCCATGCACGTCACCTCCGTTCACCACGTACAACGGCAGGCCGTGCCCGGAGTTGTGCTTCTCCCCTGCTCATACCACATGGGGGTATATGCGGCCGGGTCGCCGCGAGTCATGCTCGACGGGTGATCACGCTGTCGTCGCTCGCCGTTCGCCCGCTCGCCACACTCGTGTCACGTCCCCGCAGCCGCGCCGCGAGCGCCCGCCTCGCCGACCCGGCCACCCTGCCGACCCTGGACCCCGACGCCCGCCCGTGGCCCGGCCGGGAGATCACCTCGGGCGGCGTGACCCTGCACGTGCGGGAGGCGCCCGGAGCCGACGTCGAGGCCGTCTACGTGCACGGGCTCTCCGGCTCGGGCACCAACTGGACCGACCTCTCGGGGCTGCTGGCGCCGCGGGCCACCGGGCTGGCCGTGGACCTGCCGGGCTTCGGCTTCAGCCGGCCGCCCGCTTCGCCGGACTACACGCCGACCGGGCACGCCGACGCGCTGCTGCGCTGGCTCGCCGGGCGCGGCCGTCCGGTGCACCTGCTGGGCAACTCGCTGGGCGGCGCGATCGTGCTGATGGTGGCGGCCCGGCGGCCGGATCTCGTGCGTTCGCTCACGCTCGTCTCGCCTGCGATGCCCGACTTCCGGCCCGATCCGCGCCGGGTGTCCGACCCGCGGCTGATCCTCTCCGCGCTGCCGGGCCCCGCGGGGCGCCGCGCCCGCGAGGGGCTCGCCGCGATGACCAACCGCGAGCGCATCGACAGCGTCGTGCGGCTGTGCTTCGGCGACCCCACCCTCGCCCCCGAGCACCGCCTCGCCGAAGCCGCCGCCGAGCTCGACGCCCGCGCCCACCAGCCCTGGGCGTACGACGCGTTCGACCGCACGTCGAAGGCGATGCTCCGCAGCTGGTGGCGCGGGGAGTCGCTGTGGTCGGTGGCCGCGCGGGTGCGGGTGCCGACGCTCGTGGTCTGGGGCGGACGCGACCGGCTCGTGGCGCCCCGCCTGGCCGCGCGCACCACGCGGGCGGTCGGCGGACGGCTGCTCATGCTCCCCGGCGTGGGGCACGTGGCGCAGATCGAGGCCCCGGAGGCGGTCGCGGCGGGGGTCGCGGGGCTGTGGGACGAGGTTGCGTCGGGGAAGATGGCGGGCGACTAGAGCGTTGGCCAAGCAGTACAGCCGACAACCCAGCAGGGAGCAGAGAACATGGCGTTACCGCCGCTCGTCGAGCCCGCGGCCGAGCTCAGCAAGGACGAGGTGGCCCGCTACAGCCGGCACCTGATCATCCCCGACGTGGGCATGAGCGGGCAGAAGCGGCTGAAGAACGCGAAGGTGCTGGTGGTCGGCGCGGGCGGGCTGGGAAGCCCGGCCCTGCTGTACCTCGCCGCGGCGGGCGTCGGCACGCTGGGCATCGTCGAGTTCGACGAGGTCGACGAGTCCAACCTGCAGCGCCAGGTCATCCACGGCCAGTCCGACATCGGCCGTCCGAAGGCCGAGTCGGCGCGCGACTCGATCCGGGAGATCAACCCGTACGTCGAGGTGCGGCTGCACCAGGTGCGGCTCGACTCGTCGAACGTGCTCGACATCTTCCGCGACTACGACCTCATCCTCGACGGCACCGACAACTTCGCCACCCGTTACCTGGTGAACGACGCTGCCGTCCTCCTCGGCAAGCCCTACGTGTGGGGCTCGATCTTCCGGTTCGAGGGCCAGGCCTCGGTCTTCTGGGACGACGCGCCGAACGGCAAGGGCCTCAACTACCGCGACCTCTACCCCGAGCCGCCGCCGCCCGGCATGGTGCCGTCGTGCGCCGAGGGCGGCGTGCTGGGCGTGCTCTGCGCGTCGATCGGCTCGATCATGGTGAACGAGGCGATCAAGCTGATCACCGGCATCGGCGAGCCGCTGCTGGGTCGGCTGATGGTCTACGACGCACTGGAGATGACCTACCGCACGATCAAGATCCGCAAGGACCCGGCGACCGCGCCGATCACCGAGCTGATCGACTACGACGCGTTCTGCGGCGTGGTGTCCGACGACGCCCAGCGCGCGGCGGCAGGCCACACGATCACCGTCGGCGAGCTCAAGGAGATGATCGACACGGGCAAGGACTTCGCCCTGATCGACGTCCGCGAGCAGAACGAGTACGAGATCGTGAGCATCCCGGGCGCGGTGCTGATCCCGAAGGACCGGATCCTCTCGGGCGAGGCGCTGGCCGAGATCCCGCAGGACAAGCCGGTGGTGCTGCACTGCAAGACCGGGGTGCGCTCGGCCGAGGCGCTCGCCGCGCTGCACCAGGCCGGGTTCCGCGACGCCGTGCACGTCGGCGGCGGCGTGATCGCGTGGGCCAAGCAGGTGGACCCGAGCCTCCCGACCTACTAGGAGCGTTGACGCCGCCGTCCGGTATGGGCGGCGGCGTCCGCTTGCGCGGACTCCACGGCCGTCGCTCGAGGTGGGCGGAGTTCCGCACCATCCCTCCTGCTGCCCGCGAGCCTGCGCCGATGTGGGCGTCGGCGCAGGTACCGTGCGCGCCGTGCCCAGCGTGCCCGTGCTCCAGCCCGCACCGCAGGTGGCCGAGCTGCCGCCGCATGTCCGCACCGCGTTCGGGGTGAAGGACGTCACGCCGCGGCCGGTGATGTGGGCCGGGCGGCCCGCGTGGCGCTGCGGCGAGGTGCTGATCCGACCGGTGCCCGACAACGTGGTCGCGGCGTGGTCGGCGGGTGTGCTTGACGGGCTGCAGGTCGAGGGCACCCGGGTGGCGCGGCCGGTGCGGTCGTCGGACGGGCGGTGGATCGTCGCGGGCTGGGCGGCCTGCCGGTACGTGGCGGGCACGTTGGAGCCGCGCTACGACGCCGTGCTGTCCGCGGCGGCCGCCCTGCACGAGGCCACGGCCGGGGTCGAGCGGCCGCGCCTGCTCGACAGCCGCGACGACCTGCTCACCCGTTCGGCCGCGGGCGCGTTCGGCGAACGGAAGCTCGCGCTGGAGCCCGCGGTGGGCGGCACGCTCTACGCCCAGCTCGCCGCGTACCGCACGCCGATCCGGCTCGCCCCGCAGGTCGTGCACCCCGAGCTCTTCGGCTCGGTACTGTTCGGCCCCGATGACGTGCCGGTCGTCGTCGACCTCACCCCGTGCTGGCGGCCCAAGGAGTGGGCGGCGGCCGTGGTCGTGGTGGACGCGCTGGCGTGGGGCGGCGCGGATGTAGGGCTCCTGCACCGTTGGTCGCACCTCGACGAGTGGCCGCAGGTGGTGCTGCGCGCGGTGCTGCACCGGCTCGCGCTGCACGCCCAGCACCCGGACGCCTCCCCGCGCACGTTGGCGGGCCTGGAGCGCGCGGCGGGCCTGGCCAGCAGCTTGCTCTGATCGTTGCCAGCCCGTCACCACGGGCCCCTCGCGGGGCACTGGTGTCCCGAGAGCGGCGATCACCTGCGTGAGCGTTCCCACGGACCGGACCGACGCGGGCCTGGTCGGACTACCGTGTGGGACACCGTGACCACCGCTACCGCCCCTCCGCCGCTCGCGGGATTCACCGTGGGCGTCACCGCCGCGCGCCGCGCCGACGAGCTGGGCGCCATGCTCGAACGCCGCGGCGCCACCGTGCGGCACGCGCCCGCGCTGCGGATCGTGCCGCTCGCCGACGACACCCAGCTGCTCGCGGCGACCCGCGAGCTGATCGAGCGGCCACCGCACATCACGGTCGCCACCACCGGCATCGGGTTCCGCGGCTGGGTCGAGGCGGCCGACGCCTGGGGCCTGGCGCAGGACCTGACCAAGGCGTTCGGCGAGGCCGACATCCTGGCCCGCGGCCCCAAGGCGCGCGGCGCCATCCGGGCCGCCGGGCTGCGGGAGCGCTGGTCACCGGAGTCGGAGTCGTCCAGCGAGGTGCTCGAGTACCTGATCGAGGCGGGCGACCTGGACGGCAAGCGGATCGCGGTGCAACTGCACGGCGAGCCGCTGCCCGACATGGTGGAGACCCTGGCGATGGCGGGCGCCGAGGTGATCGAGGTGCCGGTGTACCGCTGGGTGCTGCCGGAGGACACCGCGCCGCTGCGCCGGCTGATCGACGCGGTGGCGGCGGCCTCGGTCGACTCGGTCGCGTTCACCAGCGCCCCCGCCGCCACCAGCTTCCTGCGCGCCGCCGCCGAGCAGGGCCGCGACGACGCCGTCCGCGCGGCCCTGGCC
>DATAOO010000011.1:0-7222 GCA_036265695.1 Pseudonocardia sp. | reverse complement strand
ACCCGCATCATCGCCGCGACCTCGGCCACGGTCAGAAACTGGACCTGGGCGAGGTGGATCTCGGGCTCGGTCGCCATCCGCTCACCGCTTTCTAGGAGTTCCGAATGAGTCTAGCGGGGCCCGTGTGACGAGGAAGACCGGCGGGTGCACCCGGTGGGGGCATTCAGGTGCGCGTCGGGGTGAGCAGCGTCCTCCGATCGGGTCAGCTCTGCTGCGCCGCGCGACCCAGCTCCACAGAACGGTCGCGGGCGGCCTCGATCGCGTCGAGCAGCGCGGCCCGCACGCCGTGCCGTTCCAGCTCCCGGATCGCGGCGATCGTGGTGCCCGCGGGCGAGGTCACGGCCTCGCGCAGGAGCACCGGGTGGTCGGCCGACTCGCGCAGCATCAGCGCCGCCCCGTAGGCCGACTGGACGATGAGCTCGGCGACCACGGCGCGCGGCAGTCCGATCAGGATCCCGGCGTCGATCATGGCTTCGACGAGGAAGAAGAAGTAGGCCGGGCCGGAGCCCGACAGCGCGGTGACCGCGTCCTGCTGCGCCTCGGGCACCTGAACCACGCGGCCGACGGCGGCGAGCATCTTCTCGACGGTCGCGAGCTGCTCCGGGGTGGCGTGGGTGCCGGGCGACATCGCGCTCATCGCCTCGCCGACCAGCATCGGGGTGTTGGGCATGACCCGCACCACGGGCGTGCCTTCCGGCAGCGCGCCTTCGAAGAGGGCGATCGGCAGGCCTGCACACAGCGTGACCACCAGCGTGCCCGGTCGGAGCACGGGGCTCAGCTCCGCGAGGACGGGGGCGATGTCCTGTGGCTTGACCGCGACGACGAGCATCTCGGCCCGCGCCGCGGCGTCGGCGACGTCCACCGCCGCCACGCCGAGCCGGGCCGTCAGCTCCGCCGCGCGCTCCGGGTGGCGCTCGGTGAACACCAGCTCGTCGGTCGTGCGGCCCGCGGCGAGCAGCCCCGACAGCAACGCCTCACCGATCTTGCCCGCCCCCAGCACCGCGACAACGCCCATGCCGGGAGGCTAGCCCGGGGTGCCGCAGCAGGGGCAGCCTGCTGCGCCCCAGTCGCAGCGGGCGCACCTTCCTGTGCCCCGGTCGCAGCGGGGCACCTCATCGCGGCCCAACTTCCTCGCCCTCCGTCGCGGCGGGCACCCCGCTCCGGCGCGGGGGGCGCTACTGCGCGGCCGGGTGCCGACCGGCGCCCGGCAGCGGGGCGAGCGCGAGCTGGCGGGCCTGGCAGACCACCCGGCCTGCCGCGTCGACCACGGTGACGTCCTCGTCGAACCACGCCCCCGCGACGACGTCGGCCCGCGACGCCACCCGCAGCCACCCCGGCGCGGGGTGGGCCCGCAGCAGCGCGGTGAGCTGCACGGTCGGGGCCCAGCCGGGCGTGCCGCCGAGGTTGAAGACGGTCGGCGGCAGGATGTCGCCCGCGAGGAGGCCGAACAGCACGTCGACCGGCTCGTCGCGGGTGCGGGCCCAGCCGCGCAACACCGGCGGCGCCTGCTCGCGGCGCAGGAACGCCATCGTCGCGGGGTCGAAGCGCAGGTCGCAGGTGTGCGCGAGGCCGAAAACGGTGGCGCCCGCCGCCGGGTTGATGGCGTCCTCGGGCGGCTCGACGGGCTGCTCGCGGGCGTCCGACCAGCGCGGTTCAGCGTCGGGCAGCCGTCCGGCGGTCACGGAGGCGGCCAGCACGAGCCGGTCGTCCTGGTGCATCCGCACGGCGACGACGGAGGCCGTGCGGCCCGTCTTGAGGACCTCGGTGGTCATCGTGACGGGGCGGGGGTCGGGGGCGCGCAGGAAGTCGGCGGCGATGGCGAGCGGGTCGGGCGCGAGGCCGGGCGCGTCGGCGGCGAGCCGGGCGAGCGCGGCCCGCACGAGCAGCACCAGCAGCAGGCCGCCGTGCGCTTTGGGGCCGACCGTCCAGTGTTCGCCCAGCTCGGCGCCGTAACGGCCGTCGCCGAGCGGTTCGATCGCGACGGCGGCGCGGAACGGGGGCGCGGCGACTCGCGGCTGCATGATCTTAGTGTCCTGTCTCGGGAGGTCGGCGTGCGCATCGGCGGATCCAGGCGTCCGCAGGCAAGGCGCCGCCCGATCCTCGTACCGGGCGTACTCGGATCGGGCGGCAACGCGGCCTGCGGGCGGCTGGGCCGTCGAGGTGCATGTCGGGCCTTTCGAGACAGGACACTAACGTCGCATCCCGCGGCCGCGATCACACCGTGGGTCGGGCCACCTCGCGGCTCACCGAGGGCTCGGGCGGCTCCGGCTGCTCCAGCGCGACCTGCTCCTGCCCACGACCCCCGGTCGTGGGCGGCACCCCGCCCGGCTGCTCAACGGGCTGCAGGTGGAGCCGGGCGAAGAGCAGCGAATGGGCGAGCAGCTCGGCGCGCTCGTAGCGGGTGCGGCAGCGGCGGGTGCTGATCTCGGCCACGACGGCGCCGCTGTACCCGGTGTCGACCAGCCGCTGCAGCACCTCGGCGCAGGGCTGGCTGCCGCGCCCGGGCACGAGGTGCTCGTCGCGCGGGCCGCCGCTGCCGTCCGCGAGGTGCACGTGGGCGAGGCCCGCGCCCATCCGTTCGAGGAGGGCGAGCGCGTCGGTGCCCGCGGTCGCGGTGTGGGAGAGGTCGAGCGTGTAGTGGCGGTGGCCGACCTCGGTGGGGTCGAAGCCCGGCTCGTACGGCACGGTGCGCACGCGGCCCCGCACCACCGGGAACATGTTCTCGACGGCCAGCGCGACCCCGGCGACCTCGCCCGCGCGGGCCACCTCGTCGGCGAACTGGGCGGCGTACTGCCGTTGCCAGCGGAACGGCGGGTGCAGCACCACGGTGGCGGCGCCGAGCCGATCGGCCGCGGCGACGGAGCGGCGGATGCGGAGGATCGGGTCGGCGCCCCACACGCGCTGGGTGACGGCGAGGCAGGGCGCGTGCACGGCGATCACCGGCACGCCGTGGCGCTCCGCGAGCTTGCCGATCGCCGCGATGTCCTGGCTCACGCGGTCGCCCCACACCATGAGCTCGACGGCGTCGTAGCCCAGCTCGGCGGCCAGCTCGAACCCGGCGGCGACCGGCTCGGGGTACACCGACGCCGTCGACAGGGCGACGGGCGGGCTCACCGCCCCAATAGTACGAGGATCGCGGGCGACACGGTCAGCAGAAGGCCGACGAGCACCGCGAACACGGTGGTGCGGCGGTCGTCGTTGTGCATGAGCGCACGGACGACGAGCACGAGGCCGACCGTGACCAGCACGGCGGCGGCCAGCGCGACCACGGGCAGGTCGCGCCAGAGGAACCGGAACCCGACCCAGAGCGCGGCCCCGCCGATCGCGCCCGCGATCCACTGCGCGATGACGGCCGCCCAGGCCTGGCCCGCGGACGGGCCCGCCGAGCGGGCGGGTCGCTGCGACTCGGCGGGCAGGCCCGCGGGGTGGTCGTCGGGGTCGTCGACCGGGCGGTCGAAGTAGCCGACGCGTTCGGTCTCGGCCCGCTGGTCGCCGTCGTACTCGTCCGGGGCGTCGGGGTCGGCGGGGTCGTCGAGGTAGAAGGGGGCGTTGGCGTCGGTGGGCGTGCCACCGTTCCAGGCGCCGCGGCGGGCCGTGCGGTCGCGGTGCCATTCTTCGGCGCCCACCGGGGCGAGGCCCACCGCGGTGGAGGGGCCGCCGTCGTCGTCCGCGAGCGGCCGCGGGGCGATCGGGCCGGTCTGGCCGGGGTCGAGCATCGTGGTGCGGTCGGCGCGACGGCGCGGCGCGCCCGCGCGTTGGCGGTCGCCGATGCGGTGGGTGGCCTCGGCGCCGGACGCCTCGTCGGGCTCGCGCCAGTGCCGGTGACCCGCGTCGGTGTCGGGGTACACCGCGCCGCCGTTGACGAACGCGGCGTCGCCGTCGGCGGGGTGCGCGTCGGGCGCGGGGCGCCGGGGGTTGGGCCGTTGGCGCTTGCGGGGGGCCGCGGGGCGGCCGTTGCGGTTCGACGGCTCGGCCTCGTCGCGCCCGTGCAGCTCGGGGTCGGTCTGGCTGTCGGGGCCCCACGCACCCGCAGGCCCGCCGCGCCGGGCCGCCGCGGGGTCGGCGTTCCGCGGCGCGCCGCCGGAGTCGTCGCGCCGCGCGGGCGGGCCACCGCTGAAGCTGTCGCCCCGCGCGGACGGTGCGCCGTTGAGGTCGTCACGCCACGGGGGCGGGGCGCCGTTGGGGTCTGGGGACCGTCCCGGCGGTGCCCCGGCGAGGTCGTCCGCGCCCCAGCCGCCACCCTCGGGCGCGCCGCCCGGCCGCGGGCCGCGCCCGCGCGGCGACGGTCGTTGCCCGGGCGGAGCAACCGTGCTGTCGGGCGCCGCCCCCCACGCCGCGTAGCCCCCGTTGTCCTGGGCGGGCGGGCCGTCGCCACCCCAGTTGGCCGGTCCCGCGGGGTTGCCGTTCGCCGAGCCCGGAGCCCACGACCCCGGGCCGCCGTTCGCGGGGCGGTGCGGACCGTCGTCGGCGCTCCACGTGCCGGTGCTCGGGCCGCCGTTCGGCGAACCGCCGCCCGGCCCCCACCCACTAGCCCCGGGGGCGCCGTTGTCGCCGCTCCCCCATCCGCCGGGCCCAGGGCCGCCGTTCGACGGCGCGGGGCGGCCGTTCGCTCCCGGCGCGGACGGCGCTCCCCACGGGGAACCCGGGCTGTCGACCGCGGGGAACGGGGCGCTGTGGGGTGCCGCGGACGGGCCGTCGACCACGGGGAACTGGCCGCTGTTCGGTGCCGCAGGCGAGCCGCCGACGGCGGGGAACGGGCCACTGGCCGGCCCGCCGACCGCCGGGAACGCGCCGCTGTTCGGCGGCGCCACCGGGGAGGACCCGCTGGTGGGCCCACTCCCGACGGCCGGGAACGAGCCACTGCCGGGCGCGGAAGCCGGGGAAGCGGGAGCGGGTGGCGCGCCGGACCCGTCGCCGCCGTTGACACCGGATACGGGGTATCCGCCGCTGGCGGAACCCGGACCGGACTGGCCCGCGTTCTCGGCCGCGCGCCTGCGGGCCCTGCGACCGGTCGCCGTGCCGTCACCGTGCGCGGCGAGCAGCTCCGCGACGGTGCGCTGGCGGGGGTGATCGGTCTCCGAGCTCATCGCGTACACCGTGCACCGGAAGGCGTCAAGCGTCCAGGCCCGGCCGGCGCGCCGTGCGCCGAACGGTCGCTGCGGGCCGTCCCATCGAACGAGCCGCGGCCACGCCCGATCGCGTTCCCGACCGTTCCCACGCGACGAGCGTACGCCGCCACCCGATCACCGGCCGGGCGCCGGGGTGGAGTTGTCCACATGCCCACAGGGTTGTCCACAGGCCCGGCCCCGGACGGCGGTGGGCGTTCCCACCTCGCGTATCGTGGTCACCAGTTCCGCGGCGAGGGCGGGTGCACGTCAGCCCGCCGTGATCGACGTGGCCCGGCCGGTGCCGGTGCCCTCGCCGCGCGTCCACACCACGCAGAACGAGGGAGTCCCACCGTGGCCGAGGCCCACATCGCCGCCGAGACCCGCACGGAGTTCGGCAAGGGCGCCGCCCGCCGCACCCGGCGCGCGGGCAAGATCCCCGCCGTGCTCTACGGGCACGGCACCGACCCGCAGCACCTCGCGCTCCCCGAGCTGGAGTTCAAGCGCATCGTGCGCGAGCAGGGCCGCAACGCCGTCATCACGATCGACATCGCGGGCCGCCCGCAGCTGGCGCTGACCAAGACCGTCGTCGCGCACCCCATCCGGCCCTACATCGAGCACGTCGACCTGCTGGTGATCCGGCGCGGTGAGAAGGTCACGGTCGACGTCGCGCTGGTCGTCACCGGCGACGCGCAGCCGGGCAGCCTCGTCACGCAGGAGCTCAACACGCTCGAGGTGGAGTGCGACGTCTCGAGCATCCCCGAGCAGATCGAGGTCTCGGTCGAGGGCGTTCGGATCGGCACCCAGATCCACGCCGGGGACCTCACGCTGCCCGCCAACACCGAGCTGCGCGCCGATCCCGAGCTGCTCGTCGTCAACGTCGTCGCGGCCACCGAGGCCGACGCGGGCGAGGAGCCCGAGGCGGCGGAGACCGACGCCGAGGCCGAGGGCGAGACCGACACGGAGGCCGGGGCGGAGGAGTCCGCGGCCGACGAGGAGTAGTGACGGCGATGCCGGGCCCCGCCCTGGTGGTCGGGCTCGGCAACCCCGGCCCGGAGTACGCCGACACCCGTCACAACGTCGGTTTCCGCGTGGTCGAACTGCTCGCCGCCCGAGCGGGTGGCGGGCGGTTCTCGCGCCACAAGTCCAACGCCGACGTGCTGGAAGGCCGCCTCGCCGGGCGGCGCGTGGTGCTGGCCAAGCCGCGCACCTACATGAACGTGTCCGGCGCCCCGGTGGCCGGGCTCGTCCGCTACTACGGGGGCGAGCTCGTCGTGGTGCACGACGACCTCGACCTCGGCTTCGGCGTGGTGCGCCTGAAGCAGGGCGGCGGCGAGGGCGGGCACAACGGGCTGCGGTCGATCAGCACGTCGCTGGGCACGAAGGACTACCTGCGCGTGCGCTTCGGCATCGGCAGGCCGCCGGGGCGGCAGGACCCGGCCGATTTCGTGCTCAAGCGGTTCTCGGCCACCGAGCGCAAGGACCTCGACTTCGCGGTCGACCTCGCGGCCGACGCCACCGAGGCCCTGCTCGCCGACGGCCTGGAACCCACGCAGAACCGCTTCCACGCGCTCTCCGGCTGAAGATCGCCGCGAACCGCACACCACCCCGCTCGCGACCTGCGTGGTGTGCGACTCGACGCGATCGCCGCCACGCGCCCGCGGGTTGATCCCCGCGAACCGTGCACCAGGCAGCCCGCGACCGTCGTGAGGTGCGGCTCGCGGCGATCTTCCCGTGAGCACGCGAGCAACTCCGCCCCGCGCGGCCGCGGCGGCCCTCAGCGCGACCGCGGCCAACCCGGCCGCGGCACCAGCAGGTAGGCGCGCCCCGTCCGGCAGCCGCGGCGGCGGGTCAGCCGCGGAGGAGCTCGGCGGTCGCGGCGCGGCGCAGCTTGCCCGACGGCGTCTTGGGCAGGCTGCCCGGCGCCAAGACGACCACCTGCGCGGGGCGCACGCCCACCGCGGACACGACGCGGCTCGTGACGTCCTTGCCGATGCCGCCCGCCGCCTCCGGGTCGCTCGCCTGCCGGGACTCGACGACCACCGCGAACGACTCCCGGTGGCGCCCCTCCCCCGCCTCGATCCGCACCGCCACCGCGTTGCCCGCGCGCACCCCGT
>DATAOO010000010.1:0-4535 GCA_036265695.1 Pseudonocardia sp. | reverse complement strand
CGGCGGCGGCTTCAGCATCTCCGGCGGCGGCGGCCCGGTCTCGCCGGTGAGCTCGCGGCCCGCCGTGAGCCGCATGAAGTCCAGGAGGGACAGCCGCCTGCGGTCCCAGCCGTAGACGGTGGCGTCCTCGGCGTGGCCCAGGAGCGTGAGCCCGAGGTACTCCATGAACGGCCGCCAGAAGGGCTCGTCGGGGGAGGTGACCATCCGCCAGGCGTCCTGCTTGGTGAGCCACTCGATGATCGACGTCACCGAGCCGACGAGCACCATGTTCGCGGCGCTGCGCGGCCCGGGTCGGGCCCCGACGCACCGGGCGATCTTGGCCGTCTCGCCGGGTCGCAGCGGGCTCTGCCGTTCGGCCGCCGCCAGCGCCGCCGCCACCACCGGGTCGTCGGGGCCCGCCGGGTCGGGGACGCGCACCTGCAGGGCCCACCCCTCGATCCCGACGTCGGAGCGCGCCACGTAGAGGCATTCGGGCTGCGCGGCGAGCCACCCGGCCGCGAGCGCGCCTTCGCGCGCACCCCGGTCCTGCGTGACCAGCGCGGCGACCTCGGCGTGGTCGGCGGCGCGGCCGGGCTCGACCGGCAGCACGCCCTCGTCGCGCAGCTGACGGAACTCGGCGGCCAGCGGAGGGTGGCGGGGCAGCAGGAACAGCTCGGTGGCGTCGCGGAACGGCGTGGCGGTGCGCCCGGAGCGCAGCCTGCGGGTCGCGTGGGCCCGGATCGTGCGGTGCAGCGCCCCGTACGCCTGCGGGTTGCGCTGGGCGAACTCGGTGTCGACCAGCTCGCGCATGAGGTCGTGCAGATGCAGGCCGGTACCGGAGTGCCGGACGAACGACCGGGACGCGAGCCACGCCCACACCTGCGGCGCGCACTGCCCCACCGTATCGGCCAACAGGTCCTCGGTGGTGCGGAACGCGTGGGCGCAGGTGGCCAGGCCCGTGCGGTGCGCGGCGTCGGGCACGTCGCGCACGAGCACGTGGCAGAGCGCGGCGACGAGGTCGGGCCGGTCGGCCAGGTTGGCGGGCGCACGGCCCTGCGCGGCCGCCTCGGCGAGCAGCACGAGCGCGAGCGGGTGGCCCCGGCCCAGCTCCGCCAGCCGCGCGCAGGCCGAGGCGGGGGCGCCGAAGCGGCCCACCAGGTCGGCGCTCTCGGCGGCGTCCAACGGGGCGAGCGCGCAGGTGCGCAGGAGCCGCCGCCAGCCCGCGTCGGCCGACCACGCCGAATCCGGTGGCTCCCGACCGGCCAGTACCGCGACGGCGCCCGCGGGCAGCGACGGCAGCAGCTCGCCGCGGAACCAGCGGTCGAGCGGGGTGAGCAGCTCGTAGGTGTCGACCAGGAGCACGGGGCCCGGGTCGTCGGCCACCGCCGCGACGGCCGCCGACACCGCCGGGATCGACCCGCCCACGTCGCGACCGTCGAGGCTCACCACCGGGCGCCCCCGGCTCGCGGCCCGCCTGCGCATCTCGTCCAGCAGCGTGGACTTGCCGATGCCGCCCGGGCCGTGGACGAACAGCACGCGGGCAGGCGTATGCCCGGAGAGCGCCGCGTCGAAGGCGGCCAGCTCGGCGGCCCGGCCCACGAAGCCGAGCCTGCGGGCGTCGTCGAGGGCGCCCGACAGGGTGTCGCCCACGATGGAGAGCGTAGACATGCGCGGCCGGTCTTTGGGGTACGTGTCGACCATGACCGAGCCGATGCCCGAGGGCCTCGTGCGCGTCGACCCCGCCGACGTGGGCCTGACGCGGCGCAGGCGCGGCCGCGGCTGGAGCTACCTCGACGCGTCGGGCGCCCCGATCACCGACCCCGAGGTGATCGCGCGGATCAAGTCGCTGGTGATCCCGCCCGCCTGGCAGGACGTGTGGATCTCGCCGGACCCGAAGGGACACATCCAGGCGATCGGCACGGACGCCGCCGGGCGGCGGCAGTACCGCTACCACGACCAGTGGCGCACCGCCCGCGACCGCGAGAAGCACGACCGGGTGCTCACGCTGGGCCGTCGGCTGGTGGATGTCCGCACCGAGGTCGTCGCGCGGCTCGGCGAGTCGGGCCTCGGCCGCGACCGGGTGCTCGCGGGCGGGGTGCGGATGCTGGACCTCGGCGTGTTCCGAGCGGGCGGCGAGGAGTACGCGCCCGGCGACGACGACGAGGACGGCACGTTCGGCCTGGCCACCCTGCGCCGCGAGCACGTCACGCTCAAGCGCGGCGCGGTGCTGTTCTCCTACCCGGCGAAGGGCGGCGTGCCGCGGGCGGTCGCGCTGAAGGACCCGTTGCTGCACAAGATGGTCAACTCGCTGCTGCGCCGCCGCGGCGGGGGCGACGACCTGCTCGTCTACCGCAACGGCCGCAGTGCCTGGCACGACGTGCGGGCCGAGGACCTCAACGCCGCGGTGAAGGAGCTCGCGGGCGAGGAGTACACGTGCAAGGACCTGCGGACGTGGAACGCGACGGTGCTCGCCGCGGTCACGCTCGCGGCGGGCACGGCCGAGGGCGGTGTGCCCAAGTCGGAGCGCACGCGCAAGCGGGTGGTGAACCAGGCGGTGAAGCAGGTGTCGGAGCACCTGGGCAACACCCCGGCCGTCGCGCGGTCGTCCTACATCGACCCACGCGTGCTGGAGCAGTTCGGCGAGGGCCGCACCGTGCTGCCCGCGCTGCGCAAGCTCGCCGGGCCGATGCCCGACCTCACCGACGACGCCACGCGCGCCCAGGTGGAGCGTGCCGTCGTGCGCCTCATCGCGTCCTGAGCAGCTGCGATACGGCGGGTGTCGACGTGCACGCCGTCGCGCGGGTGGCCGCCGCCGAGCGCGGCGAGCCGCAGGCAGGTCTCCAGCCACAGGTTCAGCTGGATCTCCTTGGCCAGCCGCAGCCGGTTGTAGAGCACGTGCGACAGGCGGTCGGCGGCGCGGGCCCACGACTCGATCTCGAACTCGACGGGCCCATCCGCCCCGTCGTCCAGGTCGCGGGCGCGGAACTCGATCTGCCCGGCCTCCAGGTGCCCCCGCAGCGTGGCCAGCCGCAGCGACGTCGGCGTGGCCGCGACGACCCGCACCGGACCGTCCCACGGGCCGGGCATCCGCACCACGAACTCGTCGCCGAGGCGCAACGCGCCGGTCCGACCGCGGGTCTTGAGGAACACCGCCACCTCGGCGGGCGCGCCGCGGTTCGGCTCGCCGCCGAACGCCGCGATGAGGTCGCGGGCGCGGGCCGAACCGCCGTCCGCGAGCACCCGGTAGCGGCGGTGCAACATCGGGCCGACGCCGTCCTCGACGTGCAGGAGCCGCTCGTCCTGGTGCTCGACGGGCACCGGGTCCGGGAGGTCGGCGCCGTCGCCGTCGCCTTCGGCGCGGTGGACGGGCACCACCCGCCACATGTAGCGCCACGACACCAGCGCGATGCCCAGCGGCCACCGCGCGACGATCCCGAGCCCGCGTAGATCCACGCGACGCGGGTACCCGGCGAGGATGAACGCAATCGTCGCGCGTTGGAGCAACCCGGCCGCGCTGTCGCTGCGCGCCGCCTCGCTCGGGTCGATCGGGCTGTGCGTCGGGCTGTGGATCCGCGCCAAGACCGTCGACCAGTCCGCGCGGGGCAACGCCGAGCGCCGCGCCCTCTTCGTCGGGCTGTGGCCGCCGATGTTCTGGCTCATCGCCGACACCGTCGCCGACGAGGGCCGTCGACGGCGGCGGCGGTGAGCCGTTCCCTCAACGAGCTCGTCGACGACCTGCGCGGACGGTCGGTGAACTACGCCGAGGACGAGGCGCCACCCCACGTCGTGACGGGGTGGCACCGGGACGGCCTGCGCCTGGTGCTCGGCCGCGAGCAGCCGGGCAAGATCGAGCCCGGCGGGCTGGCCGAGAAGGCCGCCGCGTTGGTCGCGAGCTACGAGTTCGCCGACCCGGCGATCCTGCGGGCGGTCTACCGCGTCCCGTCCGACCTCGTCGGCCGCAACATGCTGCTCGTGGGCCGCTTCCTGCTCCTGCGGTTCGCGATGGGGGTGCGGGTCACCGAGTCGCACGATGACGTGCGCGACGGCGAGCACCGCCTCGGCTGGTCGTACCAGACCCTGGAGGGGCACCTGGAGCAGGGCAAGCTGACCTGGGAGATCGCGAAGGACCTCGCGAGCGGCGAGGTCGAGTTCCGCATCCGCGCCTTCTCCCGCCGTGCGCCGCTGCGCAACCCCGTCGTCGCCTTGGGCTTCCGCTTCTTCGGGCGCCACACGCAGACCCGCTTCTACGACAACGCGCTGCAGCGGCTCGCCGACCTGCTCGCGCACCCGGCCGCCGCGCCGCCCCCGTCGCTGCACGACGGCCTCGCGCGGGCACCCGGCGGACGGGCCCCGTTCAGCCCGGAACGGTTCACGATCCGGCTCGTCCACCCCGGCCGGGTGTCTGGCCCAAAACAGCGGGGATCTCTACCGTGATCATGTGACGACCGAGGTGGACGCGGCCGGGCGCCAGGCCGACCAACGCGAGCACCGACTGGCCAAGCTGCGGGCGGCCCAGGAGCGCGGCGGGGAGGCCTACCCCTACCGCTGGCCCACCG
>DATAOO010000009.1:0-13468 GCA_036265695.1 Pseudonocardia sp. | reverse complement strand
CCGTCCGACACCCCTGGCGGTGCGGAGAGGCCACCGTCGTCTGCCGGCGGCGACCGCCCGCCCGCACCGCGCCCCGACCGGCCCGAGAGCACGCCGTCGAGCTCGAAGTCCGCCTCCGCCGACGGGAACGCGCCTTCGCCGTTGGGCGACAAAGCCGAGGCGGGTTCCGCTCCGGGCGGTCCGGCATCCTCCGGCGACGCCCCCAAGCCCGCATCCGGCGGTGGCGCTTCCGCCGCCGAACGCCCCGACGTGCCGTGGCCGCATTCCGGCTCGGAGGCGGCGGCGGAGCCGGCTGGCGAGCCTCGTGCCGACGGGTCGGCATCGGGCGAGGCGCCCCGTCTCAAGTCGAATGACGTCACCCGCCCTTTCACCCCCGGCCCTGAGCCGACGGGCTCAGGGGGGTCGAACGGGTCGACGCCCGAAGCGACGCCGAAGAAGGGGGCCCACGCGCTGCACACCGGGGCCTACCCGGTCGTCAGCGAGTCGGTCTCGATGCGTCCGCGCAACGAGCCCCCGCCCGAGCCCGCCGAGCTCTTCCGCCCCGCCGCCCGCACCGAGAAGCGGCCCACTCCCGACACCACGGTCAAGGTCCCGGCCGTGAAGCCCGCCAACGGCGTCGACGGGCGGTCGCTCGCGCCGGTGCCGCCGGGAGCCGACAAGTCGGACGGCCGCTCCCGCTGATCCGTCGCACAGTCGGGCGACGGTTACGCTCCGGATGAGTCCGAGCGCACAGAGTCGCGATCTTCGGCGTACGGTGCGCAGCTATGCAGCTGCCACTGTCCGCTGACGTACTTGTCCCGGTCGGCGTCGGAGTGCTCGTGGCGGTCGTAGCCGTCATCCTGCTCGTGTTCGGCCTGCGCCAAAGGGCGGAGGACGCATCGGTCCCCACCGATGCGGACTGGACCAGCGAGCACGTGGGCGAGGTCACCACCCCGCCGACGCGGACCGTGGCCGACGCGGTGGCGGCTCGGCAGGGGAACACCGGTCCGTTCGTCGTTGTGGCGCCGAAGCAGCCGGGCGCGGGGCAGGGCAATGGACACGCCGACGGAACGGGAACCGAGAAGCGGAACGGGAACGGGCGCGGTTCGAGGGGTGCCGCGGCCCTCTCCTCGCTCGGCCCGGTCGTGAGCGCCTCGGTGGTGGCCCGGTCGCGGGGCGCTGTGCAGGCCTCGGCGCGCGGTGCGGGAGTGGCGATGGCCGAGCCGGGTGGGACGGCCGCTGCGGAGCGGGCGGCCGGGCCGGAGCCGGGGGCCGTCGAGGGGTCGGCCACCGACACCGGCCTGCGGGCTCAGGCCGGGCACGCTTCCTCCGGCGACGACGCGGATCGCCCGCCCTTCCCCGCGGACCCGTTGTTCGGCGCGGGCCGGTTCGACCAGGTCGGGCCGGACGGCGATCCCTGGTTCACCCCGCCTGCCATGCCTCGGACGCAGCTAGGCGGCCCCGGCAGGCCGACCGGGCCGGAGGCGGAGCCCAGCGCGGCGTCCGATGGCCCGACGCCCGCGGACCCCGACCTCCCCCTTCCCGACCGCACCACGGGCACGGCTGGGCAGGCGGTCGATCCGCGGCCGGCCGCTGCACCGCCCGCCACGGCTCCGCAGACCGCCGCCACCGCGCGCGCCGACCACCCAGCGCGCGGCCATGCGGACGCTGACGGCCCTCAGGGCGTGCCGAGGCCTCCCGCGCCCGTCGACCCGGCTGTGAACGCGCCCGAGCCGGTTCAGGCGGCTCCGGGCCGCGACACGCCAGAATCCGGGCCGCCGGCGGCAGCGCCCGTCCACCCGGTCGCGAACGCGCCCGAGCCGGTCCAGGCGGCAGCGGGCCGCGATACGCCTGAATCCGGGCCGCTGACTCCAGCGACTACCCGCGGGCCGTCTGCCGGCCCACCCGAGCCTGCCGCAGACCGGAACGCGCCGCCCGAACGGCGCGCGGTCGTGCCCGAGCCCGCCCCGGCGCCCGAACGCCACCCGGGCAGGCTCGAGGGCGGTACTCCTTCCCGCTACCCGGTCGTCAACGTGCCCGAGCCCGCCCCGGCGCCCGACCGCCACCACCACGCGGACGAGCCCGCCCCCGGCGCCGGGTCGAGCCACAGCGTCGCGGCTGCGGTCGCCCAGGTGCTCGCCGCCCGAGCGGCGGCACACGCGCCGGACGGCGACCGGCGGGGCGACGCCAGGGACCGGCTGCTGGCCGTGCTCCTCGACGACCCCATGCGTGCCGTCGGCGCGACGGTGGACCTCCAGGACTGCCAGGAGCGCCTCGACCGGCTCGCGGCTTCGCTGCAGGACGAGCGCCGCCGCCTCGGTGAGGTGCTGGGCCGCCTCGCCCACGCCGGGCTGCGTCCCGACCAGCTCGCCCGGCTCTCCGGCCTCTCCGACGCCGAGGTCGCCGAGCTCCTGCGCCGCGGCCCGAGCGCCTGAGGAGCGTCAGCCCGCGACCCGCCGCAGCCGCGCCGAGAGGTGTGGCTGCCGCGGCTGTCCCATCATCGCCCGCTCGTCGACGTAGGCCAGGTCGCCGCCGTCGACGAGCCCGTACAGCCGGTGGGAGGACACGACGTCCTTCGCCGACGCCGTGCGCACCACCGCGTCGGTCTCCAGCTCCCACGACGTCAAGGTGCGGGCCCGGCCGTAGAAGATCTCGGTGATCCCGGTGGCGTGGGTGATCAGCACCTCCAGCTCGCCGTCGGGCTGGGGCCGCCAGAAGCCGGTCTCCCGGGCCGCGGGGCGCAGCACCTCGCCGTCGGGCCCGAGCAGCCAGGCGCGCGCCTCGTAGGCCAGGAACGGCCGCCCGTCGTGGGCGAACACGAGCTGCTGGCCGAACGGGAAGGGCCCGTCGATCGTCGGGTAGGCGACCTCGCCCGCACCCCGCCACACCCCGACCAGCGGCAGCAGGCCGAGGCAGTCCGGGTGCAGGTCCGGGCCTTCGCGCAGGTTGGCCGTGTCGTCGGGGATGGGCAGGTCGTCGAAGCGCGGCCGGTTGCGCTGCGGGGAGTCCGGCGCGGCGTTGGTGGTGGGCGGCTCGCTCACTGGTCCACCGGCCGTTCGACGGCGGGCGGCGTGGTGAACAGCCGCCGCAGCAGGTACGCGGCGTACGCGACGGTGCCCGCCGAGGCCAGGATCAACAGCGCGGTGAAGAACCATTGCACGGTCGACGAGCGTACGACGGGCCCCCCGCGCGCCGCGCGAGCCCCGCCGAGACCCCTTGACGCACTTCGCACCCCGTCGACCGGGTGCGAAGTAACGCCAAAAGGGTGCGAAGTGGTGGTGGGCCGGTCAGGCCACCTTCACGACCGTTTCGTGCAGGCCCGGCGCGTCCGCCGTGACGCGGGCCTCGCCGTTGCCGCTGCGGTGCAGGGCCCGCAGCGTCCAGGTGCCGGGCGCGGCGAAGAAGCGGAACGCGCCGCTGGCCGACGACACGACCTCGGCCGTGAACTCACCGCTGCCGTCGAGCAGCCGCACGAACGCGCCGCCGACGGGCTCGTCGCCCGCCACGACCCGGCCCGTGAGCACGGTCTCCTTGGAGAGGTCGGTGCCGGGCGGCAGGGCCACGGCCTGGTCAGGAGCGCCGCACATCAGGACTTCGCCCCCGCCCCCAGCTCGATCGGCACGCCGATGAGCGAGCCGTACTCCGTCCAGCTGCCGTCGTAGTTCTTGACGTCGCCGTGGCCGAGCAGCTCGTGCAGCACCACCCACGTGTGCGACGACCGCTCCCCGATGCGGCAGTAGGCGATCGTCGGCCGCGAGCCGTCGAAGCCCTCCTCGCCGTAGAGCTTGGCGAGCTCCTCGTCGGACTTGAACGTGCCGTCCTCGTTGGCCGCCTTGCTCCACGGGATGTTGATCGCCCCGGGGATGTGGCCGGGCCGCTGTGACTGCTCCTGCGGCAGGTGCGCGGGCGCGAGGATCTTGCCGGAGAACTCGTCGGGCGAGCGCACGTCGACCAGGTTCTTCTGGCCGATCGCGGCCACGACCTCGTCCCGGAACGCGCGGATCGACGTGTCGGGCGCCTTCGCGGTGTAGGTGGTGGCGGGCCGGTCGGCGGTCTCGGTGGTGAGGGTGCGGCCGTCGAGCTCCCACTTCTTGCGGCCGCCGTCGAGCAGCTTCACGTCGCCGTGCCCGTACAGCTTGAACTGCCAGTACGCGTACGCGGCGAACCAGTTGTTGTTGCCGCCGTAGAGCACGACGGTGTCGTCGTTGCTCACGCCCTTGGCGGACAGCAGCTTGGCGAACTGCTCGGCGTCGACGATGTCGCGCCGCACCTGGTCCTGCAGCTCCGTGGTCCAGTTGATCTTGACGGCGCCGGGGAGGTGCCCGCCGTCGTAGGCGGTGGTGTCCTCGTCGACTTCGAGGAACACGATCCCTTCGGTACCGAGGTTCTTCTCGGCCCAGTCGGCGGTGACCAGGACATCCTGGCGGCTCATGCGGAAACTCCCTTGGTGGACGTCGTACGGAGACGGGCGATCAGCCCGTACAGCTCGCAGCCCAGGCAGAAGCCGAAGGCGGCGTTGAGGAACGCGGCGGCCAACGCGAGCGCGGTGGCCGCGATGCCGAGCGCGGTGACGCCGGTGGCGTAACCGATCAGCCCCACGGCGGCGAAGACGAAGCCGACGGCCTGGGAGAACCGGACCGGTGCGGCGTCATCGCGTGCGGTGCCTGCGCCGATCCGCGGCGCGACGAGCAGGCGGAACGCGGCGGTGTACGGGGCGAAGCGCAGGCCCGCGAACGCGCCGAGCGCGAACACGGCGACCTGGGCGGCCAGCAACCACGCGCTGCCCGTGACGAGCACCAGCACCAGCACAGCGGTGGTGACGGCGGCGGCGAACCGCACGCCCCGCGGATCGACCGGAGGGTCGGGCATGGCAGTACTCCTGAGGTTGGCGAACGGTGTGAAACCCTCAGGAGGCCCGACACAGGCAGCTGCCGACGCGGCACAGGTCTACTGCGCGTCGTCGGGTCAGCGGCCAGTTCACGGGGCCGAGGGTAGCTGAGGATTCGGGCTTTCGGGAGCGCCCCGTTCACGTGAACAGCGCCGGGGCCAGCGCAGACGCCAGTTCGGTGACGCGCGGCACACCCGAGATGCGCAACAGCTCGCCGCCCGCGCGGTCGAACGCCACCGTCGTCGGGGTGCGCAGCACGTGCAGGGAGCGGGCGACGTCGGGGTGCTCGGCGACGTCGACCTCGACGTGGACGACGCCCGCGGTGGTCGCGGCGAGCCCGCCGAGCACCCCGGCCGCCTGGCGGCACGGCGCGCACACGGGCGAGGAGAGCTGGAGCAGCAGCACGCGCTCGTCCGCCGCGGGGGTGCGCCCGGCGAGCGCCCACCCGTCAGTCGCGGTGCCCGCCGTGCTCACTTGCCCGGACCGGGCCCGCAGCAGGAGGCCGACCACGGTGGCGACCACGAGCACGCCGACCACCACCAGGACCCCGACGACGTCCACGCGATCAGCAACCCGCGACGGGCGGGGCCCATTCCCGCGCCAGGTCCGCGACCCAGTCCGGCACGTCGGCGGGGTTGTCGGGCGGCGCAGCGACCACGACCAGCTCGGTCACCCCGGCCTCGGCGAGCGCGGGGACGTGCGCCGGGTCGGGATCGCGGAGCGCCACCGCGATGGTGAGCCCGTCGGGCGAGCGGCCCCGCGAACGGCAGGCCTCGGCGAGCACGGCGAGGCGCTCCGGCACGGCCGCCGCGTCGACGTTGAAGCCGTACCAGCCGTCGCCGAACCCGGCGACCCGCCGCAGGGCCGCGTCGCTGTTGCCGCCCACCACCACCGGCACACCCCGCGCGACCGGCTTCGGGTACACGCGGATCCCGTCGAAGCGCACGAACTCGCCCGCGAACGAGCTGACGTCCTCGCGCCACAGCGTGCGCAGCGCGGCGACGTACTCGGCGGTGCGCCGCCCCCGGCCCGCGAAGGGCACGCCGAGCGCCGCGAACTCCTCGGCCGACCAGCCGACGCCCACCCCCAGCGTGCACCGGCCGCCCGACAGCACGTCCAGCGTGGCGGCCTGCTTGGCCACGACCACCGGGTTGTGCTCGGGGAGCAGCAGCACGCCGGTGGCGAGCTGGATGCGGGTGGTCACGGCGGCCGCGAAGGTGAGGGTGAGGAGCGGGTCGAGCCAGTCGGCGTCCGCGGGCACCGCGATGCGCCCGTCGGCCGAGTACGGGTACGTCGACGCCTGCGCGTCGAGCATCACGACGTGCTCGCCCGACCACAGCGTGGCGAACCCGTGCTGCTCGGCGCCGAACGCCACGGCGCGGATGATCTCCGGTCGCGCGCCCGCGCCGATCCCGAGCGCGTGCAAGCCCAGCCGCATGCCGAGCCCTCCTGTCCATGGTGGTGCGCGCGAAATTACCGACCCCTTCGGGTGCCACGCCGGGCGGTCCGACACGGGATTGTGCCGTCTACACTGCCCGCGATGACCTATTCGGACCGGCCGGGATGAGCGACCACGAGTTCTTCTCGTTGCACGTCGAGGGGGGCATCGTCGTGGTGCGCTGGAAGCCCGGTGTGGAGATCACCGGTCCGCTCGCCACCGAGGCGATGGGCACCGTCGACGAGCTCAACGGCGACCACAAGCGGCCGCTCCTCGTCGACCTCACCGGCACCGCCACGGTCACGCGTGAGGCGCGCAGCGCGTTCAGCCGCGAGTGCCAGGTCTCGCGGATGGCGCTGGTGGGCCGCTCCGCCGTCGACCGCGTGCTCGCCAACTTCGCGGTGAAGGTCTCCAGCATCGCCATCCCGTCGCGGTTCTTCACCTCCCTTCCCGCGGCGCTGGCGTGGCTGCGCGAGCACGAACAAGCCGACTACTAACGGCGGGCCAGCACGGCCACGTAGCCGGGGACCGTGTCGTGGTTCTGCGGCGTCGACAGCGGGATGGTCGTGATCGCCGCTTCGGCATCGACGAGCAACCGCCGCCACCGCGGTCGGGGGAAGCACGCTTCGAGTTCTGCGTCGCCGAACCCCGACGGCGGTGGGATGCCGGTCGCGATGGCGCGGGCGAGCGCAGTCGGGATCCCGCGTGGGCCCGCCCCGAGCCGCTCCAGGTAGCGCAGCGGGTGGCCGCGGTGGTTGGTCTCGCCGATCAGCACGCGGCCCCGGGCCCCGACGAGCGTGCCGATGTTGTCGGCCAACCGCCGCCGGGCGCCCTCGTCCAGGATGTGCAGCACGCCGCGGACGAACACGTTGGCGTCGCCGCCGATGTCGTCGCGCAGGACCTGTCCCGCGTTCGGCGCGGTCATGTCGAGCGCCCGGAACGCCACGCCCGGGGTACCCGCGCTCTCCTTCGTGGCGAGCGCCACGGCGGCGGGGGAGAGGTCCACGCCGACGGCCCCCGGGTACCGGCCCGCCAGCGCGCGGGTGAACCGGCCGTTGCCGCAGCCGACGTCGACGACGGGCAGCGCCGGGTCGGCGTGCTCGGCGAGCAGGTCGAGGTAGCGGGCGGCTTCCGCGGGGTCGCTCGCGTCCCACAGGACGTCGCCGCCGTCCCCGGTGGCCCGCACCCCCGCCCAGAAGTGCTCCCAGCGACCGCCCGTCGCACGCGGCGCGCGCAGCCGGAGCCGGAGGACGTGCGCCGCGATGAAAACACGCTTCCACACGGGCGCCTCCGCGGCATCGTCACCCATGAGTGTGAACTGCACTACGCTGAGAAACCAGAGGAAGCGGCGCCGTCGCTGTCGTCGTGTTGTGCACGACCGGCTAATCTCCTCTTCGATGTCGAACGCCACAGACGAGTTCGACCTCCGGATGGAGGCGACGGGCATCGTCCGGTTGCGCTGGATCCCGGGCCTACGCATCACCGGCTCGCTCGCCGCTGCGGCGATGGCGGCGGTCGACCAGCTCAACGACGGGTGCCCGCGGCCGCTCCTGGTCGAGATGCACGGCGCCGACACCCCCACCCGCGAAGCCCGCCGCCGGTTCAGCGAACGGTGCTCGGCCACGCGGATCGCGCTGCTCGGGGCGTCCGCGGTCGACCGGGTGCGGGCGAGCCTCGTGCCCGAACCCGGCCGCCTGGGCTACCCGGTGCCCACCCGCTTCTTCACGTCGGAGTCCACCGCCGTCCAGTGGCTGCTCGAGGCACCTAGTCCAGCGTCAGGTTCCGCGCCCGACCGCTGATCTGCAGCGTGCCGTCCTTCGCCTGGAACGTGTCGGCGGTGACGTCCAGCGGCAGGTCGCCGGTGACCAGCGGCACCCGGAAGAGGTCGAGGATCTGCTTCAGCACCGAACCCGGCACGGGCAGGCCGGTGCCGTCGGACAGCCGGGCGTCGACGGGCACGATGTCCGCCCGGCCCTTGGCCAGCCGCAGCGTGGCGAGCACCGCGACCTCGGCGGTCTGGCCGAAGAAGTCCACGGTGCCGACCAGCCGGGCGGTGCGCGCCGGGCTCATCGTCCCCACCGAGGGATCGGCGCCCTTCTTGACCGCCTGCTCCAGCGTGTTCTTGTCGACGCTCTCGATCCGCACCTTCTTGGCCTCGGGGATCAGCCGCTGGAGATCGGCGGCGTTGATCTTGATGATGCCCTCGGCGGTGGCCGCCGTGAGCGACTTCGGGCCGGGGCCGAGCAGCATCGACAGCGGCGCGCTCACGTCGTGCAGCCGCGCGTTGATCTCCAGCTCCTTGAAGGAGCCGTAGGGGATGCGGGTGGCGTCGACGTCGATGCTGGAGTACGTGCCTGCGACGGCCTGGGTGAGGAAGGGGAATCCGTTGATCCGCACCGACGGGTCGTCGACCAGCCCCAACTGCCCACGCATCTGTCGGGAGACGGCCGACTCGGCGAGCGCCGCGGAACCGAAATCGGCGGCGACCGCGAGTCCTGCCAGCACCAGCAGGATGATGATCAGTCGTCGCATGCCGCCTCCACGGCGTCGACCGTAGGGCCCCCGCCCACGGTGGCCGCGCCGGGGAGCTGTGTCGAAGCGCGCGTTCTCCGCGCTACGCAGTGGAGCGTTCACCCGGTTATCCTGCATTGATCCGCGTGGTGCTGTTCCAGCCGGGTCACGCGGAGGTGAACGGTAGCGGTCAGCGTCGCCCGCCGTGCGGCCCCGGCGTGAGAGGAGACCGGGAGTGGAACTCCTGCTGCTGACCGCCGATCCGGAACCCGGGTCGGTCCTACCCGCACTGACGCTCCTCCCGCACGGTGTCCGCACGGCCGCCCCCGAGGTGGCGGCACTGCTCGACGCGGGCCCGCACGACGCCGTGCTCGTCGACGCACGCACCGACCTGGTCGCGGCCCGCAGCCTCTGCCGCCTGCTCGGCAGCACCGGCATGGACGTGCCGGTCATCGCCGTGCTCACCGAGGGTGGGCTGGTCGCGGTGTCGGGCGAGTGGGTGGTCGACGAGATCCTGCTGCCGGGCGCGGGCCCGGCCGAGGTGGACGCCCGGCTGCGGCTGCTCAAGTCCCGCCCCGGTGCCGACGCGGGCCGGGAGAACGGCGCGCTCGTCCTCGGCGAGCTCGTGATCGACGAGGCCACGTACGCGGCGCGGCTGCGCGGGCGGCTGCTCGAGCTCACCTACAAGGAGTTCGAGCTGCTCAAGTACCTCGCCCAGCACGCGGGCCGGGTCTTCACCCGCGCCCAGCTGCTCCAGGAGGTCTGGGGCTACGACTTCTTCGGCGGCACCCGCACCGTCGACGTCCACGTCCGCCGTCTCCGGGCGAAGCTCGGCACCGAGCACGAGCAGATGATCGGCACCGTGCGCAACGTCGGCTACAAGTTCGTGCGGCCGAGCCGGGGCGGGTTGGGCGTGGCCACGGCCATCGAGGAGCTCGACGAGGACGGCGACGACGAGCCGCACCGCACCTCCACCCGCTTGGCGGGCATGGCTTAGGGGCGTGTCGCGGGCCGCCGCCCAGGTAGGGTCCGGTCGTGGCGGAGTTGCAGTGGTGCGGGGCCCTGAGCGGCGCGGACGTCGCCGACGTGCAGGCGTTGGTCGCGGCCGCGACCGAGGTCGACGGCACGGCGCCGCTGTCCGAGCACGTCCTGTTGCACCTGCGCCACGGCGGCGACGCCCAGGCGGCGCACCTGCTCGCCCGGCAGGGGGCCGAGCTGGTGGGGTTCGCACACCTCGACCTCACCGACCCGGTCGCGGGCGGCGCGGGCGAGCTCGTGGTGCACCCGGAGCACCGGCGGGCGGGTCTGGGCACGCGCATCGTGCAGGCGCTGATCGACCGCGCCGGCCAGTCGGAGGTCGCGGCGGGGCGAGTGCGGCTGTGGGCGCACGGCGAGCACCCGGGGGCGGTGGCCCTCGCGCAGGCGCTGGGCTTCACGCAGGCCCGGGTGCTGTGGCAGATGCGCCGCAGCCTGCTCGCGCCGCTCGCCGAGCCGCACATGCCCGAAGGCGTGCGCCTGCGCCCGTTCGTCGTCGGCGCCGACGAGCCGGAGTTCCTGCGCGTCAACAACGCCGCGTTCGACTGGCACCCCGAGCAGGGCGGCTGGGACCTCGACCAGGTGAAGCTCCGCGAAGCCGAACCGTGGTTCGACCCGCAGGGCTTCCTGCTCGCCGTCGACGCCGACGACCGTCTGCTCGGCTTCCACTGGACCAAGGTGCACGGCGACGGTGCCCACTCCCACGAGCCCATCGGCGAGGTGTACGTGCTGGGCGTCGACCCGTCCGCGCGGGGGATGCACCTCGGCGCCGCGCTCACCCTGGCCGGGCTGCGGCACCTGCGCGACCGCGGCCTGCGGCAGGTGATGCTCTACGTGGAGGCCGACAACGACGCCGCGGTGCGCGTCTACCGTGATCTGGGCTTCACGCGGTGGGATACCGACGTTTCGTACGTCCGTTAACGCTACGTGTTCACGTCCCGTTCATCTGTACGGGCGTTGACGTCCACCGGTCTCGCATAGTTTTTCGAGCGTGTGCGGCCACCCCGAGCCGCATCGCCGAGGCTTGGAGGAACGCAATCGTGAAGACCCGACTCGCTGCGGTGGGCATCGCCACCACGGGCGCATTGCTCCTGGCGGGCTGCGGTGCATCCAACGAAACCGGATCCTCGGGGGGCTCCGCTCCATCTGGCTCGGCCACCGTCTCCGGCACGATCTCCGGCGCGGGTGCGAGCACCCAGCAGGCCGCGACCCAGGCGTGGGTGGCGGGCTTCCAGAAGACCAACCCGGACGCCACCATCAACTACGACCCGAGCGGCTCGGGCGCAGGCCGCACGCAGTTCATCGCGGGCGGCGTCGACTGGGCGGGCAGCGACGCCTACATCAAGGGCGACGAGGCCACCAAGGCCGCCTCCCGCTGCGGCGGCGGCGTCGTCGAGGTGCCGGTCTACGTCTCGCCGATCGCGGTCGTCTACAACCTCCCGGGCGTGGACAACCTGCAGCTCTCACCGTCCACCATCGCGAAGATCTTCTCCGGCAAGATCACCACCTGGAACGACCCGGCCATCGCGGCCGACAACCCGGGCGTCAACCTGCCCGCCACCGCGATCGCCCCGGTGCACCGCGGTGACAAGTCCGGCACCACGCAGAACTTCACCGACTACCTCTCCGGCGCGGCCAAGGCCGACTGGCCGTCCCCCGTCGCCGACACCTGGCCGATCCAGGGCGGCGAGGCGGCGCAGGGCACCTCGGGCGTCATCGGCGCCGTGAAGGGTGGCCAGGGCACCATCGGCTACGCCGACGAGAGCCAGGCCAAGGGCCTGGGGATCGTCAAGGTCAAGGTCGGCGACGCGTGGGTCGCCCCCAGCGCCGAGGGCGCCGCGAAGGTCCTCGAATCCTCCCAACGCGTCAGCGACGGCGGTGACAAGGCGTTCGCCTACAAGCTCGACCGCGCCACCACCGCACCGGGCGCCTACCCCGTCACGCTCGTCTCGTACGCCATCGCGTGCTCGAAGTACACCGACCCGGCCAAGGCCAACCTGGTCAAGGCCTACCTCGGCTACGTGGTGAGCGCCGACGGGCAGGCCGCAGCGGCAAGCGCCGCGGGTTCGGCCCCGCTGCCCGCATCGCTCGTCTCGCAGATCACACCCGCCGTCCAGTCGATCACCGGCGGCGCATGAGGCCGGTTGGCCCTGGCCGCGCGGGCCGGGCGTTCGTCATCATCGTGATGGGCGCTCGGCCCGTGCTCCACCAGAGAGGACGACGTTGACCACGTCCACCGCACCGCCGCCAAGCGCCACCGCCGACCAACCCGTCCGCCAGCGCGGCGACCGCATCTTCTCAGGCCTTTCCCGAGGGGCAGGCGTCCTCATCCTCGTCGTCCTGGCGGGCGTCGCGGCGTTCCTGCTCATCCAGGCGATCCCGGCCTTCCTGGCACCCACCGCGGACCTGCCGAACGGGCAGTCGCTGAGCGCCTACATCGCCCCGCTGGTCTTCGGCACCCTGTTGTCCTCGATCATCGCACTGATCATCGGTACGCCGCTCGGTGTCGCCGTCGCGCTGTTCATCACCCACTACGCCCCGCGCAAGCTCGCGCAAGGGCTCAGCTACGTGGTCGACCTGCTCGCGGCGGTGCCCTCGATCATCTTCGGTCTGTGGGGCGCGAACACGCTCGCACCCGCCTCGCTGCCGCTCTCGAACTGGCTCTACGAGCACCTGGGTTGGCTGCCCTTCTTCGCCGGGCCGGTCTCGGCGACCGGGCGCACGATGCTCGTACTCGGGCTGACCCTGGCCGTCATGATCCTCCCGATCATCACCGCGGTCTCGCGCGAGGTGTTCCTGCAGACGCCCAAGCTGCACGAGGAGGCGGCACTCGCGTTGGGCGCCACGCGTTGGGAGATGATCCGCATGGCGGTGCTCCCGTTCGGCCGCTCCGGCATCATCAGCGGCGCGATGCTCGGTCTCGGTCGCGCGCTCGGCGAGACGATGGCCGTCGCGATCATCCTCTCGGCCTCGGGCGTCGTGACGTTCAACCTGATCAGCTCGGACAACCCGTCGACCATCGCGGGGAACATCGCGCTGCAGTTCCCCGACTCCACCGGTCTCTCGGTGAACGTGCTCATCGCCTCCGGACTGGTCTTGTTCGTGATCACGTTGTTGGTCAACGCCGCGGCGCGGTGGATCGTCAACCGTCGGCGCGACTTCTCCGGAGCAAACTGATGAGCATCGACCTCCAGAAGCCCGCGCCCGAAGCGGCCGTGCCGCCCGTCCTGGCGAAACAGGGCGAGCTGCCGCGGTGGGCGCCGTGGGCGATCCTCGGCGGCGCGCTCGTCGTCATCGGTGCGCTCCTGGCCGCCACCGGGTTCTCGATCGGCCTGTGGCTGGTCGGCTCCGCGGTCGTCTACGCCGTCGCCACGTACACGATCTCGCGCGGTGTCGAGGGCAGGCGCAAGGCCACCGACCGGCTCGTGACGATCCTGGTCACGATCGCATTCCTGCTCGCGCTGATCCCGCTGGTCTCGGTGATCGTGGTCGTGGTCGAGAACGGCCTCGCCCGTTTCGACGTGGCGTTCTTCACCCAGTCCATGCGCGGCATCGTCGGCGAGGGCGGCGGTGGCTACCACGCCATCATGGGCACGTTGATCATCACAGCGCTGGCC
>DATAOO010000008.1:0-3827 GCA_036265695.1 Pseudonocardia sp. | reverse complement strand
GCTCGCGCGGGTCGGCGGCTGGACGGGCCTCCAGGAGAAGATCATCGCAGCGGGCAACGAGGCCGAGCTCCATGCCTGGCCGGGCACCCCGCTGACCGGGATCGACAACCCGTTCTGGTCCGTCGTCGGCATCGTGTTCGGTCTCGGCTTCGTCCTCTCGTTCGGGTACTGGACCACGAACTTCGCGGAGGTCCAGCGCGCGCTCTCCGCCAAGGACATGTCCGCAGCGCGCCGCACTCCGATCATCGGCGCGTACCCCAAGGCCCTCATCCCGCTGGTCATCGTCGTCCCCGGCATGATCGCCGCAGTGCTGGTGCCTGCGTTGACCGCGGCGAAGGCGGGCCAGCCGACCGACGTCACGTACAACAACGCGCTGTCGTTGCTGATGAACGAGGTGCTGCCCAACGGCGTGCTCGGCGTCGCGCTGGCGGGCCTGCTGGCCGCGTTCATGGCGGGGATGGCGGCCAACGTCAGCTCGCTCAACACGGTCTTCACCTACGACATCTGGCAGGACTGGCTGCACCCCGGCAAGGACGACCACTACTACCTGCAGGTCGGCCGGGCCGTCACGGTGATCGGGTGCCTGCTGGCCATCGGCACGGCCGCGATCGCGGGCAGCTACTCCAACCTGATGGACTACATCCAGTCGCTGTTCAGCTTCTTCAACGCCCCGCTGTTCGCGATCTTCATCCTGGGGCTGTTCTGGAAGCGGATGACGGGCACCGCCGGTTGGACGGGCCTGATCTCGGGCACGATCGCGGCGGTCATCATCGACGTGTTGGTGCGCACCGGCGTGCTGGACCTCTCCTCGCAGGCGGGCAGCTTCGTGGGCGCGAGCGCGGCGTTCGTCGTGGGCGTGATCGTGGCGGTCATCGTCTCGATGGTCACGCAGCCGAAGCCCGACTCCGAGCTGGTCGGGCTCACCTGGTCGCTCACGTCGAAGGAGGACCGCAGCCACGGCCCGGACGGTGCGGCGACGAGCGTGCTCACCAACCCGGTCGCGCTCGGCATCGGCGTGCTCGTGCTCACCGTCATCCTCTACATCGTGGTCTAGGAGTCCAGATGAGCGAGAAGGCTTCGAGCGCGGCGGCGTCGCTGTTCGACCTGCGTACCGTGATCGCCATTCTCTTCGCGTTCTACGGCGTCGTGCTGACGATCATGGGGTTCGTGACGGCGACCCCGGAGAACACCGCCAAGTCGGGCGGCCTCAACCTCAACCTGTGGACCGGCATCGGGATGCTCATCCTCGCCGCCATCTTCATCGTGTGGGCGCGGGCCAAGCCGCTGGGCGCCGACGCGCCGCCCCCCGGGGACGACGACCGCCCGCCCACGCACCACTAGGGCAGGAACACACGAACGGGCCGTGGCGCACGCCACGGCCCGTTCGCGCTGTCCGGTCAGCGGTGGTCGGATGGGTAGTACGGGTTGAACACCTCGAGCGTCCAGTCGTCGAGGCGGCGCAGCACGCGTCGGATTGTGTTGATCATGGTGTCCCTCCTCTCTTCGATCACACCCAGTACATCGATCGGCGGCTCTGAATCGTTCCAGACGATCAGGTGAAGCCGCTCACTGTCGGGGTAATAGGCTCCCGGCCGTGCCGCTCTACGCCCTCGGCGACGCCGAACCCGACATCCACCCCGACGCCTACGTGCACCCCGACGCCGTGGTGATCGGCAACGTGACGATCGGCGCGGAGTCCTCGGTGTGGCCCACCGCGGTGCTGCGCGGCGACGACGGCTGGATCGAGGTCGGGGCGCGCACGAGCATCCAGGACGGCTCGATCATCCACACCACGGCCGTGCGTCCGACGGTGATCGGCGACGAGGTGACCGTCGGGCACAACGTGCACATCGAGGCGGCGACGATCGGCTCCCGAGCGCTGATCTCGTCCGGTTCGGTGGTGTTGAACGGGGCCTCGGTGGGGGCGGGCGCGATCGTCGGCGCGGGCGCGGTCGTCGCACCCAACTCGGAGGTGCCGCCGCGGGCGATGGTGTTGGGCGTACCCGCGCGGGTACGGGAGGGCTACGAGGTGCCGGAGGGGGCGTACGCCTACGCCGTCACGAGCTACGTCGAGCGCGGCAGGCGGTTCCGCGCCGAGCTGAGGAGGCTGGGCTGATGGCGGCCAAACCGCTGGCGGAGATCGTCGAGGCGGGATGGGCGCAGGCGCTCACCCCGGTGGCGCAGCGCATCGCGGACATGGGCGACTTCCTGCGCGCCGAGATCGCCGCGGGCAGGCGCTACCTGCCCGCGGGCGCCAACGTGCTGCGGGCGTTCACCCAGCCCTTCGACGGCGTGCGCGTGCTGATCGTGGGCCAGGACCCGTACCCGACGCCGGGCCACGCGGTGGGGCTGTCGTTCTCGGTGTCGCCCACCACACGCCCGGTGCCGCGGTCGTTGGCCAACATCTTCCGCGAGTACACCGACGACCTCGGCCACCCGACCCCCTCCACCGGTGACCTCACGCCGTGGACCGAACAGGGGGTGCTGCTGCTCAACAGGGTGCTCACCGTGGCGCCGGGGGAGCCGGGCTCGCACCGCGACAAGGGTTGGGAAGCGGTCACGGAGCAGGCGATCCGCGCGCTCGTCGCGCGGGACGGTGAGCCGCTCGTGGCGATCCTGTGGGGCCGCGACGCCCGCAACCTCGCGCCGCTGCTCGACGACGTGCCGCTGATCGAGTCGGCGCACCCGAGCCCGATGTCGGCCGACCGCGGGTTCTTCGGCTCGCGCCCGTTCAGCCGCGCGAACGCGCTGCTGGAGGAGCTGGGTGGCGACCCGGTGGACTGGAAGCTGCCGTAGCACAGCAACGCCCCCGTCCCGGTGTGGGGCGGGGGCGCGTTGTCGCGCGGATCAGCCGCGGGTGACCTTGCCCGCCTTCAGGCAGGACGTGCACACGTTGAGCCGCTTGCGGTTGCCGCCGTTGATGCGGGTGCGCACGGTCTGGATGTTGGGGTTCCAGCGGCGGTGGGTACGGCGGTGCGAGTGCGAGACGGACATGCCGAAGCCCGGACCCTTTCCACAGACGTCGCAGACGGCAGCCACGTCGAACTCCTCGAAATCGGTGACGGTGAAGCCGGGGCAGCCCCGGTCGCGAGACACCAGAGTACCCGCGCCGTCCGGGCGGCCGCACACAGGGCCGAGGTGATCGCGTCGAGTCGCACACGACGCCGGTGCGCACCCGCCTGATGTGCGGCTCGACGCGATCATGCCCGGCCGGTCGCTACCCTGGGCCCCCGTGCCCGCCCTGTCCGGCCCCGGTCTCGTCCTCGCGTGGGCGCGGGCGTCGCTCACGCGGCTGGCGGCCCACCGGCCGGAGCTGGACGGCATCAACGTCTTCCCGGTCGCGGACGCCGACACGGGCACCAACCTGCTGCTGACCATGCGCTCGGCCGTCGACGCCGCGGAAGCGGCCGCCGCCGAGCCGGAGGCGGTCGCCGCGGCCCTCGCGCGCGGCGCGCTCCTGGGGGCGTGCGGCAACTCCGGGGTGATCCTCTCGCAGGTCCTGCGGGGGCTGGCCGAGGCCGTCGCGGCCGCAGGTGCGTGCCGGGCGGCCGACCACCACGGGGAGCGGGCCGCCGCCGTACTCGCCGACGCGCTGTCCCGCGGGGTCGCGCTGGCCTCCGCGGCGCTCACCGACCCGCGCGAGGGCACCGCCCTCACGGTCCTCGCAGCCGCCGCCGCGGCCTGCGCGCCGCCTGCCGCCGCGGGTAATGGCACCGCTGCGATGCCGTCACCTGTCGCGGACGGTGCTGCCGCCGCGATGCGGTCACCTGTCGCGAATGGTGCTGCCGCCGCGATGCCGTCACCTGTCGCGGATGGTGCTGCCGCCG
>DATAOO010000007.1:0-15279 GCA_036265695.1 Pseudonocardia sp. | reverse complement strand
AGCCGCGCCCGGTAGCGGCGCACCCCGGCCAGCTTGACGTCCTCGTAGCCGCGCACCAGGTCGGCGGCCTCGGCCGCGGCCACCGCCGTGCCGTACGACTCCGCCGTGAGGCCCGCGGCCAGCCGCAGCACCAGCGCGCGGTACTCGTCCCGCAACGCGCGCTCCAGCTGCCGGATCGGAGCGCGCCCGAACGGGTCGAGCGGCGTTCCGCGCAGCGCCTTCCCGCGCGCGAGCGTCTGCAGCACCGGCCGCATCCACGGGCCGAACGCGATCTTCTGCTGCCTGCCGAGCGCCTTGAGCGTGGGCGGGTGCAGCCGGTAGCGCAGCCCGGTGCCGCCGGGCACCTCGGCGGCCAGGCGGGCTTCGAACGCCGGGTCGGTGAGCAGCCGCGCCACCTCGTACTCGTCCTTGTACGCGGTGAGCTTGTGCAGCCCCCGGGCGACGGCCTCGGAGAACGCCGTGTCCTCCCCGATCCGCCGCTCGGCCCGCCAAACCGTCAGCAGGTCGTTCACGTAGCGCCGGGCCGTGCGCGCGTGCTGGTAGTCGGCGAGCATCCGTGCCCGGATGCCCGCGAGCCGCCGGGTCTCCCCGGCCAGCTCGCCGAGCTCCGTCCAGGTCGGGGGCTCGGTCGCCGCAGCACCCGCGGTCGCGGCGGCGAACGCCTGCGAGTCGGCGACGGCCACCCGTCCCCACCGGAACGCGGCGGTGTTGGCCGCCACCGCCACGCCGTTCAGCTCGATCGCCCACTCGATCGCCTCGGCCGAGACGGGCAGCGCGCCCGACTGGTAGGCCGCGCCGACGAGCAGCAGGTTGGCGGGCATCGCGTCGCCGAACAGGGCGTTGGCCGCGGCCTGCGCGTCGAGCGCGACGAGGGTCCGGGAACGGCCGGTGATCCGCTCCACCAGGGCGGAAACCTCCGGGGCGGCCACGCCGGGGTCGCGCACCATGGAGCCGGTCGGCACCGGGCTGGTGGACACGACGGCGGTCGTCGCCTCCGCGGAGGCGTAGCCGAGGTAGCGCGCGTCGGCCCCGACGAGCGCGTCGAACGCCAGGTAGCAGCCCGCGGTGCCGATCCGGTTGGCGGGCCCGAGGTCGGCGGCGTCCCGGGCGATGCGCAGGTGCGAGGTGACCGGCCCGGCCTTCTGCGACAGCCCGGTCTGGTCGACGCCGTGCACCGCGAACCCGTCGCGGACGGCCGCCGAGCCGAGCACCTGGTTGACCGTGACGATGCCGGTGCCACCGATGCCCGCCAGGAACACGTCGCCGCTGGTCGAACGCTCGACATCCGGCACGGGCGGCGGCTCAGGCGACTCGGGGCGGGCGGTGGACCCCGACCCCGCCTCGACCGTCACGAACGACGGGCAGTCACCCGCCAGGCACGAGTAGTCGGTGTTGCAGGAGGTCTGGTCGATGCGGGTCTTGCGGCCCAGCTCCGTCTCGACCGGCTGCACCGACAGGCAGTTGCTCTTCACCCCGCAGTCGCCGCAGCCCTCGCACACCGCCTCGTTGATCACGACGCGGGTGGTGCGCACGGGGATCGCGCCCCGCTTGCGCAGACGGCGCGACTCGGCCGCGCAGCGCTGGTCGTAGACCAGCACGGTGACGCCGGGCGTCTCGGCGAGCACGCGTTGGGCGTCGTCAAGGCGCTCGCGGGGCCAGAGCGCGACCCCGGACGGCAGCGGGTCGAGGTCGCGGAAGCGCTCCGGCTCGTCCGCGCAGACGATGATCTTGCTGACGCCCTCGGCGAGCAGCTTGGCCGTCAACGCGGGCACTTCGAGGCCGCCCGCTGCGTCTTGGCCGCCGGTCATGGCGACCGCGCGGTTGAACAGCAGCTTGTAGGTGATCGAGACCCCGGCGGCCACGCACGCCTGTACGGCGAGCTGCCCGGAGTGGGCGAACGTGCCGTCACCCATGTTCTGGAACATGTGCCCGGCGTCGGTGTAGGGCGCCTGCCCGATCCACTGCGCGCCCTCGCCGCCCATCTGCGTGATCGAGGAGACCTCGCTCTCGGGGCGGCCGGTGAACGCCACCATCGCGTGGCAGCCGATGCCGCCGCCCGCGACCGCGCCCTCGGGTACGAGCGTCGAGCGGTTGTGCGGGCAGCCGGAGCAGAAGTAGGGGGTGCGCCCGACCGTCAGCAGCGGCAGCGCGGCGGGTTCGCGGCGCGGCGGGGCCATCTCCACCCGGTCGCCGAGCACCCGGCGCAGCGGCCCGGCCAGCACGCCCGCGGTGAGCTCCCCGGCCACTGGGACGAGCGGCGCACCCGCGGTGTCCGTCGACCCGATCACGGCCGGGGCGTCGGGCAGGCCGTAGAGCGCGTCGCGGACGGCGGACTCGACGAACGCCGACTTCTCCTCCACGACGAGCACGGTGTCGACGCCGGTGGCGAACTCGCGGAGCTTGTCGCGCTCGATCGGGTGGATCATGCCGAGCCGCAGCAGCTTGACGCCCGCCTGCTCGAGCCCGTGGTCGTCGAGGCCGAGGTCGCGCAGGGCCTGCCGGACGTCGGTGAACGCCTTGCCGCCCGCCACGATGCCCAGCCAGGCGCCGGGCGCGTCGACCTCGACGGTGTTGACCGGGTTGGCGGCCAGGAACGCGTGCACCATCGCCCAGCGCGGCCCGTACATCTGGGCTTCGGCCTCGAGCGAGCCCGGCGGCACGAGCATCGGGTACTGCCGGTACTGCCAGGGTGCGCCCTCCCACTCGAGCTCCGGGACCGTGACGGGGAGGTCACCGACGCCGTCGAGGGCGTACACGCCGTCGGCGACGTCCGAAGTGATCTTCATGCCGACCCACATGCCGGACGCGCGGGACAGCGCGATGCCGTAGCGGCCGAGGCGGACGATCTCCTCGGCCGTGCCCGGGTAGAGCACGGGGAGGCCGTAACCCATGAGCGTGCGCTCGGAGATGCACGGGATGGTGGAGGACTTGCAGCTGGGGTCGTCGCCCGCGAGCACCAGCACCCCGCCGGACGGGTGGGCGCCGCACATGTTGCCGTGGCGCAGCGGGTCGCCCGCGCGGTCGACGCCGGGCGCCTTGCCGTACCAGACCCCGACCACGCCGTCGACGCTGCGGCCGTGGCCGGGCACCTCGACCTGGCTGCCCCAGACCGCGGTGGCGGCCAGTTCCTCGTTGACGGCGGGCACGAGCGTGAGGCCCGCGTTCTCCTGCAGCTCGGTGGCGCGGGCGAGGGTCTGGTCGAGCCCGCCCAGCGGGCTGCCCTGGTAGCCGGACACGAACGACGCCGTGGTCAGGCCCGCGCGGGCGTCGGCGGCGTGCTGCTCGACGAGCATCCGCGCGATCGCCTGCACCCCGGTGAGCAGCACGGGTCCGGCGCCCGCCCGGTAACGGGCCGACAACTCGAACTCGACCGGTGGGCGCTCTTCCGCCAGCGTCATCGCTCGCCTCTCTGTCAGCCGCAGGCCTCCAAGGCCGCGCTCACCGTGGCCGCGGCCCTACGGACACTCTGCACGACCGCCACCTTCCGCGCGCCCAGCACGCGCGACGTCGTCCCCACCACCGAGATCGCCGCGACCGCCACCGTGCGCTCGCCGCGGCGCAGCACGACCGGCGCCGCGATCGACGAGATGCCCAGGGTGTGCTCCTCCCGCGAGGCCGCGAACCCGTCGACGCGCACCTGCCGCAGCACCTGGCCGTAGCGGCGGGGGTCCACGATCGTGAACGGGGTGCGCCGCTCGAAGCCCTTCTCCAGGATCGCCCGCGCCATCGTCGGGTTGTAGGCCGCGATCGCCTTGGCCGCGCTGGAGCTGTGGCCCGGCCCGCGCCGGTAGAGCTCGGTGTGGAACATCGTGCCCGCGCCGCTGCCCTCCAGCCGGTCGATGTAGAGCACCTCGGTGCCGACGGGCACGGCCAGCTGCGCGGTCTCCCGCAGCAGGTCGCGCAGCTCGCCCAGCACGGGTACGGCGAGCTCGCGCAGCATCAGCCGGTCGACGGCGAGCTGGCCGATCTCGAACAGCCGCAGGCCCAGGCGGTAGCGACCGGACGAGGTGCGTTCCAGCATCCCCGACGCCGCGAGCGCCGCGAGCATGCGGCAGGCGGTGCTCTTCGCGATGCCCAGCTCGGCCGCGACGCGGGTGGCGCCGAGCTCGGCGGCGCGCTCGAAGCAGCCCAGCACGCCCATGGCGATCGAGACGGAGCGCAGCGGGGCGTCCGTCCCGAGGTCGAGCTCGGCTGTCGTCACGATTGCTGTCACGATTCCCAGGCCGGGAACTCGTCGGGCGGCGGCACGTTCACCTCGGTCACCCGGTTGCGGTAGGCCACGAGCGCCGTCCGGCCGCCCCGGCGCACCTTCACCACGACCTCTTCGGTGTTGTACGGCTCGCCCGGGTCGTAGCCGTGCGCCCAGGTGGCGAAGGCGCGGATCGGGCCGGAGTGCGTCGCGGCGACGATCCGGTGGCCGGGGCTCTCCTCGATCAGCCGGTGGAACCCCCGCCAGAACCTCCGCACGCACATCGCGGGCGGCTCGAAGTACATCAGCGGGATGGTCAGCCACATGTGGATGGGGTCCGCGCCACCCAGCTGGGTGCGGTAGAAGCGGTCGATCTCGACGAGCCAGCGCGGCCGGTCGCCGACCGCCATCCGCTCCAGCTTCTCCATCGTCGCCTGGTACTGGCGGAACGCGGACGTCACGTCGCGCAGCCCGTCGGGGGTCCACACGCCGAAGTTGCGCAGCTCGGGGATGGCCTCGGGCGCGGAGACGTCGGCCTTGCGCTGCCACTGGTCGAGCCCGTCCAACATGCCGCGGTGGATCTGCTCGGCGGTCTGGCGGGCCCGGTTGGTGTCGGCGCAGACGATCCGGACCTGCTGGCCCTCCTTGAGCGACTTCGACAGCGAGTGCCCGCGCTGGTGGGCCTGCCACCCGCCCATCGGCGTCAGCCCGGCGTCGGTCGAGTAGCCCTGGGTGATGCCGTGCCGGATGATCCGGATCTCGGCGACGAACTCCTCGGCCGCCTTGCGCTCCGGCGGCGCGACGATCTCCTTGTCCCGGGTGGACGCCGCGTAGTCGCGGGTGAAGCTCTCGCCGTCGACGGTCTCGACGGGCACCTCGGCGTTCTTCGCGCGGAATCGACGCAGGTAGAGCGGGGTGCCGTCGTCCTCGTTGGTTTCGACCTTGCGGGTCTGCCGCTCCCGGTACTTGGCGAGGTAGTTCGGCGCCTCGTAGCGGTCGATCCTCATTGCGCCTCCGCGGGAAGAAGTGCGTCAGCGCACCTCATGAGTGCACCGTGAAGAAGCGCTCGTTGACCTGGCGGTCGTAGTAGAAGATCGCCCGGCCCATCTCCTCCTCGGTCCAGGTGATCGGCTCGAAGTCCGGGTCCACCCAGTAGCCGCCGGTGAAGAGCTCGTTGCGGTTGCCGACCGGGTCGAAGAAGTAGGTGGTGTAGCCGCGGGTGACGCCGTGCCGGGTGGGCGCGACGTCGATCTCCACGCCGTGGTAGGCGAGGGTGTCGGCGGCGTCGCGGATGCCGTTCCAGTCGTCGAGCCAGAACGCGAAGTGGTGCAGCCCGCCGTTCGGGCCGGTGATCACGGCGATGTCGTGCGGGGTGTGGCTGCGCTCCAGGAACGTGGCGAGCTGGTGGCCGTCGTTGGCGAGGATCTGCTCGGTGAGGCGGAACTCCAGAACGTCGACGAAGAACGTCGTGAACGCCTCGACGTCCTCGGCCATCACGAACACGTGGTCCAGCCGCGGCGGCGCGATCCCGACCAGGTCCTGCGGGCGCGGCGGCGGGTTGGTCATCGGCAGCATGTTGCCTACGCGCTCCGTGCCGTGCGTCAGCTCGACGACGTGGCCGCTGGGCGCGTCGAAGCGGATCGCCTCGCCCCAGCCGGGGCCCAGCTCGCGGGCGGCGTAGCGCTTCACGGGCACGCTCGCGGCCTGCAGCTTCTCGGTGAAGTAGTCCAGGTCGGCCGCGTCGCCGACCTTGAACGACATGTGGTCCAGGCCGTAGGTCGGGGCTTCGCGGAGGATGACGGAGTGGTGCTCGCGCTCGTCCCAGCACTTGAGGAAGACCTGGTTCTCGGTGCGGGCGGTCTCGATCAGCCCGAGCACCTCGGTGTAGTAGGCGGTGCACAGCTCGAGGTCCGGCACGCGCACCTCGACGTGCTGCAGCCGCAGGATCCGGTCGCTCATCGCTCTCCCTCGCTGCTTCTACCCACCCCGGCCTGCTCCGCAAGCTCCGCAGGCCTCCATCCCCCGAGCTCGGTCGACGCTTCGCGAGAGCGCTGTGCCGATGATTCGCTCGCAAGCTCGCTCATGTGTGCATCCTCAGGAAGCGCTGGCTGATGACGTTCTCGTAGTAGAAGAGGCCCTTGCCGAACTCCTGCTCGGTCCAGGTGATGATCTCGGTGTCCGGGTCGACCCAGTAACCGCCGGTGAACACCTCGTTGCGGATGCCGAGGGGGTCGAAGAAGTAGATGGTGTTGCCGCGGGTGACGCCGTGGCGCGTGGGGCCCTGGTCGATCTGCACGCCGTTGTAGGCCAGGGTGTCGGCGGCCTTGCGGATGTGGTCCCAGTCGTCGAGCCAGTAGGCCCAGTGGTGCAGGGCGCCGTTGGGGCCGTTGACGATCGCGATGTCGTGCGGGGAGTTGGTGCGGCCCGCGAGCCAGACGCCGAGCTGGTGGCCGTTGCCGTCGAGCACCTGCTCGGTGAGCCGCAGGCCCAGCACCTCCTGGAAGAAGCGGGCGGCCTCGCCGACCTCCTCGGCGTTCACGAGCATGTGGTCCATGCGGGGCGGCGCGATGCCCGGCAGGTCCGGCGGCGGGACGGGCGAGGGGTTGCGCTTGCCGAGGATGTTGCCGGTCTTCTCGATGTCCCAGACCAGCTCCATGATCTGACCGGACGGCACCTCGAAGCGGATCGACTCGCCCTGCCCCACCGCCTCGCCCTTGCTCACCCGCGCGACCTGGCAGCCGTAGTCGGCGAGGCGCTTCTCGAAGTCGTGCAGGTCGTCCTCGCGCTCGACGCGGAAGGTGAAGGAGTCGAGCCCGGTACGCGGGTCGTAGCGCATGCGCAGCGAGTGGTGGTCTTCCTCGTCCCAGCACTTGAAGTAGACGCGGTCGGCTTCGCGGCTGACCTGCTGGAGACCCATCACGCCCGTGTAGTAGGCGGTGGCGAGATCCAGGTCGGGTGTGCGGACGTCGATGTGGGCGAGGCGAAGAATCCCCATGGCGGTCCTCCCTTGACGCTCCGACGCTAACCCGCCTAGCGTTCCGCAAGGAAGATGTGGTGTTCCGCAAATCGGAACGAGGTGGTCATGGACCCGGAGCGCATGCGCGCGGCCGTGGCCGATTACGTCACCGCGCTGCACCAGGCCTACCTCGCGCAGGCCGACACGTTCCCGCCCGCCGTGCGCGGGGCGATGCCCCTGCTCAGCGGCGGCCCGCTGCAGGTGGCGGCGGTGGGGGCGCGCAACCTGCACCTGCTCGCGACGCGGGAGGGGCTCGGGCCGCTGCGCGGGCAGGAGGTGGCGGTCGAGGGGTCGCTCCCCGGCCTCGACTGGACGCTGCGGTTCTACGACCCCGTCGTCGCACCCGCGCTGGGGCTGATCTCCGAGGACGCCGGGCCGGCGTACGCCGAGGTGCGGGCGGCGCTGGGCGTCACGACGGTCGTCTACCACGTCGTCGCGCAGCCGGGGTCGGGGCTGACGCCGCACCACGCCGGGCACATCGGCGCGAGCCTCGCGGCCGGCCACACGGCGGCGGCGCGCGACTTCGAGACGATCCGCACCCGGGTGCCGGGGCGGGAGGCGTTGGTCGACGAGCTGGTCGGCGCCGCGCACGCGGGCCTCCCCCGCGCGCAGGCGCTGCTGGCGCGGGCGATCGCACCCCGGAACGAGGCGGTGGTCGCGTTGGCCGAAGGCGTGTCGACGGGGGCGAACCCGGACCCCGACGAGGTCCGCAAGGCCCTGCTGGCCTCGGTCGGCGGCCGCTCCACGTGGACCCCGTCCACCCCATCGCGGTGAGTCGTACGTTTCGCCGTGGCGTGTTGGCACTCACCGGGATGGGGGGTGGGCGACGTGGGTGACGCCGTGCTGTCCACCGTGAGCAACGCCGCCCGGCTGCTCAAGGAGTTCCGGTCGCGGGAGGCGTCGATCGGGGTCTCCGAGCTGGCGCGGCGGTTGGGCCTGGGGAAGTCCGGCGTGCACCGGCTGCTCACCACGCTCGTCGCCGAGGGGCTGCTGGAGCGCGACCCGCACACCGGCGGCTACCGGCTCGGCATCGTGATGTTCGAGCTCGGCGAGGCCGTCAAGGTGCACTTGGACCTGCACGCCGCCGCCGGACCCGTTCTGGCCCACCTGCGGGAGCAGACCGGTGAGTCGTCCCAGGTCGGGGTGCTCGACGGCGTCGAGGTCGTCTACGTCGACCGGTTGGAGTCGGCCCATTCCCTGCGCCTCTTCACCGAGACCGGACGCCGGGTGCCCGCGCATTGCACCAGCTCCGGCAAGGTGCTGCTGGCCCACCAGCCCGAGCCCGAGCGCGAGGCGTTCCTCACGCGCCCGCTGCCCCGGCTGACGCCGCACACGATCGTCGAGCCCGATGCTTTGCGCGACGAGCTGACCACCGTCCGCGCGCGGGGATGGGCGGAGGCCGTCGACGAGCGGGAGATCGGCGTGGCGAGCCTCGCCGCCCCGATCCGGGACGTGCACGGCGACGTCGTCGCCGCGATCAGCATCGGCGCACCGGTCGCCCGCTTCGGCGCGGTGCCCCGGCGTCGACACGCGCCCGCGCTGGTCGAAGCGGGCGAGGCGATCAGCAGGCGGCTGGGCTGGAACCCGGAGTCGGGGGTGCGGAGCCGTGACGCTTGACTCCACCGGTCCCGTCGGGGAGCCCGACGCCCCTCCGTGGAAGCGCTCCGGCGCCGCGGCGAATCGGCCGACTCACCACGGCGAAACGTACGACTCACCGCGGCGCGAACGGGGACTCGGCGCGGGGGTGCGTTCCGGTCACCGGAACCCTCGGGGTGACCGCGGGCGGTGGCCCGGCCACGATCAGACCTGACACCCCCGAGGAGCACGCATGCCCGTGACCGACGCGCCCGCCAAGGCGCGAGCCCTCTACGACGCCCGTCGCACGCGGGTGCCGATCCCGCCGTTCACCGACGACGACCCGACCCTCGGCATGGCCGACGGCTATGCCATCCAGCGCGAGCTGATCCAGCTCCTGCTCGCCGACGGCGACCGCATCGTCGGCCACAAGGTGGGCCTCACCAGCAAGCCCATGCAGAAGATGGTCGGCGTCGACTCCCCCGACTACGGGCCCGTCCTCGCGTCCACCATCTACCGCGACGGCGACACCATCCCGGCGAGCCGGTTCATCGCCCCCAAGATCGAGGCCGAGATCGTGTTCGTGATCGGCGAGCGGCTGGAAGGCCCCGGCGTCACCGTCACGCAGGCGCACGCCGCGATCGCGGGCGCCGTGGCCGCGATGGAGATCGTCGACTCGCGCATCGCCGACTGGCGGATCAAGCTCGCCGACACCGTCGCCGACCTCGCCTCCAACGGCGCGATGGCGACCTCCAGCCGGATCGTCCCGATCACCGACATCGACACCCGGCTCGTCGGGATGACGCTCACCCGCAACGGCGAGCTCATCGACACCGGCGCAGGCGCGGCGGCCCTGGGCGACCCCGTGGCCGTGGTGGCCTGGCTGGCCAACGTCCTCGGCGGCGACGGGGTCGCGCTCGAGCCCGGTCACCTGATCATGACGGGCGCGCTGCACGCCGCCGTGCCCATGACACCGGGCGACGTCTTCCGCGCGGAGTTCGACCGGCTCGGCCCGATCACCGTGCGAGTGGGGGACTGATCACCATGAACGACTACGCCGCAAGGCTCCAGAAGGCGGTCGCCGACCGGACCGCCATCGGTCCGCTGGACGTGCCCGACCTCGCCGCGGGCTACGCCGTGCAGCGCGAGCTGCGCGCCGCCGCGGGGCCGCTCGTCGGCTGGAAGCTGGGCGTCACCAGCCGCGCCAAGCAGGCGCAGGTGGGCGTGGACAGCCCGATCTACGGCTTCCTGGAGGGCGCGAACGCGCTCGACCTCGGCGCGCCGCTCGACACGTCCGCGCTGATCCAGCCCCGCTGCGAGCCCGAGATCGTGTTCGTGCTCGGCCGCGACCTGGCCGGTCCGCACGTCACCGCGGCCGACGTCGTCTCCGCGTGCTCGGGCGTCGCCGTCGGCATCGAGGTGCTCGACTCCCGCTACCGCGACTACAAGTTCACGATGCCCGACGTCGTCGCCGACAACACCTCGGCGGGCCGCTTCGTCGTCGGTACGCCGGTGCCGCCCGCGGGCATCGACCTCCGCCTCGTCGGCGTGGTGCTCGAGAAGAACGGCGAGCTCGTGGCGACGGCGTCCGGCGCGGCCTCCCTGGGCCACCCGGCCGCCGCGGTCGCGTGGATGGTCCGCACGATGGCGGCCGACGGCGAGGGCCTGCGCGCGGGCGACGTGGTGCTCTCCGGCGGCCTCACCGCGGCCACCCCGGTGGCGGCGGGCGACGTCGTCGTCGTGTCGATCGATCGGCTCGGCACCCTGGAGCTGGCCGTCCGTTAGGAGATCCCATGCCACTCGTCCAGATCACCTTGGCCCGGGGCCGCACCGAGGAGCAGCTACAGGCGCTCGGCGAGGCGGTGACGACGGCCGTCCACGAGGCGGTCGGCGCACCCCGGGAGAACGTGCGCGTCGTCATCACCGAGTGCGAGCCCGAGCACTGGTTCGTCGGCGGCGAGTCGCTGGCCGAACTCAGAGCCTCCGGCAGGCGCTGATGCTGGTGCCGCTCGGCGAGCCCGGCGGCGCGGCGCGGGTCGTCACCGCCGACGACGGGCGCCGCTTCGCCGTCTTCCCGCTGGCCGACGGCTTCCGCGTGACCGACGCCGCCTGCCCCCACAACGGCGGCGAGCTGGCGGAGGGCCGGGTCGACGGGCACAGCGTGGTGTGCCCGTCGCACTGGTACCGGTTCGACCTCGACTCCGGGGCCTGCGCGACCTCGCCCCGCTTCCGGCTCGCCGTGCACCCCGTGCTGCAGGTGGACGGCGACTGGTTCGCCGATGTCGGCGAAATGCCGCCGGTGCTGTCCTGGTCCGAGCGCCTACGGGCCCACGCCCGGTACGGTTCGGGGTAGCAGGCGCGACGGACGGAGGCGAGGTTGTTCCGGCGGTCCGAGCGGCGTGACGACGCCCCCGACGCTGCCGCTCTCGCCGGACGCGCCGCCGCCAGCCAGGCGTTCCTCGCCCTCGACGACGAGCAGCGCGCGGCCGCCGACGCCGTGCGCACGGCCGACGAGCTCGGCGGCGGCCGTCCGCTCGGCCAGGAATGGGCGCAGGTCGCGCGGGCGGGCGACCGCGCGACGGAGGCCTACCTCGCCACCACCGCGCAGTTCCCCCTCGACGGCACCGGGCCCGTTGCGGGCGCCAAGCAGGCCGACGAGCGCGCCCTGCGGGAGATCGAGGCGGCCCGGGAGACCATCCGCCGCTTCCGCTCCACCCACGCACGCACGCTCGACGAGGCCGCGCACCTGTTGCGCGGGCTGCCGGTCGCGGTGCAGGAGGCGCGCAGCGCCCTGGTCGCGGCCCGCACGGCGGTGCAGACGGCCGACGCGTCGGGCACCCGCTCGCGACGGGCGGCCGAGCGCCTCGCCGAGGCCGAGCAGGCCGCCGCCGGAATCGACGCTGCGGGCGGCGTCCGGGAGAAGCGCGCGGCGGCCACCCGCACCCTCGAGCTCGCCCGGTCGGCGGCCACGCTCGCCACCGAGGCGCCGCGGACGGCGGCAGGCGTCCGTTCGGCGTTCAGCAGCGTCGCCACCCGGCGCGCGGCCGGGGCCACCAAGGCCGACCGGATCCCCGCCGCGCTCTCGGCGCTGCGCCGCGAGTTCTCCGAGCCGTGCTCGGTGGGCCTCGTCGACGCCGAGAAGAAGGCCCGGGCGGCGCTGACGGCGGTCGACCGGGCGATCGCGCAGGCCCACGAGCGCGCCGACGCGGGCGAGTGGGACGACGCCGCCGACGCGATCGCCGAGGCCCGGGCCCAGTTGGGCGCGGCCGAGCAGGCGCATGACGCGGTCGTCGGGCGCCTCGCCGACCTGCGCGAGGTCCGCGCCGATCCGGGCAAGCTCGCCGCGGACACCCGATTCGTCCTCCGCGACGCGCAGCGGCTCGTCGTCGACCGCGGGCTGGTCAAGCGCTTCGGACCGATCCTCGACGCCCAGTCCGTGCGGCTGCAGAACGCACAGGACCGGCTCACCGGGGTGCACCCCGACTACTGGCTCTACCTCAGTGAGCTCCGCGGCGTGCGCACCCGCGCGCAGGAGGTGGTCGCCGAGGCCCGCTCGGCCGGTTAGTGATCGGGCTCGTGGCCCACGGCGACCGCGCCCGTCGGCGTGATCTCGCCCGTCCAGCCGCAGCCCGTGCACGAGCAGTAGAACCGCCGGTCGTCGGCCTCCCAGAACTCCGTCGCGATCGCCAGGCCGCCGCCGCACGCCGGGCAGAAGCGCGGGGCGTCGCGGCGGTGCGCCTCGGCGTCGGCGGCGAACCGGCGGTCCACGGGTGTGGTCATCTCCCGGACGCGATCTTCTCGGCCGCCGAGATGTGGATCTTCTTGATGGTGTCGAGCACCGGGGAGAACCGCGTGGAGCCCATGTCGCAGAAGTCGAGCGCGAACTGGGCGCCGCCCGCGTTGAACTTGTCCTTCTCGCACGGCAGGTCGATGCGCTCGTGGGGCTCGCGGATCGTGCCGAGCGGGTCCTCTCCGCGGGCGACCGCGTCCATCTGGTCGCGGAACATCTTGCGCAACATGGCGACGCCGATGTCGGAACGCCCCAGGTGCTCGGTAGTGCGGTCGGTGATCGCGCCCTGCGTCACCCACGCCATGATGTCCTGGCCCTCGACGTAGTTGGTGACGTGGCGGCCGTTCTGGTCGATCACCGGGATCCGGTAGTCGGGGATCTGCGGCTGGTCGACGTGCTCGTAACCGTCCGGGCTGTGCACCGTGTAGAGCATGAACCGGGTGGTGGTGCGGTTGATCGGCACCCGGATCTGCATCTGGTGCACACCGCCGCCGCCCACGCGCATGTTGTAGGGGAAGACGAGCGGATGCCCGACCTTCCAGTCGTCGTTCTCCTCGGTGGCACCCTTCAGCACCCGGCGCTTGATGATCCCCCACTCGAACGGCGTGAAGCCGATCTTGATGTGCTCCTTGCCGAACGACGCGGGCGCGGTGAAGCCCTCGTGGCGGCCCATGAACTCGAAGTAGCGCCCGTGCAGCCACTCGACGTGGTGCGGGTCGACCGCGTTCTCCATGATCTGGACGTAGTTGCACGGCAGGTCGGCCCAGCCGATGTCGCGGTAGCCGTCCATCACGTAGGTGTCGAAGCGCGGCAGCAGCGGCGCCGGGTCGGGCCCGACGTAGGCCCAGATCAGCCCGCCGAGCTCCTCGACCTTCCCGGCGGTGGCCCGCACCCGGTCGGCGAAGTTGGTGTTGTCGCGTTCGGCGGGCTGGTCGATGCAGGCGCCCTCGGGGTCGAACTTCCAGCCGTGGTAGGGGCAGCGCAGCCCGTCCGACTCGACCACGCCGTAGGCCATCGACGCCTTCCGGTGCGGGCACGGCTCCGGGACGATCCCGTAGCGTCCCGAGGGCTGGCGCCAGAGCGCGAAGAACTCACCGAGCAGCTCCACCCGCTTCACCGGGAACTCGGCCAGCTCCCGGGTGAAGGCGACGGGGTACCAGTAGCGGCGCAGCACGTCGCCCATGCGGGTGCCCGGCTCAACCTGGGTCAGCTCGTCGTTCTGCTCTGCCGTCAGCATGGGCACGACGGTAGGTAGCGCCAGGGCTCCCGACAAGGAAGCCTTCCCGTATGCAGGGAAGGCCGTCCTGGGAGCTGACGTCCGTGCGCAACGCCGCGCGGCTGCTCAAGGAGTTCTCCCACACCGACCGCGAGCTGGGTGTGTCCGAGCTGGCCCGGCGGCTGGGCCTCGCGACCTCCACGGTCCACCGCATGCTCGCGACCCTCGCCGCCGAGAAGCTGGTGGAGCGCACGGCGGCGGGCTACCGGCTCGGGCTGGCCGTCTTCGACCTCGGGGCGAGCGTCGCACCCCGGGGTGACCTGCACGAAGCGGCGTTGCCGGTGATGGCGACGCTGCGCGCGTCGACCGGTGAGACGGTGCAGCTCGCCGTGCTCGACGGGCTCGAGTCGGTGTACGTCGACCGCCTGGAGAGCCCGCACACCGTGCGGATCTTCGCCAAGGTCGGCACGCGGCTGCCCGCTCCCACCACGAGCACCGGGAAGGTGCTGCTGGCCGCGTTGCCGCCGGAGGAGCTCGACCTCCGGCTGCGGACGTGGGCGCCGCGGCGGATCACGCCGTACACGATCGTGGACGAGCCCACGCTGCGCGCCCGCCTCCGGGAGATCGCGGCGCGCGGCTGGGCGGAGAACCGGGAGGAGAGCCGGGTGGGGGTGGTGTCGGTCGGGGCGCCGGTGCGCGACGGGGCCGGCACGGTGATCGCCGCGCTCTCCGTGGCCGCGCCCGCCGACCGGGCGGGCCCCGCGCCGCTGCAGCGCCTGCGGGTGGCCGTGATCGAGGCGGCCCGGGTCGTCAGCCGCCGCCTGGGCGCCCCGTGAAGATCGTGTCGAGACGCACCTCAGGCCGGTCCGCGCCGATCACGGGCAGGCCGTAGAACCAGTCGACGACGACCTGCGCGGCCGGGTCGGCGCTCAGCTCCCACAGCACCCGGTCGCCCACTTCTGTGACGGTGATCGTGAGGAACGCACAGCACGCCCGCTCCCGCGCCGCGAGGTCGCGGGCCCACTCCGCGACGCCGGGCTGCAGCGACCAGCGCATTCCGGTGGCGGTGCGCTCCCGGCCCGCGTAGGCCGCGGCGAACAGCCGGGCGTACTCGGCGAAGCGCGCCTGCGCGTCGTCGTCGGTCAGCGTGCACGCGAGGTCCGTCATGCTCCGACGGTAAACTCTGGACCGTGGTCCAGAGTCAAGAGCTGCGGATCGGCGCCGTGGCCCGGCAGGCCGGGGTCAGCGTCGACACCGTGCGCTACTACGAGCGCCGCGGCCTCCTGCGGCCGGCCGGACGGCTGCCGTCGGGCTACCGCCGCTACACCGAGGCCGCCGTGGCGCGGATCCGGCTTGCGCGCCAACTGCAGGCCCTCGGCATGACCCTCGACGAGGTCGCCGCCACCCTCAGCGCCCACGACGCGGGCGGTGACTGCGCATCCGAGCGCTGGCGACTGGAAGCGGCCCGCGACCGGGTGGCGGTGGAGATGGCT
>DATAOO010000006.1:0-25199 GCA_036265695.1 Pseudonocardia sp. | reverse complement strand
GACCTGCGCCGCAGCGGGCCCGCCGCCGCGTTGCGGCTGCGCAGCGAGGTGAACCGGGCCGCCCGCGAAGTGTTGCACGAGCGCGGGTTCGTCGAGGTCGAGACGCCCACCCTCACCCGGTCGACGCCCGAGGGCGCGCGTGACTTCCTGGTGCCCGCCCGTTTGCGACCCGGCTCCTGGTACGCGTTGCCGCAGAGCCCGCAGCTGTTCAAGCAGCTGCTCATGGTGGGTGGGCTGGAGCGCTACTTCCAGATCGCCCGCTGCTACCGCGACGAGGACTTCCGCGCCGACCGCCAACCCGAGTTCACCCAGCTCGACATCGAGATGAGCTTCGTCGAGCAGGACGACGTCATCGAGCTCGCCGAGGCCGTCCTCGTCGCGCTCTGGGCGTTGGTCGGCTACGAGATCCCGCGTCCGATCCGGCGGATGACCTACGCCGAGGCGATGAGCCGGTACGGCTCCGACAAACCCGACCTGCGCTTCGGGATCGAGCTCACCGACCTTACCGAGTACTTCGCGCAGACCGGGTTCCGCGTGTTCCAGAACCCCTACGTCGGCGCGGTCGTGATGACGGGCGGTGCGAGCCAGGCCCGTCGGCAGCTCGACGCCTGGCAGGAGTGGGCCAAGCAGCGGGGCGCCCGCGGGCTGGCCTACGTGCTCGTCGGCGCGGACGGCACGCTCGACGAGCGGGGCCCGGTCGTCAAGAACCTGTCCGAGAGCGAGCGCGCCGGGCTCGCCGCCGCCGTCGGCGCCCAGCCCGGCGACTGCATCTTCTTCGCCGCGGGCACGCCGAACGAAGCACGCGCGCTGCTCGGCGCCGCCCGCGGGGAGATCGCCCGCCGCACCGGTGCCCTCGACGAGTCGGCGTGGTCGTTCGTGTGGGTCGTCGACGCGCCGATGTTCGAGGCGGTCTCCGAGACCGACGACGTCGCCGTCGGGCACGGCCAGTGGACCGCGCTGCACCACGCCTTCACCTCGCCCAACGCCGACTGGATCGACAAGTTCGACGCCGAGCCGGCCAACGCGCTGGCCTACGCCTACGACATCGTCTGCAACGGCAACGAGATCGGCGGCGGGTCCATCCGTATCCACCGCGCCGACGTGCAGAAGCGGGTCTTCGAGGTGATGGGCCTCGGCGCGGAGGAGGCTCAGGAGAAGTTCGGCTTCCTGCTCGACGCGTTCGCCTTCGGCCCGCCCCCGCACGGCGGCATCGCGTTCGGCTGGGACCGCATCACGGCGCTGCTCGCGGGCACCGACAACATCCGCGAGGTCATCGCGTTCCCGAAGACCGGCGGCGGCTACGACCCGCTGACCGCCGCCCCGGCACCGATCACGGCGGAGCAGCGCAAGGAAGCCGGGGTCGACGCGAAACCGGGGGCGAAGCCCGCCGGGAAGTAGCGCGGGGATGTAACGCCGTAGACCGCTCGGCCGGGGTAGCCTCGGGCCTGATGGTGGACGACCTGGGCAGCTTCCCCAGGCCGGTGCTCGGTGCGCTCGCGGCGGCCGAGCGGCTTCTCAGCCGGCGTACGGGAGCCACGATCGTGCTCGCGGACCCGGAGGACCTCGGCGGCAGCGACCGCTCGGTGGTGGCCAGGGCCCGGGTGGCGCGCAATCCGTTCTCGTTGCCGCGCACCCTCGTCGTGAAGCACTACCGCGACGAGCCCGCACCCGGTCGGCCCGACCCGTTCCCGTTCGAGGTGGCGAGCGCGCAGCTGTTCACCTCGATGGCCCCGGAGGAGCGGCCGAGCCCCGTGCTCATCGCGCACGACCCGGCGGCGCGCCTGCTCGTCATGGAGGACCTCGGGCGCAGCTCCACGCTGGCCGACAAGCTCTTCGGGCCCGACGGCGCCGCCGCGCAGCGCTGCATGCTGTCCTGGGCGGCCGCGCTGGGCCGGATGCAGGCGGCCACGGCGGGCCGGGAGAAGGACTTCGGCGCGCTCCTGCGCCGCCTCGGCGAGCGCGCCTGGCGCGACCCGATGGCCGACGAGGCGCGGGCCGCGTTCGCGGGCGTCGCGGGGCTGCTGCGCGACGAGCTCGGCGTCGTCGCCGCCCCCGCCGCCGTGCAGGAGGCGCACGACACCGCCCGGCTGCTCGGGGGCACCCGCTACCGGGCGTTCAGCCCGTCGGACGCCTGCCCCGACAACAACCTGGTCACCAGCCGCGGCGTGCGCTTCGTCGACTTCGAATGGGGCTGCTTCCGCGACATCGTGCTGGACGCGGCGTACTTCCGGGTGCCGTTCCCGGGCTGCGAGGCGAGCTTCGCGCTCCCGCCGGGAATGGCCGACACGCTGCTCGCCACCTGGCGCAACGAGATCGCCGCCGTGTGGCCCGACCTCGACGAGTCCGGCCGCCTCGACGCCCGCCTCTTCGACGCGCAGCTGCTGTGGGTGTGGTTGTGCACGTGGTGGTACCTGCCGCGCATCAGCGTGCGCGACCAGCACGTGGGGCTGGATGCCGGGCGCTCGCCCCGGATCAGCACGGCCCTGTCGCATTACTGGGACCAGCTGGCCGCCGACGCCGCTGTCGCGGGCAAGTCGGCCACGGCCGAGCTGGGCGTCGCGGTGGCCGAGGCGCTGGGCAAGCGCTTCCCGGACGCGCCCGCGGCGCTGCCGGTCTACCCGGCTTTCCGCACGGCGGCCTAAGCCGCGGGGGAGAGCGGCACGGCCCGGGCGGGGGCGTGCGCCGTCGCGATCGTGAGGCCGGCCTCGATCAGCCAGAGCTGGGCGCGGGTGCAGGTCGGGCAGATCCAGGTGACGCTGCCGTCGGTCTCGTGCTGGCTGCTCCACGTGAGCCCGGTCGTGTCGTCCGCGGTGCGGGCGAGGGCGCACAACGGGCAGGTGTCGGGGGTCTCCATGGCCCCGAGGGTCCGGGCACCGAATTACGGAACGGTTACGGAACGGCGAACAACGCGGTGCGTTGATCTCCGACTACTGGCCGTCAGACTCACGGTGGTCAGACCGTAGGAAGCGGTCCATCCGCGTGAGCGCCTCCTCCAGCAGGGGCAACGCCGTGGCGTACGAGCAGCGCACATGTCCTTCCCCGGAGGGACCGAACACGCTGCCGGGCACCACCGCGACGCCCTCGGCGTGCAAGAGCTCCTCGGCGAACGTCGCGGAGTCCATGCCGGACGAGCGGATCGACGGGAACGCGTAGAACGCGCCTCCCGGCTCGGGGCAGTCGAGCCCGATCTCGCGCAGGCCCTTGACGAACACGCGCCGCCGCCGGTCGTAGTCGGCGACCATCGCGGTGACGTCGTCGTCGGGCCCGGACAGCGCCTCGACCGCGGCCATCTGTGAGATGTGCGGCGCGCACAGCATCGTGTACTGGTGCACCCGCACGCACAGCTCGGCCACGGCGCGCGGGGCACAGATCCAACCGACGCGCCAGCCCGTCATCGCGTACGCCTTGGAGAACCCGCCGAGCAGCACCGTGCGGTCGGGCGCGAGCGTGCCGAGGCAGGTGTGCGCGGTGTCGTAGGTCAGGCGGTCGTAGATCTCGTCGGAGACGAGGTAGAGGTCGCGGCGTTCGGCGAGCCGGACGAGCGCCTCCAGCGAAGCCCGGGGCTGCACCGCCCCGGTGGGGTTCGCGGGCGATCCGAGCAGTACCGCTTTCGTGCGCGGGGTGACCGCGGCCTCCACCACGTCGGCGTCGACGGCGAACCCGTCCTCCCAGCGGGTCGGCACCCGCACCGGCACGCCACCCGCGAACGCGATGCACGGCTCGTAGGCGACGTAGCAGGGCTCGGGGACGATCACCTCGTCGCCGGGGTTGAGCAGCACCCGCAGCGCGAGGTCGAGCCCTTCCGAAACGCCGGTCGTGACCAGGCACTCGTCGGTCCACGAGTACTCGGCGCCGTAGCGGGCGGCGAGGTCGGCGCAGATCAGCTCGCGCAGCTTCGGCAGCCCCGCGTTGGACGTGTAGGTCGTGTACCCGCGCTCGAGGGCGTAGATCCCGGCTTCGCGCACCCGCCACGGCGTGACGAAATCCGGCTCCCCGACGCCGAGCGAGATCACGTCGTCGCGCTCGGCGGCGATGTCGAAGAACTTCCGGATGCCCGAGGGCGGGCAGGCGGCGATGACGTCGTTGAGCGGCTTCACGGCGTCACCGGCAGCCGGTGGTCGGGCTCGGGCGTCTGGAACGCGTCGCCGTCGCGCTTGTAGGTCTTCAGGACGAAGTGGGTGGCGGTGGAGCGCACGCGGTCGATCGTCGAGAGCTTCTGGGAGACGAAGTCCGAGACTGCTCGGATGGTCGGGCCGGTGACCGTGCAGCGCAGGTCCTGGCTGCCGGAGACCAGGTAGACGCTGCGCACCTCGTCGAACCGCGCGATCCGTCCCGCGACGTCGTCGAAACCGACCCCCCGCGCCGGGGTGATCGACACGTCGATGAAGGCGGTGACGGTCTCGCGCGTCGGGTCGTCGTCGACGGCGTCCCAGTCGACCACCGCGCGGTAGCGGCGGATGGCGCCGGAGCGCTCCCACGCCGCGATCTGCGCTCGCACCTCCTCGACGGGCCGGTCGATCATCGTGGCCAGCGTCTCGGGGGTGAGGGTGGCGTCGCGTTCGAGAAGCTCCAGGATCTGCCGCACAACAGTGACCCTAGGAGACGCACGCGGCGAGCCGTGCGACCGCCTCGGCGAGGGTGGCCTCGTCCACCGAGGCGTAGCAGCACCGGGCCGCGCGGGTCTGGTCGGCGTGCACGGCGAACGCCGAGCCCGGCACGAACGCCACGCCCGCGGCGAGCGCCCGCGACAGGAGCTCCGTCGTGTCGATCCCGGCGGGGAACTCCAGCCAGCAGAACATCCCGCCGGTCGGCCTGGTGCACGTGACGGCCGGGAGCCGGTCGGCGACCGCGACGGTGAACGCCCGCGCGCGGGCCGCCGTCACCGCGCGGGTGCGCGTGAGGTGCGCGTCGAGCCAGCCGGTGTCGGCGAGCAGCTCCGCCGCGATCGCCTGGGTGAGCGAGGAGCCGCACAGGTCGGTGCCCTGCTTGAGGCGCTCGACGGCGGCGACGACGGTCGGCGGCCCCGTGAGCCAACCGACGCGCAGCGCCGGTGCGACGATCTTGGACGCGCTGCCGAGCCGGAGCACGCGGTCGCCGTGCGCGGCGACGGGCCGGGCGGGTGCGCCGTCGAACGCGAGCAGGCCGTACGGGTCGTCCTCGACCACGAGGAACCCGTAGCGGTCGGCCAGCTCGGCCAGCACACGGCGGCGGTCCGGCGCGAGGGTGACCCCGCGCGGGTTGTGGAAGCTCGACACGGTGTGCACCAGGCGGGGGCGCAGGCCCGCGGCGAGCCGCTCGGCGAGCACGTCGACCCGCATGCCGTCCGCGTCGAGCCGCACCCCGGTGAGGGCGGCGCCCGCGGCCTGGAAGACCTGCAACGCACCGACGTAGGCCGGGTCCTCGACCACGACGGGGTCGCCGGGGTCGAGCAGCGCGCGGGCCAGCAGGTCGAGCGCCTGCTGGGAGCCGCTGGTGACCACGACGTCAGCCGGGCGGACGGTACGGCCGATGCGGGCGGACTCGTGGGCGGCGACCGCCTCCCGCAGCGGCGCGATGCCCGCGGTCTCGGCGTACTGGACCGCGGCCGGGTCGGTGAGCGCGCGGGCGGCTGCTGCGGCGATCCGCTCGCGCGGCAGCAGGTCGGCGGCGGGCAGGCCGCCCGCGAGGCTGATCACCTCCGGCCGGGCGGTGAGGGTGAGCAGGTCGCGGATGGCCGAGCCGCGGACGTCGGCGACCCGGCGAGCGAGGGTGATCATGGTGACTCCTGGCGATCGGGGACACTCCCTGGATCGACAGGGGCGAAGGGCACGCCGGGTGGGGCGTCCTCCAAGGGTCGCACCGATTTCCCGGTGACTGGAAGCCAATTCCCAGGATGTGGCCTCTTCAGCGTCGGGTGAGGCTCCCCGGGTCGACCGTGACGGCGTGCCCCGCGACATCGAGCGTGACCGGCCCGGTGAACTCGCCGGACAGCTCGTAGGAGTCACCGACCAGCGTGAACGCTCGCAGCGCCGCGGGCTCGTCGAGATCGATGATCCAGTACTGGGCGATGGCCGCCTCGGCGTACTCGGCGAACTTGAGGATGCGGTCCACCTTGCGCGTGCCGTCGGAGAGGATCTCCACGGCGAGCAGCACGTCGGCGGCGTCGACGCGGGGCACGTTCCTCTCGATCACGGCCTCGCGGGTGACGATCAGGTCGGGTATCCGGAGGGTCAGCGGTCGCTCGGTGACGATGACCTCCATCTCGGCCATGGACGTGAGCTCGGGCGGCAGTTGTTCGTCGAGCCGCGTGGTGAGCCGCACGACGGCGCGTTGATGCAAGCTCAGCGGCCTCTGCATGATGGACAGGACCCCTTCGACGAGCTCCAGGCGGAACTGCTCGTCCTCGGGGATGGCCTCCCAGTCCGCAAGCGTGAGCTGGCGGCCTGCCCACGCCAGGATCTCTGCGGTCATGGCCCTCCTTCCAACGCCGCCATGCTCCCACGCGGCACCGACGTCCCGAGGCGGAATGGGACGAGTGGCAGGCTGGGGGCATGGAACCCGACGGGCTGTTCGACCTGGACGAGGCGCCGCGGGCGGCCCCGCCGGTCGAGCCGCCACCCGCCTCGGCGCCGTTGGCGGTGCGGATGCGCCCGCGCACGCTCGACGAGGTGGTGGGCCAGGCGCACCTGCTGCGGCCCGGAGCGCCGCTGCGGCGGCTCGTGGAAGGCGGCACGGCCGCGTCGGTGCTCCTCTACGGCCCGCCCGGCACCGGGAAGACCACGATCGCGCGCCTCCTGGCCGTCCCGAGAGATCAGCACGGGGAGCGGCACTTCGTCGCACTCTCGGCGCTCTCCTCGGGCGTGCGGGAGCTGCGCCAGGTGATCGAGGACGCGCGTCGGCGGCGCGACCTGCACAGCCGCCAGACCGTGCTGTTCATCGACGAGGTCCACCGCTTCTCCAAGACCCAGCAGGACGCCCTGCTGGGGGCGGTCGAGGACCGGCTCGTGCTGCTGGTCGCCGCGACCACCGAGAACCCGTCGTTCTCGGTGGTGTCGCCGCTGCTGTCCCGCTCGCTGGTGCTGCGGTTGGAGTCGCTCACCGACGACGACGTGCGCGACCTGCTGCGCCGGGCCGCGGCCGACGAGCGCGGGCTCGCCGGGGCGTTCACCGTGGCGCCCGACGCCGAGGCCGCGCTCGTCCGCCTGGCCGCGGGCGACGCCCGGCGCGCCCTCACGGCCCTGGAGGCCGCCGCCGACGGCGTCGCGGGCACCGGGGGCGACACGATCGACCTGCCCGCCGTCGAGCGCGCCGTCACCGAGGCGAGCGTGCGCTACGACCGGCAGGGCGACCAGCACTACGACGTCATCAGCGCCTTCATCAAGTCCATCCGTGGCTCCGACCCGGACGCGGCCCTGCACTACCTCGCCCGCATGCTCGTGGCGGGGGAGGACCCGCGCTTCATCGCGCGGCGGCTGATGGTGCACGCGAGCGAGGACGTCGGGTTGGCCGATCCCACGGCTCTGCAGGCCGCGACGGCGGCGGCCCAGGTCGTGCAGCTCGTCGGGCTGCCCGAGTGCCGCATCGCGCTGGCCCAGGCCACCCTGCACCTGGCGACGGCGCCGAAGTCGAACGCCGTCGTCACCGCGATCGACGCCGCGATGTCCGACGTGCGCGGCGGCGCGGTCGGCGCCGTGCCGCCGCACCTGCGCGACGGGCACTACGCAGGCGCGCAGAAGCTGGGCAACGCGGTGGGCTACCGCTACCCGCCCGACGACCCCGACGGCGTGGTGGCCCAGCAGTACGCGCCCGACGAGCTGGTCGGCCGGGACTACTACACGCCGACGCCACGCGGCGCCGAGCGCGCGCTGGCCGAGCGCCTGGAGCGCCTGCGCCGGGTCACCCGCGGAGCGCACTGACATCCACCGCGAACTGCATGGCGCGGTAGGGCCAGTTGGTCGTGGTGTTCCACTGGCTCACCACGAGGTGCAGGTCGGCCAGGGTGCTGCCGGGCACGATGTAGCCGCCGTAGAGCTGCGCCACCCGGCCAGCGGCGTGGTCCTCGTCGTCCCATCCGACGCCCTGGAGCACGGTCGCGCGGGGCGCGGTGTGCAGGTCGGCGGTGGGGGAGTGCAGCACGAGGACGTCCATGCGGTAGTTGCCGTCGTCGAACAGCGCGAGCACCCACCGGTCCTCGACCCGTCGCAGCGACAGCTCGCCGAAGCGACCGGGCAGGACGACGGTCGGCGGCCGGTCCCAGCCCCAGCCGTCTTCGGTGAGGCCCCACGTCTCCCAGGCGGCGACGTCGAGCAGGCGGTCCTCGGGCACCCGGGAGAGCACCAGGCCCTTGTCGCGCTGGAAGCCCGTGGAGAGCGCGTAGACGTAGCCGCCGTCGCGTTCCCAGGTGAGCACCTGGAAGTGGCCGTCGAGGTGGTCGGCGGGCCAGCGGACCCCGGTCGGCCGCCAGGTGACGCCGTTGTCGAGCGACCGGTGCAGCTCGGTCCACCGCACGTTGCCCAGCTCCCGGCACACCATGACGTGCAGGTACATGGCGTCGCCGACGGTGATCAGATCGGTGGGCAGCACCGTCGTGACCCGGCGGACCCGCCGTCCCCACCGGCGCACGCCGTGGTGGCGGTAGCGCACCACCTGGCCCGCGGGCTCGCCCGCGCCTGCGGAGCCCGTCCACCGCAGGCCCTCGCCGATCCCCTCCGGATCGGCGAAGAGGACCACCGGGGCCCGCCAGCCCGGGCCGCCCACCGTGGCACCCGCGAACGTGTCGCCGAACACCGACACCAGGCGGCCGTCGGGCGCGACGGCCGTGGCGCCCAGGTCGGTGCCGCCGATCGCGAACCGGTCGGTGTGCCCCGGCCCGGTGAGGTCGGTGATCTTGCGGGCGAGCGTCACGCCGGGTCGCGCTCCACCGGGCAGCTCATGCACCGCGGGCCGCCGCGACCCCGGCCGAGCTCGCCGCCGGGGATGTCGAGGACCTCGATGCCGTGCGCGCGCAGGAACGTGTTGGTGGTGACGTTGCGCTCGTAGGTCACGACGACGCCGGGCGCGATGGCCAGCGTGTTGCAGCCGTCGTCCCACTGCTCGCGCTCGGCCGCGTGCACGTCCTGCTCCGCGGTGAGCACGCGCAGCTCGCGCAGGCCCATCGCGTCGGCGATCGCCTCGTGCATGCGCTCCGGTGGGTGGTCGGAGACGTGCAGCTCCTTCTCGTTGTCGCCGGGGCGGATCGTGTAGGCGGGCAGCATGCCGAGGCCCGCGTACTTCGTGAAGGTCTCCGGGTCGACCATGGTCATCACGGTGTCGAGGTGCATCAACGCCCGGGTCTCCGGCATGCGCAGCGCCACGATCCGGTCCACCTCGCCGCCCGCGAACAGCCGGCGGGCCAGCCGTTCGACGCCCGCGGGCACGGTGCGCTCGCTCATCCCGACCAGCAGCGCGCCACCGCCGAGGACGAGCATGTCGCCGCCCTCGGTGGTCGCGAGCCCGTTCTCCGCGCCCGCCGACCAGATCGCGAACGGTTGGCCCGCGAACAGCGGGTGCCAGCGGTAGATGGCCTCGTAGTGGGCGGTCTCGCGGACGCGGGCCTTCTTGCGCATGCTGTTGATCGCGACGCCGCCGTAGAGCCACGCCGACGTGTCGCGGGTGTAGAGGTGGTTGGGCAGCGGTTCGAGCACGAAGTCGTCGGGCGCGAGCACGTGGAAGGCGACCGAGCGGGGCTCGGGGATCCGGTCGAGCACCTCGCGCTTGGTGATCCCGCCGACGAGGTGGTCGGTGAGCGTGTCGAGGTCCATCGCATCGAAGCAGTTGCGCAGCGCGTCGATGGCCAGCGGGCCGTAGATGCGCTCGTCGAAGATCGCATCGAGGATGTGCGCCTTCGCATCGGGCAGCTCGACGGTGGTGCGCAGCAGCTCGCCGAAGAGGTGCACGGTGATCCCGCGCTCCCGCAGCACCTCGGCGAAGCGGTCGTGCTCTTCCTGGGCGCGGTGCACCCACAGCACGTCGTCGAACAGCAGGCGGTCCTTGTTCCCCGGGGTCAGCCGTTTGAGCTCCAGCCCCGGTCGGTGCAGGATCACCTGCCGGAGCGGCCCGACCTCGGAGTCAACGCGATACATGCTGGGAGATACTGCCGTGCCGCTGGACCCCGTGGACGAACGAATCGTCGGGATGTTGGTCGACGACGCGCGCCGCAGCTTCGCGGAGATCGGCGCGACGGTCGGTCTCTCGGCGTCGGCGGTGAAGCGGCGGGTCGACCGGATGCGCGCCGACGGGGCCATCACGGGCTTCACCGTGCGGCTCGACCCGGGCGCGTTGGGCTGGACGGTCGAGGGCTACGTCGAGCTGTTCTGCGGCGCGCGCACCCCGCCCGCGACCATCCGCGACGCCGTGGCGCGCTTCCCCGAGGTGGTCGAGGCGAGCACGGTCTCCGGCGAGGCGGACGCCGTGCTGCGCATCCTCGCCGCGGACATGCGGCACTTCGAGAAGGTGCTGGAGCAGATCAGCGCGGCGCCGTTCGTGGTGCGCACGAAGTCCGTGCTGGTCCTCAGCCCGCTGCTGCGCCGACCCGCGCACCCGCACGCGCCTTGACGCAACGATCACGCGTGGCACGGCGCAAGTACGCAACGGATCGTCGACCACCGGCAACGCTGCGGGATTGTCGCGCGTGACACCGGGTTCCTACCGTGTAGGCATCTCGGCCCCGTAGCCGCGGCCACCCTCAACCCGTGGAGCGTGCCCGTGACCAGTGTCCTTTCCCGCCCGGCCCGCGACGGCGAGCGCGTCGCCACCCGCCGCCACTACCTCATGTGCTCGCCTGAGCACTTCGCCGTGACGTACGCGATCAACCCCTGGATGCACCCCGGCGTGCCGGTCGACCTCGAGCGCGCGCTCGCCCAGTGGGACGCGCTGCGCCGCACCTACCTCGACCTCGGCCACCGCGTCGACCTGCTGGAGCCGGTGCCGGGCCTGCCCGACATGGTCTACGCGGCCAACGGCGCCACCGTCGTCGACGGCGTCGTGTACGGCGCCCGCTTCCGGTTCGCGGAGCGGGGACCGGAGGCCGCCGCCCACCGCGCCTGGTTCCGCGCCGCGGGCTACGCGCGGGTGATCGAGCCGGAGTTCGTGAACGAGGGCGAGGGTGACCTGCTCGTCGCGGGCGGGGTGATCCTCGCCGGGTCGGGGTTCCGCACCGATCCGCGCGCCCACGCCGAGGCCGCTCGGGTGCTGCGCCGCGAGGTGGTGCCGCTCGAGCTGGTCGACCCGCGCTTCTACCACCTCGACACGGCGCTGGCGGTGCTCGACGAGACCGCCATCGCCTGGCTCCCGGAGGCGTTCGCACCCGCCTCGCGCGCGGTGCTGGCCGAGCGCTTCCCGCACGCCGTCACCGCCTCGGCCGCGGACGCCGCCGTGCTGGGCCTCAACGCCGTGAGCGACGGCCGCCACGTCGTGCTCCCCGCGGAGGCCACCGATCTCGCGGCCGCGCTCGCCGAGCGCGGCTTCGTCCCTGTCCCCGTCGAGATGTCCGAGCTGCTGAAGGGCGGCGGCGGACCCAAGTGCTGCACGTTGGAGGTGCGCCCGTGACCCTCGTCCAGAACGCGACCGATTTCCACACCGGCCTGGTGGCGGAGTACTCCGCGCACAACTACCACCCGTTGCCGGTGGTGGTCGCGCACGCCGAGGGCGCCTGGGTCACCGACGTCGAGGGCCGCCGCTACCTCGACTGCCTCGCCGGTTACTCCGCGCTCAACTTCGGCCACCGCCATCCGGACCTCGTCGCCGCCGCCCACCGGCAGCTGGAGCGGGTGACGCTCACCAGCCGGGCGTTCGGCAACGATCAGCTCGGGCCGTTCTGCGCGGAGCTGTCCGGGCTGTTGGGCAAGCAGATGGTGCTGCCGATGAACACCGGCGCGGAGGCCGTCGAGTCCGGCATCAAGGTCGCGCGCAAGTGGGGCTACGAGGTGAAGGGCGTGGCCGCGGACCGGGCCCGGATCATCGTGGCGGCCGAGGGCTTCCACGGCCGCACGACGACCATCGTCGGCTTCTCCACCGACCCGGACGCGCGCGGCGGCTTCGGTCCCTTCACGCCGGGCTTCGACGTCGTGCCCTACGGCGACCTGACCGCCCTGCGCGAGGCGGTCACGCCCGACACCGTGGCCGTGCTCGTCGAGCCGATCCAGGGCGAAGCGGGGGTGGTCGTGCCGCCCGCCGGGTACCTGGCGGGGGTCCGCGAGCTCTGCGACACCCACCGCGTGCTCTTCGTCGCGGACGAGGTGCAGGCGGGGCTCGGGCGCACCGGGCACCTGCTCGCCACCCGGGCCGCGGGCGTCGACGCCGACGTCTACCTGCTCGGAAAGGCGCTCGGCGGCGGGATCCTGCCGCTCTCGGCCGTCGTGGCGGACGCCGACGTGCTCGGCGTGCTGCGACCGGGCCAGCACGGCAGCACCTTCGGCGGCAACCCGCTCGCCTGCGCGGTCGGCCGGGCGGTGATCCGCTTGCTGGAGGACGGCGAGGTGCTGGAGCGCGCCCGCGACCTCGGCGCCCACCTGCACGACCGGCTCGCGGGCCTCGTCGGGCACGGCGTCCGCGGGGTACGGGGCGTCGGGCTCTGGGCAGGCGTGGACGTCGACCCCCGCGTCGGCGACGGCCGCGCCGTGAGCGAGGCGCTCGCGGCGCGCGGCGTGCTCGTGAAGGACACCCACGGGGCGACCGTCCGGATCTCGCCGCCGCTCGTGGTCACCCGCGAAGCGCTCGACCTCGCCGTCGACGCGCTCGGCGATACGATCAAGCGCTGAGCGGCGCGCGCGCTGCGCCCGGCGGCGAGGTCTCCGGCATAGCCCATTTGGCGCAATCGGTCGACCGCTTGGCGCTTCGTCGTGGGTAGTTCAGCCCAACCCCTAACGGGCTGAACGGTTTAACGAGCAGCGAGGAACGGCCGCTCGGCGCCGGCGAGCACCTCTGGGCGCAGCGTGCCGAACATCACGGTGAGTAACAGTTCGGCGGTCGTGTCAGCGCTTTCACCCGGACGGTTGACGTTGCGGATGAGCACGGTGTTGACGAGGAGCCCGCTGAGATCGCGGGCCGACGGGTAGGAACGCAGCTCGCCCGTGGCCTGTCCGTGCCCGATGAGCAGCTCCAGCGCCTCGGTCATCGGCACCAGTGTGCGGGGGTCGGCCCCGTCCTCAGGGTCAGGAAGAGCCCCGATTTTGATCGTGTACTCGGACGCCGCGGCGTAGAAGGCGGACGTGAGGACGCGGTTGCGCGCGCACAGCCTGCAGAGGGCTTTGACCTGGTCGGACAACGCCTCGGTGACCGGTCGCCCGGCGGCGACGTCCTGGCGGGCCTGCACCAGCAACGGGTTGATGATCGGCGCGTAGACCTGCGCGAGCAGGGCGTGCTTCGTCGGGAAGTGGTTGTAGGCCGTCGCGGCGCTCACGCCCGCTGACTGGGCGATGTCCTCGACCCGGGTGCGCGCCCATCCGCGTGACCCGAAGGCGGAATCGGCCGCGTCGAGCAACGCTCGGCGCGTACGGTCACGTTTCGTACGCGCCGCGCGGGCTCGGGGGTCACCCATTGGAGGGACGGCGGCGGTGGACATCGAGCAGAGAGTAACCGTTTCGTGAGCTGACCTACACTTGACTCAACTTTGGGGTGAGATCCAAGATACGTCCCTGAAGGGTGCGGTACGCCTGTAGCGACGCGGGGCACGGCGTCGATAGGGGTGAAGAGCCGGTGGCGCGTCACGGTCGGGGGACCGGGGCCGACGGGTACGAAAGACCCAGAGTCACCGCTCTTGTCGAAGTAGCAAGACGTGTTCGTCGCCAACGGGAGCGGTGCGACGAGCGCGAAGAGCGTCGGGTCTGCACCCGGCGTGCCGATGGGGAGGGGTTACCCAACGATGTGCCGACCGAAGACGGCGTGCGTGAGATGAACGCTGCTGTCCGTGAGGAAGTTTCCGCTGCTGACACCACCGACGAGCCCCAGGCCGTGGCACCCGTCCTGGAGCGTCTGGTCCCGGCAGCCGTCGCAGGTGACGTGGAAGCGCGCGACCGGTTGCTGGCCGAGATCCAGCCACTGGTGCAGCGTTACTGCCGTGGCAGGCTCGGGCGCAGCGAGGGCGTGATCGGCTCGGCCGACGACGTCGCGCAGGACGTCTGCCTCGCCGTGATCAGCGCCCTGCCGAACTACGAGATCAAGGGCCTGTCGTTCCGCGCGTTCGTCTACGGCATCGCAGCGCACAAGGTCACGGACGCGTTCCGGGCCATCGGCCGCAACCGGACCGACCCGGTCGCGGAGCTGCCCGACGCCCCGATCCTCTCCGAGGGTCCCGAGCAGCGGCTCCTGGCCGCCGAGCTCGGCGAGCGGCTCGGCCACCTGCTGCACAAGCTCACGCCGCGCCAGCGCGAGGTGCTGGTGCTGCGGATCGCGGTCGGGCTTTCGGCGGAGGAGACGGCGCAGGTCGTCGGGTCCACGCCGGGCGCCGTCCGCGTCACCCAGCACCGGGCGCTCAACCGGCTGCGGGGCGTGATCGGCGGCCCGCTGGAAGTCGACCCCGAAGACCCCGACGACATCCCCGACCGCGGCGCGTCGGCCGTCCCCGCCTGAGCCTTCTCCACCGACCACCCGCCGACGGTCGCGCATCCCGATATCCCGGGGGTGCGCGACCGGCTCCGGGTAGTAGCCTGACCACGATCATTTTCGCACGTGGGTGGGGATCCGAGGAGGGCACCGGTGACGGCTGGCCAGATCGCTGCGTTGATCGCGGCGGGGGCCTTCGTGGTCCTCGTCCTGCTCCTCGCCGTGCCGTTGCTGAAACTCGGCCGCACGCTCGACGAGGCCACCATCGCGATCCGCAAGGCCCACGAGGGCAGCGCGCCACTGCTCGACGACGCGCAGGTCACCCTGCGCCAGGTCAACACCCAGCTCGACCGCGTCGACGGCATCACCTCCAGCGCGCGCACGGTCACGAGCAACGTCTCCGTGCTCACGTCGCTCTTCACGGCGACGCTCGGCGGCCCGCTCGTACGGGCCGCCGCGTTCTCCTACGGCCTCAACAAGGCCATCAAGGCCCGGCGCGGCGTGAAGAGCGAGGGCAAGCCGCGCCGCCCCCGTCGCAAGCGCGCCGCATGAAGCGGATGTTCTGGCTCGGCGTCGGGCTCGCGGCGGGCGCGTACGTGGCCCGGCGTGCCCAGTCCGCGGCCGAGAGCCTCACCCCCGCCGGGATCGGCGCCAACCTCGCCGACGGGCTCCGCGAGCTCGGCGCGGGGATCGGCGCCTTCGGGGCCGAGGTGCGGGCGGGCATGGCCGAGCGCGAGCACGAGCTCGCCGTGATGGTCGAGCGCCGCACCGGCGACCGGCTGCCCACCCTGGGCGAGGCGCTCGCCGACCCCCCTGCCCACGCCGTTTCGTCGTCAGCGCGAGCGCGTAGGGCGGGAGCCTGAACCACCGCGGCTCCTGCCGTTCCCGCGTCCACCACCTCTCGCAGTAGAAGGCCTCCTCTCCGTGCAGACCCACGACATCATCAACCGGTTCACCGAGCACTTCGTCGCCGCAGGCCACACCAAGGTGCCCAGCGCGTCGCTGATCCTCGACGACCCCACCCTGCTCTTCGTCAACGCGGGCATGGTCCAGTTCAAGCCGTACTTCCTCGGCGACGCCCCCGCGCCGTACCCGCGCGCCACGTCCATCCAGAAGTGCGTGCGCACCGGCGACATCGAAGAGGTCGGCAAGACCACCCGCCACAACACGTTCTTCCAGATGGCGGGCAACTTCTCGTTCGGCGACTACTTCAAGGAAGGCGCCATCGACCTGGCCTGGTCGCTGGTCACCGGCGGGTACGGCATCGACCCCGACCGGCTGTGGGCCACCGTCTACCGCGACGACGACGAGGCCTACGCGCTCTGGCGCAGGCTCCTGCCCGAGCACCGCATCCAGCGCCGCGGCGGCAAGGACAACTACTGGGACATGGGCATCCCCGGCCCCGGCGGCCCCTGCTCGGAGATCTACTTCGACCGCGGGCCCGAGCACGGCCGCGACGGCGGCCCGGAAGCCGACGAGGACCGCTACCTGGAGATCTGGAACCTCGTCTTCATGCAGGACGTCCGCGGCGAGCGCTCGCCGAAGGACGACTTCCCGCCGATCGGCACGCTGCCGAAGAAGAACATCGACACCGGCATGGGGATCGAGCGCGTCGCCACCCTGCTGCAGGACGTCGCGAGCGTGTACGACACCGACCTCGTGCGCCCGGTGATCGCGCGCGCCGAGGAGTTCTCGGGCCGCCGCTACGGCACCGACGACGTCGACGACGTCCGCTTCCGGGTGATCGCCGACCACGCCCGCTCCGGCGTGATGATCATCGGCGATGGGGTGACCCCCTCCAACGAAGGCCGCGGCTACGTGCTCCGCCGCCTACTGCGCCGGATCGTGCGCTCGGCCCGGCTGCTCGGCGTGCACGAGCCGGTGCTGCCGTCGTTCGCGGAGGTCGTGCGCGACGCGATGGCCCCGTCCTACCCCGAGCTCGCCACCGACTTCGAGCGCATCGCCACCGTGATGCGGATCGAGGAGGAGACCTTCCTCCAGACGCTGTCCACCGGCTCGAAGATCTTCGAGAGCGCGGCCGCCACTACCCGGCAGTCGGGCGCCACCCAGCTGCCCGGCGACCAGGCGTTCAAGCTGCACGACACCTACGGGTTCCCGATCGACCTCACGATGGAGATGGCCGCCGAGGCCGGGCTCACGGTCGACGAGCAGGGCTTCCGCACGCTCATGGCCGAGCAGCGCAGCCGGGCCAAGGCCGACGCCGCCGCCCACAAGCACGGCTACGCCGACGGCACGGCCTACCGCGCCGTGCTCGACGACGCGGGCGGCACCACCTTCCTCGGCTACACCGACCTGGCGTCCGAGGCGCAGGTCGTCGGGCTCGTCGTCGACGGGGTCGGGGTGCCCGCCGCGGGGGCGGGCACGGCCGTCGAGGTGATCCTCGACCGCACCCCCTTCTACGCCGAGGGCGGCGGCCAGCTGGCCGACACCGGCTGGATCCGCGGCTCCGACAACGGCGGGGGCTACGTCGTCGACGTCACCGACGTGCAGTCGCCGGTCGGCGGCCTCGTCGTGCACCGCGGCACCGTGCGCGAGGGCGAGATCACCACGGGCGCGGCGGCCTACGCCCAGGTCGACACCAGCAGGCGGGCGGCCATCTCGCGGTCGCACTCGGCCACCCACCTCGTGCACGCAGGCATGCGCAAGGCCCTCGGCGACGCCGCCGCGCAGGCGGGCTCGCTCAACGCGCCGGGGCGGCTGCGGTTCGACTTCACCTCGCCCGCCGGTGCGGTGCCCGCCACCGTGCTCGCCGACGTCGAGGACGAGGTCAACGACGTCCTGCTGAACGACCACGAGGTGCACGCGTTCGTCACCACGCCGGACGAGGCGCGCAGGCTCGGCGCGATGGCGCTCTTCGGCGAGAAGTACGGCGACCAGGTGCGCGTGGTCGAGATCGGCGACTACTCCCGGGAGCTGTGCGGCGGCACGCACGTGGCCCGCTCCGGGCAGCTGGGCCTGGTGAAGCTGCTCTCCGAGGCGTCGATCGGCTCGGGCGTGCGCCGGGTCGAGGCGCTGGTGGGGCTGGACGCGTTCCGGTTCCTCGCGAAGGAGCACGTGCTGGTGTCGCAGCTCGCCGAGCAGTTCAAGGCGAAGCCCGAGGAGCTGCCGGACCGGATCGGCGGCGTCGTCGAGCGGCTGCGGCAGGCCGAGCGCGAGCTGGAGAAGGTGCGGGCCGACGCCGTGCTGTCCTCGGCGGGCGCGCTCGCGGGCGGCGCCGAGGACGTCGGCGGCACCGCGTTGGTCGCCGCCGCCGTGCCCGGTGGGGTGGCGCCCGCCGACCTGCGGGCACTGGCCTCCGACGTGCGCGGGCGGCTCGGCGCCCGGCCGGGCGTCGTCGCGCTGTTCGGGGCCGACGACGCGGGGAAGGTGTCGTTCGTCGTCGCCACCACCGCCGCCGCCCGCGACGCGGGGTTGGCCGCGGGCAAGCTCGTGCCGGTGTTCGCGCCCGCGGTCGGCGGCCGGGGTGGCGGCAAGCCCGACCTCGCCCAGGGCGGCGGCACCGACCCGTCCGGCGTCCCCGCGGCGATCGACGCCCTGCGCCGGGAGCTGGCCACCCGGTGAGTCGTGCGTTCCACCCCGGTGAGTCGTGCGTTTCCCCGAGGTGAGTCGTGCGATCTGGCGGGGTGAGTCGTGCATGTGGACGGCGTGAGTTGGGCATCTCCCAGGGGTGGCGTGCGCCGGGCGAGGGTGAGTCGTGCGTTCTGACGGCGTGAGTTGGGCGTTCGACCGATGCGGTCAGGCGGGTCCCGGCGGCGCGGTGCGGGTCGGGGTGGCGCTGAGCGACCCCGACGGGGTGCTCAGCGGCGCGGTGGCACCGTGACGGGGCGGGGGCGGCGGCTCGGCGTCGACGTCGGCGCGGTGCGGGTCGGGGTGGCGCTCAGCGACCCCGACGGGGTGCTGGCCACCCCGCTCGTCACCGTGCCCCGCGACGTCGAGCACGGCACCGACGTGGCGGCCATCCGGGCGTTGGTGGCCGAGCACGACGCCGTCGAGGTCGTCGTCGGGCTGCCGCGCACCCTGGCGGGCCGGGAAGGTCCCTCCGCGGAGGCCGCGAGGGCGTTCGGCGACGCCCTCGGTGCGGCGCTCACCGTGCCCGTCGTCTACGCCGACGAACGGCTGACCACCGTGGTCGCCACCCAGCAGCTGCGCTCACGCGGTGTGAAGGGCCGTAAGCAGCGCGCCGTCATCGACCAGGCCGCCGCCGTCGCGATCCTGCAGGGTTGGCTCGACGCCCGTCGGTGACGGGCCCCCGGGGCGGCCGGGCCTCATCCGCCCCGGTTACGCTCCGGCATCATGCGTCGCGACGGAGTGGACCCCGAATCCCCCGTTCACGAAGCGTCGCCCGGGAACGTGGGCGACGAGACGGAGCGGATGGAAGTGGTCGGCGGCCGTCGCGCGAGGCGGCAGGCCGCCCGGCCGCGACGCGCCCGCCGAGCGGTCATCGTCGTGCTGGCGCTGGCCCTCCTGCTCGCGGTCGTCGCAGGTGGGGGCTGGTACCTCTACCGTTCGATCGTCACGACGCCCGACTTCGAGGGCGAGGGCACGGGCTCGGTCCTGGTCCAGGTCCACGACGGCGACACCACCAGCGAGATCGGCGCCGAGCTCGCCCGCCGCGGCGTGGTGGCCGTGCAGGCGTCGTTCACCGAGGCGGCCGCCGACAACGACCGGATCCGCTCCGTGCAGCCCGGGTACTACCAGATGCGGCTGCGCATGTCGGGCGCGTCGGCCGTCGCGCTGATGCTGGACCCGAAGTCGCGGGTGGGGCAGCTGGAGATCCGCGGCGGCGTCCAGCTCGACGACACGAAGGGGCCCGACGGCGTCGTCACCCCCGGCGTGCTCAGCCTCATCGCGCGCGCCACCTGCACGACGGTCGACGGCGCGGAGAAGTGCGTGACCGTCGACCAGCTGCGCACGGCCATGGCCAAGACCGACCCCGCGCAGCTCGGCGTGCCCGAGTGGGCGCTGGCGGACGTGGCGAAGGCGCCCCCGAACCGACGGCTCGAGGGGCTGCTGATGCCCGGCCGCTACGACGTCGCCCCCGGCGCGTCGGCCGCCGACGCCCTGCGTTCCGTGGTCACGGCGTCGGCCGACCGCATCGCGGCCACCGGGTTGATCTCCGGGGCGTCGAAGGTGGGGATGTCGCCGTACGACGTGCTGGTGGTGGCCTCGCTCGTCGAGAAGGAGTCGATCACCGCGGACATGCCGAAGGTGGCCCGGGTGATCTACAACCGGCTCGGCGCCGGCCAGCGGCTCGAGCTCGACACCACGATCAACTACCCGCTGGACGTGCCGTCGCTCTACACGAGCCCGGAGAACCGCGCCAAACCCGGCCCGTACAACACCTACCTCAACACCGGCCTGCCGCCGACGCCGATCGCGCCCGCCGGGTCCGACGCCGTCGCCGCCGCGCTCGCACCCGCCGTCGGGACCTGGATGTTCTTCGTCATCTGTGAGAAGGACGGCACCTCGTGCTTCGCGAACACGTTCGCCGAGCACCAGGCCAACGTCGCGAAGGCCCGCGCCAACGGCGCCTTCTAGGCCGAGTCCCGCCCGTCCCGGCCGCGATCTTCGCGCCCAGGCGGCCGCTGGCCGCGTTGTCGGCCTGCTCGAGTACGCCCGGCACGAGAGCAGGCCTCCGCCTTGCCTGCGGCCGCCTGGATCACGAAGCTCATCGAGCCGGGCAGGACGCGGCCTAGTCCGGCCGCCCCCAGAAGCCGGGCGGCGGCATCGGCGACGGCACGGCCGTGCGGTCGGTGCGGGCCGCCGCCGTGAACCGGTCGAGGTCGCGCCCCGCCAACAAGCGCGCGGGGAACGGGTCGGCGGCGGTGCTGCGGCGGAGGTCGTCGACCGGCAGCCGCGCCGGGGACGCCGCCAGCACGAGGTTGCCGAACCGGCGCCCGCGCAGGACGTCGGGCGGAGCGACGACGACGACGTGCCGGAAGGCGTCGCGGGCCGCGGCCACCTGGCTGCCCGCGAACGTGAGCGCGGGGCCGCCGTCGGCGACGTTCGCGGCGTAGGTGCCACCCGGCGCCAGCGTGCGCGCGACGAGGGCGGCGAACTGCGCCGACGTGAGGTGGGCCGGGGTGCGGGCGCCCGCGAACACGTCGAGGACGACCAGGTCGACCGAGCCCGCGGCGGTGGCCGCCAGCGCGGCGCGGGCGTCGCCGACCGTCACGTCGATGCCCATCCCGTCGGCGGGCAGCCGGTGCGCGACGAACTCGGCCAGCGGGCCGTCGAGCTCCACGACGGTCTGGGTCGAGCCGGGCCGGGTGGCCGCCACGTAGCGGGCCAGCGTCCAGGCCCCACCGCCGAGGTGCAACGCCCGCAGCGGCGCGTAGGGCGGCGCGCACAGGTCGATCAGGTGCCCGATCCGCCGGATGTACTCGAACTCGAGGTGCGTGGGGTCGTCGAGGTCGACGTGGCTCTGCGCCGTGCCGTCCACGAGCAGCGTCCAGCCGTGGGGTCGGTCCGGGTCGCCGACGAGCTCGGCGGTGCCGTGCCCGACCTCGGCGCGGATGACGGCGCGAGCTGTGCGTGACATTGTCGCCAGTCTGCCTCCCTTAACCTGTGCGACACAGGGCGGCATTAGGTTGCTCACGTGCTGCTGTCCCCCCACGAGCAAGAGCGGCTGATGCTGCACGTCGCTGCCGACCTGGCGCAGAAGCGGCGCGACCGCGGTCTGAAGCTCAACTACCCCGAGGCCGTCGCGACGATCAGCGCGTGGGTGCTCGAGGGTGCCCGCGACGGGCGCAGCGTCGCCGAGCTCATGACCGACGGCCAGAGCGTGCTGCACCGCGACGACGTCATGGACGGCGTGCCGGAGATGATCGCGTCGGTCCAGGTCGAGGCCACGTTTCCGGACGGTACGAAGCTCGTCACCGTGCATCGGCCCATCGCGTGATCCCCGGCGAGTACGTGCTGGCCGACGAGCCGGTCGTGATCGACCGCGAGCGCGTCGAGCTGCACGTGGTCAACACGGGGGACCGGCCGGTCCAGGTCGGGTCGCACTACCACTTCGCCGCGGCCAACCCGGCGCTGGAGTTCGACCGGGCCGCCGCTTCGGGGATGCGGCTCGCCGTGCCCGCGGGCACGGCGGTGCGGTTCGAGCCGGGCATCGAGCGCACGGTCGCGCTCGTCGCGCTGGGCGGAACGAAGACCGTTCCGGGGCTGCGGCTGCCCGCGCGCCCCGCGGCGGAGGCGGCGTCGTGACGGCAGGCCCCTGGATCATCGACCGGGCGCGCTACGCCGAGCTGTACGGCCCGACCGTCGGCGACCGGGTGCGCCTGGCCGACACCGATCTCCTCATCGAGGTCACCGAGGACCGCTGCCGGGGCCCCCGCGGCGGCGACGAGGTCGTCTTCGGCGGTGGCAAGGTCATCCGGGAGTCCATGGGCCAGGCCCGCACGACGCGCGGCGAGGGCACCCCGGACCTGGTGATCACCGGCGCGCTCGTGCTCGACCACTGGGGAGTCGTGAAGGCCGACGTCGGCGTGCGCGACGGGCGGATCGTCGGCCTCGGCAAGGCGGGCAACCCCGACGTGATGGACGGTGTTTCGCCGGAGCTGGTGATCGGGCCGTCCACCGAGGTCGTCGCGGGCAACGGGATGATCCTCACGGCGGGCGGGGTGGACTGCCACGTCCACCTGATCTCGCCCACGCAGATCCCGGAGGCGCTGGCGTCCGGCGTCACCACGTGGATCGGCGGCGGCACCGGGCCCGCCGACGGCACGAAGGCCACCACGGTGACGCCCGGGTCGTGGTACGTCGCGCGGATGCTGGAGTCGCTCGACGCGGCCCCGCTCAACATCGCGCTGCTGGGCAAGGGCAACACGGTCGGCGTCGACGCGTTGCACGAGCAGGTCGAGGCCGGGATCAGCGGGTTCAAGCTGCACGAGGACTGGGGCTCGACGCCCGCAGCCATCGACGCCTGCCTGCGGGTGGCCGACCAGACCGGCGTGCAGGTGGCGATCCACACCGACACCCTCAACGAGGCGGGCTACGTGCAGGACACCCTGGCCGCGATCGCCGGACGGGGCATCCACGCGTACCACACCGAGGGGGCGGGCGGCGGGCACGCGCCGGACATCATCACGGTGGCGGGCGAACCGCACGTGCTGCCGTCCTCGACCAACCCGACGCGCCCGCACACCGTCAACACCGTCGACGAGCACCTCGACATGCTCATGGTCTGCCACCACCTCAAGCCGACGGTGCCCGAGGACCTGGCGTTCGCCGAGTCGCGCATCCGGCCGTCGACGATCGCGGCCGAGGACCTGCTCCACGACCTCGGCGCGATCTCCATGATCGGCTCCGACTCGCAGGCGATGGGACGCGTCGGCGAGGTGCCGCTGCGCACGTGGCAGACCGCGCACGTCGGCAAGAAGCGGTGGGGCGCGCTGGCGGGCGACGGGGCGGCGGACAACGTGCGGGCGCGCCGCTACGTCGCCAAGTACACGATCTGCCCGGCCATCGCGCACGGGCTGGACGGCGAGGTCGGGTCGGTGGAGGTCGGCAAGCTCGCCGACCTCGTGCTGTACCAGCCCGCGTTCTTCGGCGTGCGCCCCTCGCTCGTGATCAAGGGCGGGGTGATCGCGTACGCCGCGATGGGCGACGCGAACGCGTCCATCCCCACCCCGCAGCCGGTGCTGCCGCGGCCGATGTTCGGGGCGGAGCCGGTCACGGCGGCCGCGACGTCCGTGCACTTCGTCGCGCCGACCGCGGTGACCGGTGGCCTGGCCGACCGGCTGGCCGTGCGGCGGCGTTTGGTGCCGGTACGCGACACGCGGCGGCTCACCAAGGCCGACATGCCCGGCAACGACGCGCTCCCGCGGATCGAGGTGGAGCCCGACACGTTCACGGTGCGGATCGACGGCGAGGTCGTCGAGGCGGCGCCTGCCGTGGAACTGCCGATGGCCCAGCGGTACTTCCTGTTCTGACATGCGCTCCGGACTGCTGTTGCTCGCCGACTCCCGGCTGCCGTCGGGAGGGCACGGGCACTCCGGCGGGGTGGAGGCGCTCGTCGACCGCGGCCTGCTCCGCTCCGAGGCCGACCTCGCGGCGTTCCTGGCCGGGAGGATCGCCACGGGCGCGGCGGTACCCGCAGCGGCGGCGGCCGCTGCCTGCGCGCTGGCCGGGGCGACGGATGACGTGCGCGCCGGGCCGTCGGACGCCGATGTGGTGCCGGGGGCGGCGGCCGCGCTGCCGGGGGCGGGGGGCGCTGCGTGTGCGCTGGCCGGGGCGACGGATGACGTGCGCGCCGGGCCGTCGGACGCCGATGTGGTGCCGGGGGCGGCGGACGCGCTGCCGCGGGCGGGCGGGCACGTCTCCGCGACGCTGTGCGTCGCGAAGTGGGCGGCGTGGGACCACGCCGTCTCCGCCCGGCTGCCCGCTGCGGCCACCCGTGTGGCGTCGTACGCACAGGGAGCCGCCCTCTTGCGGACGGCGGCCCGCGCGTGGCCGTCCCCGTCGGTGGCGGCGTTGCGGACGCTCCGGCGCGTCCACCACCCGCTGGTGCTCGGGGTCGCCTGCGCGGCGGCCGGGGCCACGCCGTCCGACGCAGGCGAGCTCGCCGTGCACCACCTCGTCGGCGGGGCGTGCACGGCCGCGGTACGGCTGCTGGGGCTCGACCCGCTGGCCGTCGCCGCCGTCGCCGCTGCGGCCGGGCGGCGCGCCGAACCGGTGGTCGCAGGCGCCGTCCGCGCGGGCGTCGCGGCCGCGGCGGCGCGCGACCCGGCTCTGCTCCCCGCCGACGGCAACCCGCTGTTCGACGTACTGGCCCAGCTCCACCGATCGACGGAGGCGACCCTCTTTGCATCGTGACGACCTCACCGACTTCGCCCCGGTGGCCGCGGCGCCCGCCGGACCGCTGCGGATCGGCATCGGCGGGCCCGTCGGCGGGGGCAAGACCGCTCTGGTCGCCGCCCTGTGTCGGGCCCTGCGCGACCAGCTGTCGATGGTGGTGGTGACCAACGACATCTACACCGAGGAGGACGCCGAGTTCCTCCGCCGCCACGGCGTGCTGCCCGACGAGCGGATCCGGGCCGTGCGCACCGGTTGCTGCCCGCACACCGCGATCCGGGACGACATCACCGCCAACCTCGACGCCGTCGAGGAGCTGGTCGCACGGCACAACCCCGACCTGGTGCTGGTCGAGAGCGGCGGCGACAACCTCACCGCCACGTTCAGCTACGGACTGGTGCACGCGCAGATCTTCGTGCTCGACGTGGCAGGCGGCGACAAGGTGCCGCGCAAGGGCGGCCCCGGCGTGATCCGCTCCGACCTCTTGGTGATCAACAAGATCGACCTCGCGCCGCTCGTCGGCGCGGACCTCGACGTCATGCGCACCGACGCCGAGAAGGTGCGCGAGGGTAGGCCGACCGTGCTGACGTCGCTCCGCGAGCTGCCCGACGCCGCACCCGTCGTCGAGTGGCTGGTGCCGCAGGTGCGGGCGCGACGGGCGTGACGACCGGGCCGAGCCGCGTCGGCCTTGCGGCGACGGGTCGGGTCGAGGGGCCGCGGCCTGCCGCGGGTGGGCCGGATCAAGCCGGTGTGCCCGCGGTGGGGCGCGCGGGGCTGACCGCGACGGCTACCGTCGCGGCGGATCGCGACGCGGGACGGCC
>DATAOO010000005.1:0-28949 GCA_036265695.1 Pseudonocardia sp. | reverse complement strand
CCGCACCCGCCGCGGACGTCACGGCCTGCGCGCTCGCCGCCACTTCGGCCTCGGCTCCGGCCGCCGCCAAAGCCTGCGAGTCGACAACGGCCGCGTCGACATAGGCAGCATCGACAGAAGCACCGGCGATCGCGTCGACGGACGTGCCACGCGCCGCGCCCGGAGCGACCGGAACGGACGGCGTCCGCGGGGCCGCCGCGGCCGACGAAGGCAGCGCCGCCGGGTCGAGACCCGCGCCGGTCAGGGCGCCGACCCCGAGCACGAACACCGCAGCGAGCAGCCCACCACGCCAACGGCCCCGACCCCGCATGTCCGGTGAACACCCCTTGTGCCCGATTTCATCGCATCTCGCCAAAATATCTGGTCCGGCTCCTGCAAGGGCCGCGAAACTGGGAATGTGCGATCCACGGTGACGGTCCGCCTGCTCGGGCGGTTCGCGCTGTGCTTCGACGGCGAGGCAGTGCGTCTCGACGCGACCCGCGCCGAGCCGCTCCTCGCGTACCTGGTGCTGCACCCCGAGGCTCAGACCCGTCGACGGCTCGCCTCCGCGCTCTGGCCCGACTCCACCGAATCCCAGGCGCACACGAACCTGCGCAAGCTCCTGCACACCCTCCGCCGCACGCTGCCCGACCTCGACCAGCACCTGGAGATCACCCCCCGCACCGTGGGTTGGCGGGGCGAGAGCGACGTCGCGGCGTTCGAGCGGCTGCTCGCCTCCGGAGACCTGCGCCGGGCCGTCGCGCTCTACGGCGGCGACCTGCTGGACGGGCACGACGCATCCTGGCTGGAGCCCGAGCGGCACCGGCTGCGCGGGCGCTGGCTCGACGCGCTGGGCGAGTTGGCCGACCGTTGCGCGGCGGAGGGCGAGCTCACCGAGGCCGTCGCGCACGCCGAGCGGCTGCTGCGCGCCGATCCCCTGCGCGAGGACAGCTACCGGCGGCTCATGCGCCTGCACGCCGACCGCGGTGATCCGGCCCGCGCGCTCGGCGTCTACCACGAGTGCGCGGCCGTGTGGGAGCGCGAGCTCGGCATGGGCACGTCCGCGGCCACCCGCGCCGCGTACGCCGCGCTACTGCCGCGGGAGGCGGCGGCAGGCGCGGCGGTCGCCGCGCCTGCCACGCTCGTGGGCCGCGCGGTCGAGCGGCGCCAGCTCGTGGAGCTGTTCCGGGCGTCCCTCGCAGGCCGCGCCCAGTTCGTGCTGCTCACCGGCGAGGCAGGCATCGGCAAGACGCGCCTCGTCGAGGAGTTCCGCACCTGGTGCGCGCGGCAAGGCGCGGTCGTCGCCGAGGCTCGCTGCCACTCCGCCGAAGGCCCGCTGGTGTACGGCCCGGTGGCGGCGTGGCTGCGGTCGGGCGCGCTGCGCCCGCGGCTCGCGCAGCTCGATCCCGAGCGCCGGTCCGAGCTCGCCCGCCTGCTGCCCGAGCTGCTCGTCGAAGCGCCCGACACCCCCAGGCCCGTGCCGCTCTCGGCCGACGAGCACCGCCTGCGGCTGCTCGACGCGGTGGCCGACGCCGTGCTCGCCGCACCCACGGCACGCGTGCTCGTCCTCGACGACCTGCAGCACATCGACCGCGAGACCTGCAGGCTCGTGCACTACCTCGTGCGCCGCGAGCCCACCGCCCGGCTGCTCATCGCGGCCACAGCCCGTCGCGAGGAGATCGACCGCGACCACCCCGCGCAGGAGCTCCTGGCCGGGCTGCACGCCCTCGACCGGTGCAGCGAGATCGAGCTGGGCCGCCTCGACCGCTCCGAGACCGACGCACTCGCGCGCGAGCTGGGTGGCGCGCCGCTCGACGCGGAACGCCTCTACGCCGAGACCGAGGGCAACCCGTTGTTCGTCGTCGAGGCGCTGCGGCTCGGTCCGGGCGCCCCGGTCAGCAAGCGGGTGCAGACCGTCCTCGAAGCCCGGCTCGCGCAGCTGTCCGCCCCGGCCCGGGCCCTCGCCGAGGTGGCGGCCACGATCGGCCGCGAGTTCCGCGTCGACGTGCTGGCCGCCGCGGCGGGCGAGGCCGACGACGTCCTCCTGAACGGACTCGACGAGCTCTGGCGCCGCCGCATCCTGCGCGAGCAGGACGCGCACGCCTACCGGTTCAGCCACGACCGACTTCGCGAGGTCGCGGCGCTGGGCGTGAGCCCGCCGCGACGGCGCCTGCTGCACCTGCGCATCGCCCCCGCCCTCGAACACGCGCACGCCGCCGATCCCGGCCCGGTCAGCGCCCAGATCGCCCGGCACTACGCCGAGGGCGGGTCGGCGAGCCACGCCGTCACCTGGTTCCGCCGCGCCGCCGAGGCCGCGCAGGAGCTGCACGCGAGCGACGCGGCGGTCGACCTCCTCGAACGGGCGGTGCACCAGGTCCGCACGCTGCCCCCGTCGCCGAGCCGCGACGCGGCCGAGCTCGACCTGCACAACGCGGTGCTCGGCCCGCTCGCGTCGGCCGTGGGCTACGCCGCGCCCGCGGTCGAGGCGCACCAGGACGAGGCGCTGCGGCTCACGGCGGCGTTGGGCGTGCCGGAATCGCCGCCGCTGCTGCGCTCGCGCGGGATGAGCGCGCTCACCGCCGAGGACTTCCCCGCCACCCTGCGCATCGGCGCTCAGCTGCAGGCCGCGGGCGAGCGCCTCGCCGACGACGTGCTCGTCGTCGAAGGCGCCTTCCTGCTGGGGGTGGCCTCCTTCTGGCGCGCCGACTTCGCCGCCGCCCGCACGCACCTCGAGACCGCGGTCGCGCGCTACCGGCCCGCCGACCGCCCGGTCCACCTCGTCGGCTACGGCCAGGACCCGAAGGTCGCGTGCCTCGCCCGGCTGGGCAACACGCTGTGGTTCCTCGGCGAGCCCGAGGCGGCCCGGCGGGCCCGCGCCGCCGCCCTGGCCTGGGCCGACCAGATCGCTCAGCCGTTCAGCACCGGCATCGCCCTGCTCTTCGGCGCGCTGCTGGCGCTGGACATGGACGACCAGCCCGCCCTGCGCGAGCTCGTGGGGCGGCTGGTGGCGCTCGGGGCGAAGCCGCCGCCCACCCAGCTGTCGACCGACGCGCTGGACGGCTACCTGGCCGTGCTCGACGGCGCGGCCGAGGCCGGACGCGCCAGGATCGACGCGGCCCTCCGCGCGGCGCGCGAGCACAGCCCGGCCCCCGGCGTTCCGGCGATCCTGACTCGCGTTCGGCTCGCCGCGGCCGTGGCGGCCGACGACCGCGAACAGGCCCGCGCGGCGGCGTACGCGCTGCTCACAATGGGTGGCGCCGCGGCCGTCTGGGCGCCCCAGGCCCGCCGAATCGCCGCTGCGTTCCCCGAGGTCGCCCGGTGAGGAACGCCCCGGGAACGCCTGCAGGCGCACGGTGGGCGCCATGACCACCATCTTCATGACCGGCGCGACCGGCACCGTCGGCCGCCACGTCGTACCCCAGCTCGTCCGCCGCGGCCTGTCCGTGCGGGCCCTCGTCCGCAACCCGGTCGCCGACCTGCCCGCGGGCGTCGACCGGGTGGTCGGCGACCTCGCCGACCCGGCTTCCTACGCGCCCGCCCTCAACGGCGCCGACGCCGTCTACCTGGCCTGTGGCAACCACCCGGCCCAGGCCGCCTGGGAGAACGGGGTGATCGACGCCGCGGTCGCCGCGGGTGTGCGGCGCATCGTCAAGCTCTCCACGAGCGACGCCGCGATCGGCTCGCCTTCCGCGTTCGCCGACGCGCACGCCCGCATCGAGGCCCACCTGCGGGCAAGCGGCGTCGAGTACGCCCTGCTCAAGCCCACGTTCAATATGACCAACCTGTTGACCGCGGCCGAGGGCGTGCGGCAGGCCGGAGCGATCTTCCTGCCTGCGGCCGGTGCGAAGCTCGCCATGGTCGATCCGCGCGACATCGCCGACGTCGCGGCCGTCGCGCTCACCGAGCCGGTGGGGCGCGAGCTGGTCCTGACCGGTCCGGAGGTCGTCACGTTCGACGACGTCGCCGCCGAGTTGAGCGCGGTCACGGGCAGGCGGATCGGCTTCGTACCCGTGCCCGACGACGCCGCCATGGGCCAGCTCGTGGCGACGGGTGCCCCGGAGTGGTTCGCGACCAACCTCATCGCCGTGTTCGGCCTGCTTCGCCAGGGCATCCAGGCGCAGACCCGCAGCACCGTGCGCGACGTGCTCGGCCGCGAGCCCCGGTCGCTCGCCGCGTTCGTGCGCGACCACGCAGCGGCGTTCACGGGGTGACCCCCGCCCGTTGACGGACGGGCCCGGCAGGCGGTTTGCTGCGCCGTCGATCAAGGGGGGTGACGGTGGACAACGTGTCCATGCCGGGTCCGGACGACGAGCTGGCCGAGGAGGAGCGCAGGCAGCGTCGCGAGCAGGCGGTGGACACGGGGGACGCGGGCACCGAGGCAGCCGCCGGGAGCACGGGGTGGTGCGACGGCTGCGACGTCCCCAGCTGCGACCTCCCCGGCTGCGACCTCCCGGACTGCGACTGCGGCGGCTGCGACCTCCTGCGGGTCTCGTCGCTGCTGGCCGTGGTCGCGCTGGTCGCGCCGCCGGGCACCGGCGGCGTCGTCGCCACCCTGATCGAGCTGGCGGTCCGCGGCTACCGCCGGTGGCTCACGCGGTTCACCCCCACGTGCCCGTCCGAGCCGAGCTGCAGCGCCTACGCGCTGACCGCCGTCAGGACGTCGGGCGCCCGCCGGGGCCTGCGGGCGGCGGCCCGTCGGGTGCGCGGCTGCGGCCGCCCAGCATCCGGCCGACGATGAGGTCCACGTAACCGTCGGCCACCTCGTCGAGGGTCAGGTCACCGTCGGTGCGGAACCAATTGCTCAGGCCGTTGAGCACATCGCACACCGCGAACGCGGCGAGGTGCGGGTCGGGCACGGTCAGCTCGCCCGCCGCCGCACCCGCCGCGATCACCTCCCGCACCCGGTGCTGGTAGTGGCGGCGGTGGCCGTCCACCACGGCGCGGTGCTCGGGCGCGAGCGCGGCCAGCTCGTGGAGGCCGACCACGTGCTCGGTGCGCCGCCGGTGCAGGTGCCGCAGGTGCGCGCGGACCAGCGCGGACAGCCGTTCCGTCGCGGTGCCGGGCGCGTCGAGCAGCGGCAGGTTCTGCGCGTTGGGCTCGTCGGTCACGGTCAGGCAGATCGCGTAGAGGATCTCCTCCTTCGACGCGAAGTGGTGGTAGAGGCTGGGCCCGCGCACGCCGACGGCCTCGGCGACGTCGCGCATGCCGACCGCCGCGTACCCGCGCTCGGCGAAGAACCGGGCGGCCGCGCTGACGATCGCGTCCCGCCTGCGCTGAGCCGGCTGCCCGCTCACCGCTGTCCCTCGCTAACGCTCGGTCCGCGCTTCGCGCAGCGCTGCACAGATGGTTCGCTCGCTAGCCCGCTCACCTCAGCTCGCGCTTGAGGATCTTGCCTTGCGCGTCGACCGGCAACTCGGCAACGACGTGCACCGCCTTGGGCACCTTGAAGCCCGCGAGCCGCTCCCGGCAGAACGCGATCACGGCGTCCGGGTCGGGTGTCACCCCCGGCCGCGGGATCACGAACGCGGTGACGGCTTCCGACCAGTACGGGTCCGGGCGGCCCACCACCGCGGCGCGCAGCACCTCGGGATGGGCGTGCAGCGCCCGCTCCACCTCCTGCGACGACACGTTCATGCCGCCCGTCTTGATGACGTCGGTGCGGCGGTCGTGGAAGAACAGGTTGCCCTCGGCGTCGACGCGCACGATGTCGCCGGTGTGCAGCCACCCCGACCCGACGACGGCCGCCGTCCGTTCCGGGTCGCGGTGGTAGCCGAGCATCACCGACGGCGACCGGCAGATCAGCTCGCCCAGCTCGGCGTCGGCGCCGTCCTCGCCGACGACGCGCACCTCGAGGTGGCTCACCGGCTTGCCGATCCAGGACGGGTCGCCGTCGCCGGGAATGTCGTCGAGCCGGGCGAACCAGCCGACCGTGCCCAGCTGCGACAGCTCGGACTGCCCCCAGTAGGTGCCCCACAGCGCGTCCGGCGCGGCCACCGACCACGCCTCGATCGCGGCGGGCGCCACCTGCCCGCCGTAGGTCATGCAGCGGCGTACCGCCCCGACCGCCTCGGGGCCGAAACCCGGTTGTGCGGCCAGCGCCAGGTAGAAGGTGGGCGTCTGGGCGAGGACGGTGACCCGTTCGCGGGCGAGGATCGGCAGGGTCGCGGCCGGGTCGGCGGTGGGGGGCAGCACGAGCGTGGCGCCGAGCAGCGTGAGCGTGGTCATCGAGCCGAGGCCCGCAATCGTGTGGAAGGGCATGACGAACAGCCAGGTGTCGTCGGGCCCGACGCCCAGGCCTGCGCTCCAGGCGGGCGCGGTGGAGATCAGGTAGTTGCGGTGGGTGATCAGCACTCCCTTGGGCGTCGCGGTCGTGCCCGAGGTGTAGACGAGCATCGCGACATCGTTCTCGTCGACCTCGGCGTCGGGCTCGGTGTCGGGTCGGGCGGCCAGCTCGGCGTCGAGGTCGGGGCCCAGCAGCAGCGCGTCCGGCGCGAGCTCGGCGAACGCCGGGTCGGCGATCACGACGGTCGGCTCGGCGTGCGCGAGCTGCCACGCCGCCTCGTGGGCCCGGAACATCGGGTTGACCACAGTGAAGGCGGCGCCGAGCTTGAGCGCGCCGTAGTAGGCGACCACCACCGCGATGCCGTTGCGCGCCACCATCGCGACGACGTGGCCCCGACCCACGCCGCGGTCGGCGAGCAGGTGCGCCCACCGGTTGGCGAGCGCGTCGAGCTCAGCGTACGTGAGCTCGGCGCGTTCGGGCGCGTAGGTCACGAACGCGACCTTGCGCGGGTGGGTGCGGGCGTGGCGGCGCAGCTGGTCACCGATCGTGGCCCGCCCGAGCGGCGTCTGCCGGGCGGCGCTCACGAGAAGAACGGGGTGCCGAACGACTCGGCGAAGACGATCTCCTCGACCGGCGAACGAGTGAGCTTCGCGGGGAACGGCCGCTCCGGGTAGCCGACCGCGATGTGGCACGCGGTGACGAAGCCCTCCGGGATCGCCAGCAGCTCGCGGACCTTCGGCTCGCTCAGGCACAACAGCGTGGTGAACGCGCTCCCGATGCCCTGGTCGCGCAGCGCGAGCAGGAAGTTCTGCACCGTGGGGTAGACCGACCCACCGCCGACGATCGACAGCCGCCCCAGCTCCGTGTCGGTGGGGTGCAGCCCGGCCAGCTCCGCGCACGCGACGACGATCACCGGCACGGACGCGAAGTGCTCGGCGAAGTAGTCGGCGTCCTGCACCACGCGGGGCAGCGCGCCGACGTTGACCTCACCGGTGCCGACCGCGCCGAGGTAGGCCTTCCACGGCGGCAGGTAGAGGTCGGCGAGCGCCTGCTTGGTGGCCGTGTCCCGCACGACGACCCAGCGCACCGGCTGCCGGTTGCCGCCCTGCGGGCCGAAGCGGGCGACGTCGAACGCCGCGCGCAACACCTCGTCGGGCACCGGGTCGGGGCGGAAGTAGCGGCACGTGCCGGTGGTGCGCATCGCCTCGGTCAGCTCCATCGCTGCTCCCTGCTTTCGGTCTCGGGCCGGTGGCTCAGCCTAACGGCGGTTAGCCTGGACCGAATGGAGACGATGGCCGAACCACGCCCCGAGACCGTGCCCGACCGGGCCGCGCTCGCCGACGCGATGGAGCACGCCAACCTCCCGTCGCTCGTCCCGGTGCTCTACCAGCTCACCGGCGACCGCCGCTACCTCGCCGATCCCTACCGACCCACCCGCAGCCGCGGCATGGAGGACAACGACCCGGGCGGGTTCTCCCCCGAGCTCCAGGCCGAGATCCGGGCCGCCGCGGTCGACGCGGTGCTGGCCTGGGCGGGCGGCCGGCCGCCCGCCGTGCCCGCCCCGACGGGTGAGGCGCTGCTGGAGCTGATCGAGCTGGCTGTCGGCGAGCCGGTGCCGCCGGAGTACGAGGCGATGACGGCCGAGGACATGGGCTTCCACGTGCCCCCGGTCCGCACCGCGCCGCCGTCGGACGTCCGGGTGGTGGTCATCGGCGCCGGGGTGTCGGGCATGCTCGCCGCGATCCAGCTCGCCGAGGCCGGGATCGACCACGTGGTGCTGGAGAAGAACTCCGACGTCGGCGGCACCTGGCTGGAGAACGCCTACCCCGGCGCGGGCGTCGACACCCCCAGCCACCTCTACTCCTACTCGTTCGCGCCGCGGCGCTGGTCCACCCACTTCGGCAAGCGCGACGAGGTGCTCACCTACCTGCGCGACGTGGCCGACGCGCACGACCTGCGCAAGGTCATCCGCTTCGACACGGAGGTGGCGAGCGCGGTCTACCGCGACCAGCGCTGGACCGTCACCACCACCGACGGCGAGACGCTCACCGCCGACGCCGTGATCACCGCCGTCGGGCAGCTCAACCGGCCGAAGGTCCCGCCGCTCCCGGGGATGGACGCGTTCCGCGGTCCGCTGTTCCACTCGGCGCGCTGGCCCGCAGACCTCGACGTCACCGGCAAACGGGTGGCGGTCGTCGGCACCGGGGCGAGCGCGATGCAGATCGTGCCCGCGATCGCCGAGCGGGCCGGGCACGTCACCGTGTTCCAGCGGTCGCCGCAGTGGGCCGCGCCCAACGACGTGTACTTCTCCCCCATCGCCGACGCCGCCTCGCTGCTCATGGAGCACGTGCCGTTCTACCGGCGCTGGTACCGCACGCGGCTGTCGTGGAACACGGGCGACCGGGTGCACGCCTCCCTGCAGAAGGACCCGGCGTGGGAGCACGGCGACCGTTCGGTCAACGCGGTCAACGACGGGCACCGGCGGGTGTTCACCCGGTACGTGGAGCACGAGCTGGCCGGGCGGGAAGACCTGGTCGCAAAGGCGCTGCCGCGCTACCCGCCGTTCGGCAAGCGGATGCTGCTCGACAACGGCTGGTACGCGGCCATCCGCCGCGACGACGTCGACCTCGTCACGTCGCCCGTCGCCGCGGTCACGCCGACGGGCGTGCGGGCGCAGGACGGCACCGAGACCGCGGCGGACGTCGTGGTGCTGTGCACGGGGTTCGAGGCCCAGAAGCCGCTGTGGCCGTTGTCGATCACCGGCCGGGACGGGCTCACGATCGCCGACGTCTGGGGGCCCGACGACGCCGACGCACACCTGGGCATCACGGTGAGCGGCTTTCCCAACCTGTTCCTGACCTGTGGGCCGGGCACCGTGCTCGGCCACGGCGGCAGCTACATCACGATCGCCGAGTGCCAGGTGCGCTACATCGTGGAGGCGCTCGTCGGGATGATCGAGAACCGGCTCGGGGCGGTGGAGGTGTTGCCCGAAGTGCACGCCGACTACGCCGCCCGGCACGACGCCGCGCACGCGGCGATGATCTGGACCCACCCCGGCATGCGCAACTGGTACCGCAACCCCGCGGGCCGGGTGGTGTGCGCCCTGCCCTGGCGGATCGTCGACTACTGGACGATGACCCGGCACGTGGACTGGAACGAGTACGCCCTGGAAGTTCGCCGGTAGCCGATCAGTCCGCGTCCGCCAGCGCGCTCCTGAGCTCGGTGGCGACGGCCTGCAGGCCGTTGACGGCGTCGAGGAGTCCCGCGAGCTCGTGGCCGGTGCGCCGCGCGTCGGCGGACAGCCCGGACTTCCGCAGCAGCCCGATCCCCCGCCGCACCGCCTGCTCGGTGCCGTCGGGCTCGCTGAGCACCAGGTGCAGTCGGGCCACCTCCCACGCGGTCTCGACGGAGGCGATCGTCGTGGCGTGCGCGGCGAGGCGGCGGGCGGTGTGGGCCAGGAAGTCCCGCAACCAGGACAACAACCCGGGGTCGAGCTGGACGACCGCCGACTGCGGCCGCCACGTGTCGCCGACGAGGTCGATCAGCGTGCGCTGGGTGTCGAACTGCAGCGACAGCTGCGCCCACGGCGGCGTCCAGGGCTCCAAGGCGGCGTCGGTGACGGCGTGCACCACCTTGCGGAGCGCCGGGAGCGTGGCCATGGTGATCAGGCGGTCGCCCATCTCCAGCAGGCTCTCCCGGCGTCCGATGACGTGCCCGCTGACCGGGCACGTGGTGCCGTCGTCGAGCCGCACCGCGCCGCCGACCGCGGGTGGGTCGAGCCACACACCGCCCGACCAGCGCCGTCCGTCCTCGTCGACGCCGCCGAGGCTGAAGGTCGGCGAGCGGTGCGCGGTTCCTACAGCGGGAACACCGTCGCGATCAGGACGACCACCAGGATCGCCGCCAGCAGCACCACCACCGCCAACGGGACCAGCCACCGCCGCCGCGACGGGGTCGTGGTGGTCATCGTCCGGATGCCGGGCCGTGGCCCGGCCTGCGCTTTTCCCAGGTCGACGACCTCCGGCGGCCCGCCGTCGGCGAGCAGCACGGCCACCGGCGCGCCGAGCGCGTCCGCGGCGTCGCCCGCGCCCTTGACGCTGGCGATCGCGGACGTGGTGAACGCCCATCCCGGCTCGCCCTCGGCGAGGCGCGTGACCCGGTCCAGGAAGGCCGCGACGGCCTGCCCGTCGTCGAGCGCGCCCACCCACGAGCGGTGGCGGACCCGGTGCTGCGCCGCGGCCGGTTCGTCGACGCCGAAGGCGGCCAGCGCGGGCGCCAGGCGGCGCGCGACCTCGGCGTCGCTCGGCGCCGTGTCCCCGAGCGCCGCGTCGACCCACTCGGCGGGGAACCCCGCGTCCAGCAGCTCACCGAGCCGCGCACGACCGGCGCTGTGCAGCCCGGCGGCCGCGAGGCTGTGGGCCAGCGCCCGCTCCACGTCCTCGACCACCAAGGTGTAGCGGATCGCGGTGCCGATGGCGTCTCTGCGCGCGGACGGGATGCCGCTGATCAGCAACGAGCGGCCGCACGCGATGACCTCGGGCTGTTCGAGGACCACCCAGTCCTGCACCGGCCGCCACCACCGCTGCGCCGGGCCCGCGCCGAGGAAGCGGTAGTCGAGGCGCCGCGGGGTGCCGCGGGTCATGAGGTGGGCGGCGGTCACCGGCGTTGCCCGATCACTGCCAGTCCTCACCGCTCCAGACCTCGACACGGGGGTCGGCGGGCACCGCCGCGAGGCGGCGGGTCGCCGCCAACAGCTCGGCCTGGCGGGCCGCGACGCGGGTGATCGCGGCCGACTGGTCGCGGATCTGGCGGTTGACCCTGAGCGACTCGCCCGACAGGTGGTAGGCCACCGTCTCCCAGAACCCCTTGGCCTCGGCCTGCCGTTCGACGCCCGCGTCGTAGCCGCGCTGGTGGCCCTGCCGAGCGGCGATCTCCACCTGGGTCTGGCCCACGAGGATCGACCGGCACAGCTCCTGCATCACCGTGCCCGCCGCGCGCACCTGCATCTGGGGCGGCCTGCCGCGGAACCGGTAGTGCGCCTCGAAGTCCGGTCGGCCTGCGACGGTCTTCCAGCGGGCCTCGATCAGCTCGACGCACCCGTAGGTGTCGATCGGCGCGTAGACGACGCGCACGGGTGTGGACCGGCCCGCCGTCTCCTTGGCGATGATCTTGAGCAGGGCGTCGTAGCGCTCCCGGACGCGGGCGCGCAGCTCACCGGCCTGGTGCCCGCGGCCACCGTTGTCGTCGAAGTACTTCTCGCACTTCAGCGGGGCGAGCACCACCACGGCGGGCTCGTCCGCGTGCATCTGCCTGCCCTTGGCCCAGCGCCGACCCACCTCGTTGACGTCGATCACGCCGAGCAGCGGGCTCACGGCCGCGCGCTGCGCGGGGGTGACCGCCTCCATGAGGACCGCGGCATCGATGGGGACGAGCAGCATGATGCTGTCGCGCACGTGGTTGAGGAAGTTGGGCCACTCGCTGACCGCGTGCGGGTACTTCGCCCGCTCCTCGTCGTCCAGCCACGCGCCCGGGTAGTCGAGCAGGTCGAACGGGATCTCCGCGGAGTCGTCGCCCTCCCCGGTGAGCGTGACGTGGTACTGGTTGATCTCCTGGGTGCCGCCGAGCGCGGCCGCGTCGAACTCGCCGCGGTCCAGCGCCTGCTGCAGCTCCTTCTGCTGGCGCTTGACCCGCACGCTCGTGCGCTCGTCCATCTCGACGGTGACCGGGGTGCCCGCGAGGAGGTCGCGGGTGTCGCTGAGGATGGCGGTGAGCAGCGTGGTCTTGCCCACGCGGCTCGGGCCGACCACCGCGACGCGGAACGACGGGGTCACGCGGGCACCTTCTCCGCCGCGGCATCGGCCACCGCGTGCAGCAGCCGCACCACCCGCTGGACCTTGGCCGTTGCCGTCGCCGGGCCGGTGCGCTCTTCGGGCCACAGCTCGTCGCGGTAGGCGCCGACGAGCCTGCGGAACTCCGGCACCGACGTCTCCGCGCGGATGAAGCTGTCCTCGAACTGCTCGCCGTACGCCAGCAGTGCCTCGGCCATCGTCTGGGTCTCCTTCTTCAGGAGCACGGCCGCGTCGTAGATCGCCTTGCGGGCCAGCTCGTTGAGGTAGAGGTACAGGTCTGCGGCGCCCTCCCGCGTGTCGGGGAACACGGCAGGCGCGCGGACGGCCCCGGTCTGCGGGTCGATGCCCTCGGGCCGCAGCTCGTCGAGCACCCGGCGCATCTGCGGCAGCAGCCGGGTGCGGTAGTCCAGCCGGACGTCGAGCGCGGTCTCGACGGTCTCGGCCAGGTGCGGGCACGGGTCGCTCGCTTCGCGCAGCGCCACGGCGAGCCCGGCGAGCGCGTGCTGCCCGGAGTCGCCGGACAGGAGGCCTGCCAGCCGGGGGCGCAGCGCGTCGGCCATGCCGCGCCAGAACTCCTCGCGCCTGCGCAGCAGGATGTCGTCGATGCCGCCGAAGCGCCGGGAGATCTCCGTGCGGATCGCGTTCAGCGCGTCGGTGGAGTAGCGGGCCGACGCCCCGGCGCGGCGCATCCGCACGTGGGCCTTCTCCACCCAGGCGGCGCTGCCGACCCCGAAGCCGTCCATCGCCCAGCCGCGGATCTCCTCCTCCAACTGCTCCACCCGCTCCACGAACGCGGCGTCGTCGTAGGAGTCGCCGGTGCGGACCCGCAGCTCCGCCACCCAGTCCTGGACCGAAACGACGAGCTCGTCGAGGACCTGGTCGGCCCGCGCGATCAGCTCCTCGGCCGCGGTCGGCCGGGAGATGCGGCGCACGGTGGCGAGCAGCCGCTCCATCTCGGCGGTCAGCTCGGCCTGGGCCTGCTCGCACTGCGCCAGCGCCGCGTCGATGACGGCCGCGTCCATCCGGGGCAGCGCGCCGGCGAGGTGGGTGAGGGCGCGGCCCAACACGTCGCGGGCCACCACCGCGCGGTCGGCCGTGTCGGCCGACCAGACCAGGTAGTTGCGGTCGTCGACGCCCTCGTTGAGCCGGTGGCGGAGGTCGTTGCGCAGCGCCTGGATGTTGACGTCCTCGCAGCCCCCGGTGTTGATCAGGATGGTCATGAAGTCGCGGATCGACGCGGCCCCGCCCGCGCGGGCGATCAGGTCGAGCCCCGCCTGGTCTTCCGTCTTCCACGGCGCGTTGGTCTGGTCGGGACGTTTGACGACGATCACGAAGTCGACGTCGTTCTCCAGGCCCGCGAGGTGGTGCTCCTCGGCGTCGGGCACGAGCTCGCCGAGGCCGGGCAGGTCGATCAGCCCGACGGCACCGACCTCCGCGACGGGGAACCGGCACGTGATCACGGCATCGCGGACGGCGAGGTAGGGCCGCTCGTCGACGGCGCCTGCCGCGCCGCCCTCCGGGTAGGCGACCCACTGGCGCATGTCGTCGACGTCGACCGCGCGGACCTCGCCGGTGAGCAGGTGGCGGTAGGACGGGAGCGACTCCTGCATCTCCTTCAGGCGCGCGTACTCCGGCCTGCGTTTGCGCTCTTCGCCCACATCGGCGAGGTCGAAGCGCTCGAAGTCGGCGAGCGTGCGCGGCGCGGGCGCGAGCTTCAGCTCCGCGAAGTACGGGGCGACGACCTCGGCGCAGAACGTCCGGCCGTCGTGCAGGGTGAGCTGGGCGCTGCGGTTGGTGTCGGAGTGGAAGATCCGGCTGCGGACCGCGGTGACCGGCTGGCCCTTTCCGGTGGGGATCTGCTCGTCGCCCAGGCCCGAGAGCGACTGCAGCAGCGTGCTCTTGCCGTTGCGGGCGCGGCCGCTCACGCCGATGTTGACGGTGCGCCGCGACACCCGTGCCCGGGTGGTCGCCAGCGCGGCCAGCGCGCTCGCGGCGATGCTCTGCAGCCCGACGCCGTCGACGTCGAAGACGACCGCAGGGGCACCGTCATCCTCGACGGCCGTCACGTCGTCGAGCGCGACTGCGAGGTCCTCCAGCAGTGCCGCGATCGCGGTCCACCGGGCCTGCTCCCGTTCGATGAGCGGCAGCTTCGCGCGGCGGGCCCGCAGTACAGCGTCGATCTGGTCCTGGACGGCGCCCACCGGCGCTCCCTTCGGTCATCGGGAAGCTCAGGATCTCCAACGTCGGTACGGTCTTAAACGTGCCTGAAGGCGACACGGTCTACTTGGCGGCCAAGCGGCTGCGGGCCGCGCTGGCCGGGCAGCGGCTCGTGCGGGGTGAGCTGCGCCATCCCCGGCTCGTCGAGTACGACCTCGCCGGGCTCACCGTCGTCGACGTGGCGTCGGTGGGCAAGCACCTGTTCACCCGGCTCGACGACGGCCGCAGCCTGCACAGCCACTTCCGCATGGACGGCTCGTGGCACCTCTACCGGCCCGGGATGGCCTGGCAGCGCCCGGCCTACGAGGCACGGGCCGTGCTGGCCACCGAGGAGCGCGTGGCCGTCGGGTTCGCCCTGCACGACCTGGAACTGTTGCCGACGGCCGAGGAGCACCGGCTCGTCGGCCACCTGGGCCCGGACCTGCTCGACCCGGAGTGGTCGGCGGAGCACGCGGGGGAGGCGCTGCGGCGGCTGACCGCGCGGGGGGCGTCCGAGATCGGGCTGGTGCTGCTGGAGCAGCGGGTGATGGCCGGTGTCGGCAACCTCTACAAGACCGAGGTGTGCTTCCTGCGCGGCGTCTCCCCCTGGACGCTCACCGCGGACGTGCCCGACCCGGCCGGGATGATCGCGCTCGCCCGCAAGCTGCTGCTGCGCAACGCCGACCGGCCGGAGCAGACGACCACCGGCGAGCTGGGTCGCGGCCGTCAGCACTGGGTGTTCGAGCGGGCCGGGCAGCGCTGCCGCCGCTGCGGCACCCGCATCCGCACGGCTCCCCAGGGCGACGGCGTGTACGCGCGGGTGGCCTACTGGTGCCCGACGTGCCAGCCGGGCCCGGCGCCGGCGCGCTGACCTGCGCCCGTCGCACCCCACCCAACGCACTTCGCACCCGTCGACGGGGTGCGAAGTGGGGCGGTGGAGCGTCAGGCCGTGCCGGGCTGCTTCTGCGTGTTGATCTGCTGGGTGGGCGCGGGGGTGGGGGCGGTGTTGCCCGCCGTGACCTCGCCCGCCACCGGGGTGCCGTGCAGCGACGCCCGGATCTGCTCCAGCCTGCTGGCCCCCGCCATGTCGACGGCGCTGGCCTGGACCTCCAGCATGCGGCCCTGCACGGAGTTCTGCGCGAGCTCGGCCGAGCCGATGGCGTTGGCGTAGCGCCGCTCGATCTTGTCGCGCACCTCCTCCAGCGACGGGGTGTTGCCGGGCGCGGCGAGCTCGCTCATCTGCCGCAGCGAGGCGGCGGCCTGCTCCTGCATCTTCGCCTGCTCCAGCTGCGACAGCAGCTTGGTGCGCTCGGCGATCTTCTGCTGCAGCATCATCGAGTTGCGCTCGACGGCCTGCTTCGCCTGGCCCGCGGCCTGGATCGACTGGTCGTGCAGGGTCTTGAGGTCTTCCACCGACTGCTCGGCCGTGACCAGCTGCGAGGCGAACGCCTGCGCGGACTGCTCGTACTGGCCTGCCTTGACCTCGTCACCGGACGCCCGCGCCTGGTCGGCCAGCACGAGCGCCTGCCGCGCCGAGGCCTGCAGCTTCTCGATCTCGCCGAGCTGGCGGTTGAGCTTCATCTCGAGCTGGCGCTGGTTGCCGATCACGGCGGCGGCCTGCTGGGAGAGTGCCTGGTGCTGGCGCTGCGCCTCTTCGATGGCCTGCTGGATCTGCACCTTGGGGTCGGCGTACTCGTCGACCTTCGACGAGAACAACGCCATCAGGTACTTCCAGGCCTTCGTGAAACCGTTGGCCATCTGCTCCGCCCTCCGAGTGCGTCACCTGCTGCGAACCCCATCGTGGCACCGGTGAGGTCCGGACTTCCACCCGAGGTCGACGATATCGGGGATGATCCGGAGGCCGATGTCGGGGCGACCCCGAGGAACGGCGGCTTCGCGGCTCAGGCGGCGGCCCGTACGCCGCGCACCGGCATCGGGGCCAGCGGCGCAGGAATCGACTCCGTGCCCGCGAGGCGCAGATCCATGTGCCGCAGCCCGATGGGGCGCCGTGCAGGCATGAGGACCTCCGCGCCGTCGGCGGCCAGTGACCGCGCGATCACCTCGGCGGCCTCGGCGAGCACGTCGGACAACGCGATGTCCAGCGCCTCGCAGATCGCGGCGAGCAGCTCGCTCGACGCCTCCTTGCGGCCGCGCTCCACCTCCGACAGGTAGCCGAGGCTCACGCGCGCGCGCCGGGACACCTCCCGCAGGGTGCGACGCCCCTCCGTGCGCGCGCGCCGCAGGCTTCCGCCGATCGCCTCCCGCATCAGCACCGCCATGCGACCCTCCTCGTGCCATGGCCGGGTTCGGCCGTGCCCTCACGGTACCGACTCCGGCGGCCCCGCGTCGCCGCACGACGCGTCCGCTCACGGCGAACACGGCGGCGCTACACGGTGCGTGAACGTGGGCGGAGCGCCTTGACCAGGTAGTCGAGCCCGGTGACCACGGTGAGCCCCACCGCCAATGCCATCACCGCCCAGCGCAGCGCGTCGATCGCGCCCGACACGCCTTCCAGCGGCAGGAGGTACAGGCCGATGGCGATCATCTGCACGAGCGTCTTCGCCTTGCCGCCGCGGCTCGCCGCGATGATCCCGTGGCGGAGCACGAGGAAGCGGAGCAGGGTGATGCCCAGCTCCCGACCCATGATCACGACGGTGATCCACCACGGCAGGAGCTGGAGCACCGAGAGGCCGACGAGCGCGGCTCCGGTGAGGGCCTTGTCGGCGATGGGATCGGCGAGCGTGCCGAACGCGGTGACGAGCCCGCGCGAGCGGGCGAGCTCCCCGTCGAACCGGTCGGTGATCGCCGCGATGACGAAGACCCCGGTGGCCGCGTAGCGCCAGCCGGTGTTCTGGTCCGCGTCCGCGAAGAGCGTGAGGAGGAAGACGGGGACGAGCAGCAGCCGCACCCCGGTGAGCACGTTGGCGATGTTGAGCAGGGGTGGCGGTGGGCCGGGCGGCGGCACGCCGCTGGTCCCTGCGCTCACCCCGAGCCGCCCGGCGGCGCAGGGAGGGTGCTGCGGGGCACGGACTCGCCCGGTTTGACGACGAGGTCCGCGCCTTCGGTGCCGACCACGACCGCCCGCACCATATCGCCGACGGCCAGGCCGGACCCGCGTTCGACGACGCACTCGCCGTCGACCTCCGGGGCCTGGTGGCACGCGCGGCCGGTGCACTCGAAGTCGGCGTCCTCGGCCGCCTCGACGAGCACGGTGACCTCCGTGCCGACCCGGTCTTCCGCGCGCTGGGCCATCAGCTCCTGGGTGAGCGCGGTGATCCGCTCGACCCGTGCCGCGATCTCCTCGGCCGGGAGCTTGCCGTCGAAGCCCGCGGCCTCGGTGCCGTCCTCGTCCGAGTAGCCGAACACGCCGACCGCGTCGAGCCGGGCGCCTTCGAGGAACGCCTCCAGCTCGGCGAGGTCGTCCTCGGTCTCGCCGGGGAAGCCGACGATCACGTTGCTGCGGATGCCCGCCTCCGGCGCGAGCGCGCGGATGCGTTCGCACAGGTCGAGGAAGTCCTCGCGCCCGCCGAAGCGGCGCATCCGGCGCAGCAGCGTGGGGCTGGCGTGCTGGAACGAGAGGTCGAAGTACGGTGCGACGCCGGGCGTGCTCGCGATGACCTCGATGAGGTCCGGGCGCATCTCCGCGGGCTGCAGGTAGGACACGCGCACCCGGTCGATGCCCGGCACCTGCGTGAGCCGGGGTAGCAGGCGCACGAGCGCGCGCGTGCCGCCCGGCAGGTCCTTGCCGTAGGACGTCGAGTTCTCGCTCACCAGCACCAGCTCGCGCACGCCCTGCATGCCCAGCCACGCGGCCTCGGCGACGATCTCGTCCGGGGTGCGGGAGACGAACGCGCCCCGGAACGACGGGATCGCGCAGAACGTGCAGCGCCGGTCGCAGCCCGAGGCGAGCTTGAGGTTCGCGATCGGCCCGTCCGAGAGCCGCGTGCGGGGGATCCAGGCGTGGCCGGGCACGTGCACGTCGGCGGCCGAGCGGTCGACCGGCGTGAGCGGCAGCAGCGTGCGCCGGTCGACGGGCGTGTGCGCGGCCGGGGCGTGGCCGCCGAGCACGTCGGCGAGCCGCTCGCCCAGCTCGGGGTAGTCGTCGAAGCCGAGCACGGCGTCGGCCTCGGGCAGGCTGTCGGCCAGCTCCTTGCCGTAGCGCTCGGCCAGGCAGCCGACGGCGACGACCTTGGCCCCCGCGACGTCGGACGCCGCGAGCACGGTGTCGATGGAGTCCTTCTTGGCCTGCTCGACGAAGCCGCACGTGTTCACGACGATCACGTCCGGGCGCTCGTCGGTGTCGACCAGCTCCCAACCGGAGCCGGACAGCCGACCGGCCAGCTCCTCGGAGTCGACCTCGTTGCGAGCACAACCGAGCGTCAGCAGCGCGGCCCGCCGCGGAGCGACAGCGGTGCGACCATCTGCACGCCGCGGAGCGACAGCGGAGCGGCCATCAGCACGCCGCGGAGCGACAGCGGAGCGGCCATCAGCACTGCGTGGTTCCGGCACGCCTGCCAGGGTAACCGGCGACCCGTGATCTACTCCGCTCCGTGGCCGAGGTGTGCGTGCGGCGGGCGCGGACCGCCGACGTGACGATGATCAAGTCGCTCGTCGACGGGTACGCGGGACGCGTGTTGCTGGCGAAGGAGATCGTCACCCTCTACGAGTCGGTGCAGGAGTTCCTCGTGGCCGAGCTCGACGGCGAGGTCGTCGGATGCGGGGCGCTGCACGTGCTCTGGGCCGACCTCGGCGAGATCCGCACGGTGGCGGTGCACCCGCGCGCGGTGGGCCGCGGGGTCGGGCACGCCATCGTCGCGGGGTTGATCGACAACGCCCGCGAGCTGGGCCTGGCCCGGCTGTTCGTGCTCACCTTCGAGAAGCACTTCTTCGGCGGCCACGGGTTCGTCGAGATCGACGGCACACCGGTCGAGCCGGACGTGTTCGCGGCGATGCTGCGCAGCTACGACGCGGGCGTGGCGGAGTTCCTCGACCTCGCGCACGTCAAGCCGAACACCTTGGGCAACGCCCGGATGCTCTTGCGGCTTTAGGTCGTGTCCCGCGGATCACGGGCGTGGGCTTCGTGATCCAGATGGCTCCTCGCAAGGCGGAGGGCGGCTCTCGTACCCGGGGTACTTGAGCTGCCCGACAACGCCGCGAGGGGCCATCTGGGCGCGAAGACCGCGGCCGCTGATCCGTGGGACACGGCCTAAGATCAAGGCGTGTCACTGCTCTGCCCGGAGCTGATCGGGCGCGCCGCCGAGGTGGCTTCGTTGCGGGAGCGGGTCGACGCGATGGCGGCCGGCCGCGGCGGCGTGGTCGGGCTGGTCGCCGGGGCGGGGGCGGGCAAGACACGCCTCGCCGCCGCGGCGGCCGAAGCCGCCGCCGCGCGGGGCTGCCCGGTGCTCACCGGGCGCGCGGTGCCGGGCCCGAACGCGGTGCCCTACCGGGCGCTCGTCGAGGCGTTCCTCGGGGCGTTCCGCTCGGCGCCGGTGCCCGACTCGCCCGCGCTCGCCGGACTGGGCGGCCATCTGGGGCGGCTCGTCCCGGGGTGGCGGCGCGACGACGTCGTCCAGGCCGCCGAGGACTCGCCGCTCCTGCTCGCCGAGGCCATCGTGCGGCTCCTGCGCGCCCACGGCGACGGGCGGGGCTGCGTCCTCGTGGTGGAGGACCTGCACTGGGCCGACTCGGAGACCCTCGCCGCCCTCGACTACCTCGGCGACGCCCTGCCCACCGAGCCCGTGCTGTGCGTGGCGACCGCGCGACCCGAGGGCGGCGCGGCGGAGCTGTTGGAACGGCTGGAGCGCCGCGACCCCGCCGCGATCGTCCGCATCGGGCCGCTGGCCGAAGAGGACGTCGAGCGCATGGTGGCGGCGTGCCTGGCCACGCCGAGCCCGCCCGCAGGCCTCACCGGCTTCGTGCGCACGCACGGCGACGGCACGCCGTTCCTCGTCGAGGAGTTGCTCGCGGGCCTGGTCGCGGCGGGCACGCTGCGGCGCGAGGACGGGATGTGGGTCGCTGCGGGCGAGCTCACGCCCACGGTTCCCGCGAGCCTGCGGGAGTCGATCGCGCGCCGCACCGCGATGCTCGACGCCACGGCCCGGCGGGTGATCGGCGCCGCGGCGATGCTGGGCCGCCGGTTCGACTGGGAGCTGCTGCCGGGCATCGCCGACGTCGACGGGCGCGCGGTGGTCGACGGGCTGCGCGCCGCCGTCGATGCGCAGATCGTGGCGGTCGACGGCGACCGCTTCGTCTTCCGCCACTCGCTCACCCGCGAGGCCGTGCTGGACGACCTGCTCCCGCCGGAGCGGCGGCGGCTCGCCCAGCGGGCGTGGCCCGCGGTCGAACGGGCGCACCCCGGCCTCCCGGGCGCCACCTGCGAGCTGGCCGCCGAGCTGGCGGAGGCGGCGGGCGCGCCCGGGCAGGCCGCGGAACGGCTCGTCGAGAGCGCCCGGCGCGCGCTCGCCGCGGGCGCCCTGGCCACCGCCGAGGGCACGGCGCGGCGCGCCCGCAGGCTCGCTCCGGCCGCCGAGCCGGTGGCGTGCGCGGCCGACGAGGTGCTGGTTCGGGTGCTGGTCGCCGCGGGCAAGCCCGTCGAGGCGCGCGAGCTCGGCCTCGCGCTGCTCCCCCGGCTGCCCGCAGCGCAGCGCACGGACCTGCTGGTGGGCCTGGCCCGCGCCGCCCTGACCGCGGGCGACGTGGCGGCCGCCGAGCGCGACGTCGCGGCCGCGCGGGCGCTGGTGGCCGCCGCGACACTCGGTGAGACGGCCGACGCCGCCCGGGCGCGGCTGGATGCCGTCGCCGCCGCCGTGGCGCTGGACCAGGTGCGGCTGGACGAGGCGATGCGGCTCGGATCCGCCGCGCTGGCCGCGGCCGAGCGGGCCGACCAGCCCGAGGTGCAGTGCGAGGCGCTGGAGGTGCTCGGTCGCGCGGAACGCGGGCGCACCGGCATCGTGCGCGCCCGGCCGCACTTCGAGCGCGCCGCCGAGATCGCCGAGCGGCACGGGCTCACGGCGTGGCACCTGCGCGCCCGCCACGAGCTCGCGATCCTCTCCTGGGCGGACGGCGGCGAGCGGGCGATGCGTGCCACCCGCGACCTCGCGGCCCGCTACGGCGCGCTGCTCACCGTCGCGGTGATGGACCTGAGCCTCGCCGACATCGCGCTGATGGCCTTCGACCGGGAGGCGTGCCTGGCCTCCGCGCGGGCCTGCGTCGCCGCCAGCCGCCGGTTCGGGCTGGCCACCGAGCCCGTGGCCCACCTCTGGCTCGCAGGCGCGCACGCGCTCGCGGGCGACGACGCCGGGATGGCCGCGGCCACCGCCGACGCGCTCGCCCACGACCCCGACGACCCGCGGATCCTCGGCGACCTGTACGGACGGGTGCTCGTGACCCGCGCGGTCGTCGCGGGCGACCTCGACGCCATCCCGGGCCACCTCGAGACGATGATGGATTACGTGCGGGCCGCGCCGCCGACGACGTCGGTGTTCCCCGGCCGGGTGCTGTGGGCCACCCTGCACGCGATCGACGACGACGACCTCGGCGTCGCCCAGCGGGCGGAGAACGCCGGCGCGGCCGGACGCATGGGCATGGCGCAGTTCGGGCTGGTCTGCCAGGCCATCGAAGCGGTCGTGCTGGGCCGCACCGGCGACCGCGCGGGCGCGACCGCGCTCATGGCCGACGTCCGCGCGCGGCTGCGCAGCCTGCGGCACAGCTACGCACCCATGCACGTGCAGGAGTTGTTCATCGCACGGGCCGCGTTGCGCGACGGCTGGGGCGACCCGGTCACGTGGCTGCGCGAGGCGGAGGCGTTCTTCGCCGCTGGCGGCTACGACCGCGCGGCGCGCCGCTGCCGCACGATGCTGGGCGCGGCGGGCGCGCCGATGCCGCGCCGGGGTCGGGGCGACTCGGACGTGCCGACGACGCTGCGCGGGCTCGGCGTGACGAGCCGGGAGGTCGACGTGCTCAAGCTCGTCGCGACCGGCCTGTCGAACCGCGAGATCGGCGAGCGGCTCTACCTGGCGACGAAGACCGTCGAGCGGCACGTCGGCAGCCTGCTGGCGCGCACCGGCGCCGCCGACCGGGCCGCGCTCGCCGAGCTGGCACGGACGCACGGCGTGCAAACTGGGTGACCCCCAGCACTAACCAGGGGTGCCGACCTCGATGTGCCCGCGGCCCGCCGTCGCCACGATCAACGGCATGCAGACCACCGTCTACGAGATCGCCGACCGCGTCTACCGGCTCTCGACCTGCGTGCCCGAGGTCGCCCCCGGCGGCTTCACCTTCAACCAGTACCTGCTCGACGGCGACGAGCCCCTACTCTTCCACACCGGCCCGCGGCGGATGTTCCCGCTCGTGGCGGCGGCCGTGGCGAAGGTGATGCCGGTCGAGCGGTTGCGCTGGGTCAGCTTCGGCCACGTCGAGGCCGACGAGTGCGGCGCGATGAACGAGTGGCTGGCCGCCGCGCCCGCGGCCGAGGTGCTGTTCAACACGCTGGGCTGCCAGGTGTCGCTCGACGACCTCGCCGACCGCCCGCCCGTCCACGTCCCCGACGACAGCGTCCGCGACATCGGCGGCCACCGCATCCGCACGATCGCCACCCCGCACGTCCCGCACGGCTGGGAGGCGCAGGTGATCTACGACGAGCAGACCGGAACGCTGTTGTGCGGCGACCTGTTCACCCGCACCGGCGACGGCGCCGCCCTCGTGCACGACGCGGACCTCGTGGAGCCCGCGCTCGCCGCCGACGACCTGTTCGGCGCCACCTGCCTCACCCCGTCGACGGCCCCCGCGCTGCGGGGTCTGGCCGACCTGTCGCCCCGTACGCTGGCCCTCATGCACGGTCCGGCGTTCGCGGGCGACGGTGCGGGTGCGTTGCGTGCGCTCGCCGACGCCTACGAGGCGCGGTTCACCGCCGCGGTCCCGGTCTGATGATCACCACGGCGGAGATCGGCCCGATCACGCGTCCCGAGGCGCGGGAACTCGCCGAGGACGAGACGGCCGCGATGGTCGCACTGCTGGGCGACCTCTCCACCGAGGAGTGGGCGCGGCGGACCGACTGCCCGGCCTGGGACGTCCGGGCGATGGCCGGGCACGTGCTCGGGATGACCGAAGGCTTCACGGGCGTGCGGCGGATGGCCGGGATGTTCCGCGCGGGCGGCAAGCTGGCGGGCGACGGGCCGATGATCGACGGCGTCACGGCCTACCAGGTCATGATGAACGAGCACCTGACCACCGGTGAGCTGGTGGCGCGGATGGCGGCGGCCGGGCCGCGGCAGGCGCGCTGGCGCACCGAACGGCCGCTGCTGCGACGCATGCCGACGAAGAACCAGAACCCCGACGGCACGGTCGAGACGTGGCGGATGGGCTACGTCTTCGAGGTCATCCTCACCCGCGACACGTGGATGCACCGGGTCGACGTCGCGCAGGCCACCGGCCGCCCCCTCGACCTCACCCCGGGTCACGACGGGCGGATCGTCGCCGACGTCGTCGCCGAGTGGGCGCGGCGGCACGGCAAGCCGTTCACGCTGGAGCTCACCGGCCCCGCTGGCGGCGCGTACACGGAGGGCGTCGGAGGGGTGGAGCTCACCTGCGACGCGGTCGAGTTCTGCCGCACGCTGGCCGGGCGCGTGCCCGGCTCGGGGCTCCTGGCCCAGCCGGTGCCGTTCTAGCCGAGCGCCTGCCCCGCGTGGCGGGCGGCGGCGGCGACCTCCGGGCCGAGGCGCCGGACCACTGCGGGCGGGAACAGCGCGCTCGGGCCCGCGACGGACAGCCCGCCCACCGGCTCGCAGGCCGCCCGCACAACGGGCGCGGCCACCGACGTGCGACCGGGTTGGAACGACGAGCTCACCAGCCAACCGTCGCGGCGGGCCAGCGCCAGCTCAGCATGCAGGGCGGGGGCGTCGGGGGCCGTCACGCCCTCCTCCCGGCAGAGCCGCGCAATCCGCTCGTCGACCTCGTCGGGTGGGAGCCGCGACAGCGCCGCCTTGCCACACCCGCCGCGCCACGCGGGCGCCCGCAGGCCGACGCGGTTGTCCATCGGCGCGCGCACCGGCCCGGCCTCCCGGTGCAGGTACACCACCCAGGCGCCGACCAGCTGGCCGACGTGCACCTCCTGGCCGGGCGTGCGCCGCACCGGCGCGGCCCCCTCGACCGCCGCGACCAGCCCGGTGCGCTCGATGATCTGCCCCGCGAGCCCGACGAGCAGCGGGCCGAGCCGGTACCCGCGCCCCGCGACGACGTCCAGCAGGCCCTCCTCGGCCAGCGTGGCGGCCAGCGCGTGCACGGTGCTGCGCGGCACGCCGGTGCGTGCCGCCAGCTGGCGCACCGAGAGCACCGGCGCGCTCGGCCCGAACGCCCGCAGCAGCGCGGCGGCCTTCCCCACGGCGGCGACCACCGCGCCATCGTCGCATCCCGTCAGACCAGGTGTCCGGCCCTACCGGACAGCGTTGCGGCCTGCGGCGTTGCGGCCTGCGGGGCGCCGCCCGACACGCCGAGCGCCAGCCCTGCGCCCACCAGCGCGATCCCCGCCCACACCAGCGGCCCGGGCACCGGGCCGCCCAACACCGCGCCCAGCCCGGCCGCGGCGACCGGCACCACGCCGGTGAGCAGGCCCGCGCGGGCCGGGCCGAGCGCGGCCACCGCGCCGTACCAGAGCACGAACGCCACCGCGGTGACCACCACCGCGAGGTACCCGACGGCGAGCAGGTGCGCGGGCGTCAACGTCAGCACGGCCGCTGGGCCTTCCGTCGCCCACCCGATCGTCGCCAGCAGCACCGCCGCGATCCAGCACGAGTGCACCGCGACCCCCCACGGGCCGAGCCTGCCCAACACCGGCACCGCCAGGAGCGTGAAGCCCACTTCGCAGGCCAGCACGAGCGCCGCCCAGCCGAGCCCGACCAGGTCCGTGTGTCCCCCGCCCTCCACCAGCGCGGCCCCCGCCGTCACCAGGACGGCGCCGAGCACCACCGCCCGGCGCGGCCTGCCGCCCGCGAGCGCCAACACCAACGGGACGCCCGCGATCGCCACTCCCAGCACCGCGGGCTCGGCGTGCTCGGCCCCGCGGACCAGCGCGACGTTGAAGAGCACCAGCCCCGCCACCGCCACGCCCACCAGCCACAGCCCTTCGACCCCGCGCGGCACCGGCACGCGTCTGCCGGTGAGCCGCGCGATGCCGAGGAGCAGCCCGACCGCGAGCGCGTAGCGCACGGCCTGCGTCGTCATCAGCGGCGCCGCCGACAGCGTTCCGGACACGGCGACGCTGCCCCCCACGCAGGCCATCCCGCCTGCGCCTGCCCACCACGGTGCTCTCATGCGACGATGCTCGCTGCCGCATTGGCCCGGTCGACAGGGCCAAGATGACACAAGACGAGAGGACCAAGTGCCGGGCGTCGACTTCCTGCAGCTCAACGCGGCCGACGCACCCCGCGGCGGCGTCGCGACCTGGCTCACCGACGCGCTCCGCGCCGCCATCGGCGACGGCAGGCTCACCACGGGCGACCGGTTGCCGCCTTCGCGCGGGATGGCGGCCGGGCTGGGGGTGTCGCGCGGTGTCGTCGTCGAGGCCTACCAGCGGCTCGTCGACGAGGGCCTCGCGGTCGCCGAGGGCGCGCGCGGCACCCGGGTCGCCGCCGTGCCGCGCCAGGTGCCGGTCGCCGCGCCGACGACGGCGGAACACCGGTCGGACCGGGTGGACCTGTCGCCGGGGCTGCCCGACCTGTCGGCGTTCCCGCGCGCCGCCTGGCTGCGCTGCACCCGGGCCGCGCTCGCCGAGGTGCCCGCGGCCGAGCTCGGCTACGGCGACCCGCAGGGGCATCCGCGGTTGCGCGCGGAGCTGGCCCGGTGGCTGAGCCGCTCGCGGGGCGTGCGGGCGGGGGCCGAGGACGTCGTGGTGGTCGCGGGCGTCGCGCAGGCGCTGGCGTTGACCGCGCAGGTGCTCGTCGACCGGGGGTACCGCGACATCGCCGTCGAGGACCCCGGGTCGCAGGGCACCCGCGAGGAGCTCGAGCGCTGGGGTCTGCGCACCCGTCCCGTGCCGGTCGACGGGGACGGGATGGACGTCGACGCGCTGGCGGGCACCGGGGCGGGCGTCGCCCTGCTCACCCCCGCCCACCAGTTCCCCACCGGCGTCGTGCTGAGCCCGGAGCGCCGCAGGGCCCTCATCGGGTGGGGCAGGCTGGACCGCTTCGTCGTGGAGGACGACTACGACGCCGAGCACCGCTACGACCGCGCCCCGGTGCCCGCGCTCCAGGGGCTCGGCCCCGACCGGGTGGTGTACGCGGGCAGCGTCTCGAAGACGCTCGCACCGGGACTGCGCCTCGGCTGGGTCGTCGCGCCCGCGACCCTGTGCGCGGCGCTCACCCGGGCCAAGTACATGGCCGATCTCGGCAACCCCGTGCTCGACCAGCTGGTGTTCGCCCGCTTCCTCGCCTCGGGCGAGTTCGAGCGCCACCTGCGCCGCGTGCGGATCCGCCAGCGCGCCCGTCGCGACGCGATGCTCGGCGCGCTGCGCGAGCACCTGCCGCACGCGCAGGTGCTCGGGGTGGCAGCAGGCCTGCACCTGCTGGTCACGCTGCCAGGCTCCGACGACGTCGCGCTCGCGGCCGAGGCGGACGCAGCGGGCGTGCTCGTCCACCCGCTCTCGACCCACCGGATCACGCCCGGACCGCCCGGGCTCGTGCTGGGCTACGCGGCGCAGGCGCCGGACCGGATCCGCGAGGCGATCGCCCGGCTCGGCACAGCGGTTGGGTCCGCGTCCCGCTCTGCCGGACACCGGGCTCGGCGCGGGTGACCGCTCGGGCCTAGCGTCCGCCGCCGTGGCGCGGGTCTTCCATGCAACGGCGGGCAGCCGCCGAACCGTGCGCCGCCGCGGCGGCATCGTGGCGGGTTACCTCGCTCCCCACCCGCCGCACCTCGTCTACGCCGAGAACCCGCCGCAGAACGAGCCCCGCTCGACGGGCGGCTGGGAGGTGTTGCGCTGGGGGTACGAGGAGCTGCGGCGCAGGCTCGCCGTCCACAAGCCGGACGTGCTCGTGGTGCACGCGCCGCACTGGATCACGATGGTCGGCCACCACGTGAACTGCGTGCCGAACCCGCGCGGGATCTCCGTCGAGCCGATCTTCCCGCACCTGTTCCGCTACCACTACGACTTCGCCACCGACGTCGACCTGGCTGAGGCGATCGTCGCCGAGGCCGCCGACGCCGGGCTCGTCACCAGCGCGATGCGCGACCCGGGTGTGCGCGTCGACTACGCGACGATCGGCGCGCTGCACCTGGCCAACCCGGCGTGGGACATCCCGGTGGTGTCGCTCTCGGCCAACAACAACCCCTACTTCTACTCCGACGCCGCGCTCGACGAGATGGAGACGCTCGGCGCCGCGACCGCCCGCGCGATCGAACGCACGGGCCGGCGCGCGGTGCTGCTGGCGTCCAACTCGCTGTCGCACCTGCACTGGGACCGCGAGCCGGACCTGCCGGAGGACATGGGCGTCGAGCGGCCGTTCGACCACCACCAGTACGCGGGCGACATGGAGCTGCTGCAGGTGGTGCGGGAGGGCCCGACCGAGCGGCTGCGCGCCGCCGTCCCCAAGCACATCGCGTCGACCCAGGCCGAGACCAAGGCCGGCTCGCTGACCTGGCTGCTGGCCGCGATGGGCTGGCCCGCCGTCGCGGGCGACGTCCTCGCCTACGGCACCGTGATCGCGACCGGGAACGCGGTGGTCGAATGGGTGCCCTGAACGTGGCTGCCGCAGCGCTGGTCCCCGGCATGCCGCACCTGCTCGCGGCCGACCCGGCCCCGTCCTGGCGGGAGCTGGCCGCCGCCACCCGCACGGTCGGCGACCGGCTGCGCGAACGCGGCGTCGAGGCCGTGCTCCTGCTCTCGACCCAGTGGTTCACGGTCCTGGGCCACCAGGTGCAGTGCGACCCGCACCTGTCGGGCACCCGCACCGACGAGAACTGGTACGCCTACGACTACGGCCACCTGCGCTACGACCTCGCCGTCGACGCGGACCTCGCGCACGCCTGGGCCGACCGCATCGACGCGGCCGGGCTGCAGGCCCGCCGTACCCGGTACGAGGGCTTCCCGGTCGACACCGGCACCGTCACCGCCGCGGCGCTGCTCGGCCCGTTCCCGCTGGCCATGGTCTCGTGCAACCTGTACGCCGACCCGGACGTGCTCGCCACGGTGGCCGCGGCCGGGGTGGCCGCCGCGGGCGACCGGCGGGTGGCGGTGGTCGCGGTGAGCGGGCTGTCGTCGGGGCTGATCCCGCGGTGGATCACGCCCGCCGAGGACCGGATCGCCGAGCCGGAGCACGACCGGTGGAACCGGAAGGTCCTCGACGCGCTGGCCGCCGGGGACGACGTGGCGCCGCTGCGGGCGGAGTTCACGCGCGTGGCCCAGGCCGACAGCCAGTTCCGGGCGCACGCGTTCCTGACCGGCTCCGGCGCGGCGGGCGGCGGCGGCAAGGCCGAGGTGTTGGCGTACGGGCCCGTCTGGGGCACCGGGGCGGCAGTCGTGTGGTGGGAGGGTTGATGGCCAGGGCAGTGGGGTTCATCGAGGCCGAGGGCTTCGTACCGATCTTCGACGCGGTCGACGCGATGGTGAAGGCCACCGAGGTCGACGTGCGCGGGGTGACCCGGCTCGGCGG
>DATAOO010000004.1:0-8236 GCA_036265695.1 Pseudonocardia sp. | reverse complement strand
TCGCGGACGACGACGACGCCCGCGGGCAGTCCTTCCCAGCCCACTTCGCACCCCTTCGACGTGCTTCGCACCCCGTCGACGGGGTGCGAAGAACCACCAGGGGTGCGAAGTGCCGGGTCCTCTGCGCCGAGCACGACCACCACCGGCCCGGTGACCGTGCGCCGCAGCAGCGCCGCCGTGCGGTACAGCAGCGTCGAGCCGTGCCACTCCAGGCAGGCCTTCGGCGTGCCCATCCGCGTCGACCGCCCGCCCGCGAGCACGACTCCCGCGGCGATCACGGCCTCAGCCGCGCCTGCGGCGGATGGCGCTGCGCACCCCGGTGAGGAAGCGGTCGGCCTCGCTGCCGAACGGGTCGTCGGTGACCAGGTAGGTCCACGTGGATGTCGGCCGCCGCGGGCCCGGGTGCACCACGGCGTCGTCGGAGACGTCGGCCTCGGCGAGCGTCGCCGCCGCCCGCTCGTACACGGTCTCGAAGAACCGGTCGAACGTCTCGCCCGCGATCTTGCGGAACTCGTCGAGCGGGCTCTCGCGGGCCAGCGCCCGCAGGTGGATGCCCTCGCGCACCTCGTCGAGCGCGGCGAGGTGGTCCGACCACGCTTGGTCGAGGTGGGCGAGCACGACGACGCGCACCGCCCGGGTGAGCCCGTCCTCCCCGACCTTCTCCACGATCTCCACGCACCGCTCCGGGGAGCTCTTCCGCAGCTGTCGGACCGCCCGGTCGGTGCTCAGGACGAGCGCGCGGTGGCGCAGCACCGCGTCCCGCTGCGCGTCCAGGACGAGGCCGTAGCTCCACGTGGTGCGGCGGATCGCCAGCGCGGCGCCCTCGGCGATGCGCTGGGCGTGGCCGAGCAGCTCGGCGGCGGCGGGATCGCGGATGCGGCCGTCGGCGGGGTCGGCGGGGAAATCGGGCGCGTCGGGCACGTTCTCGGCGACGACGTCGTCCTCGATGCTCGCGATGATCAACGCCGAGCCGGGGTCGCCCTGGCGTCCCGCGCGCCCGCGCAGCTGGTCGTCGAGGCGCCCGGTCATGTGCCGTCCCGAGCAGACGACGTGCAGGCCGCCGAGCTCCACCACGCCCTCGCCCAGCCGGATGTCGGTGCCGCGGCCCGCCATCTGCGTGGAGATCGTGACGCGGTCGCGCTCGCCCGCCCGGGCCACGATCGCGGCCTCCTCGGCGTCGTTGCGCGCGTTGAGCACCGCGCACTCGACCTCCGCCGCGCGCAGCGCCCCGGCCAGCCGTTCCGACTCGGCGACGTCCTGCGTGCCGAGCAGCACGGGCTGCCCGGTGGCGTGGATCTCCGCGACGTGCGCGACGATCGCCCGCTCCTTCTCCTCCACGCTGCGGTAGATGCGGTCGGGCAGGTCCTCGCGGATGCACGGCTCGTTGGTGTCGACCGCCCCGACCGTGAGCTTGTAGAACTCGTGCAGCTCCTCGGCCACGGCGACGGCGGTGCCGGTCATCCCGCACAGCGTGCGGTAGCGCCCGACCAGGGTCTGCACCACGATCCGGTCGAGCACGGTGCCGGTGGGGCTGGCCTCGAGCCCCTCCATCGCCTCGACGGCGGCCTGCAGGCCGTCCGGCCAGCGCTGCAGGTGCGCCACCCGCCCGCGGGAGTCGTCGATCAGCTCGACCTTGCCGTCGCGGACGAGGTAGTCGACGTCGCGGTGCAGCAGCGCGTGGGCGTAGAGCGCCACGTTGACGGCCGCGAGCGTGTGCGCCTGGTCCTCGGTGTAGAGGTCGATGCCGCCGAGGCGGCGTTCGACCCGGGCCAGCCCCAACGAGGTGAGGTGCACGGTGCGGCCCGCCGGGTCGGTCTCGTAGTGCACGTCGGGGCGCAGCCGCCGCACGGTCGCGACGATCTCGGCGTCGACCACGCCCGCGTCGACGTCGCCCGCGAGCACCAGCGGCACCCGCGACGAGTCGACCAGCACGGAATCGGCCTCGTCGACGACGGCGACGTCCGGCTCCGGCACGACCACGTCGTCGAGGTCGGTGACGAACCGGTCGCGCAGGACGTCGAAGCCGACCTCGTTGACAGGCGCGTACACGACGTCGTTGGCGTAGGCCGCGCGGCGCTCGGCCCGCTCGGTGGCCTGCCCCAGCCACCCGACGGAGACGCCGAGCTCCGCCAGCAGCGGGCCCATCCACTCGGCGTCGCGGCGGGCGAGGTAGTCGTTCACGGAGATCACGTGCACGCGGCGGCCCTGCCGGGCGTAGCCCGCGGCGGCGATCGCACCGACCAGGGTCTTGCCCTCGCCGGTGGCCATCTCGACGACGTGGCCGAGCAGGAGCGCGGCCGCCGCCTGCAGCTGGACGTCGAACGGGCGCTCGCCGAGCGTCTTCTCCGCGGCCTCGCGGGCCACGGCGAGGTACGCAGCGATCTCGCCGTCACCCCAGGTGCCTTCGGCGGGCACCGCGCCGGGCTCCGCCACCGCGGCGGCGATGCGACGGGCTCGGCGCAGGTCCGCCGATCCGGGGCGCTGCAGGAACCGTCGGACGAACCCGCGCACTCCTCGCGCCGGTCCGTGCTTCCGGCTCATGTCGCTCAAACTACTCGCCGGGGCCCGCCGGGGATCGGTTCACCCGCCAGCGCTCGGCGAGCAGGCCGACCAGCAGCGCCACGAACGTCACCAGGAAGACCTGGCCCAGCAGGGCTTCCAGGGCGGCGAGCAGCCTGCCGACGTCGGAGGCGGGCGCGAGGTCGCCGTAGCCCACCGTGGTGATGGTCGCCAGGCTGAAGTACATGAACGCCATCGGGGGCTTCGGGCTGCCGAAGAAGCCGCCGGGCAGGAGCTCGTCGACGGAGAGGAAGACGAACTGGAACGCCACCGGGATCAGCAGGTAGGCGCTGATGGCGCCCTGCAGGGTGCGGGTGGTGACGTCGTGGTGGCGCAGGAGGCGGCGCACGACCACCACGGGGGCGAACAAGGACAGCACCGCCCAGATCTCGGGGCCCAGCGTGATTTCGACGTCGAGCCCGGCCACACCGCCCACCACCACGCCGACGAGCGCGAGGGCGATCATCAGGCCGACGAGCACGTCCGCCGTCCGCCGCCACCCGCGTGCGACCCCGGACGCGCGGAGGGCCAGCAGGAGCGTGGCGCCGACGATCACCGTCGTCACCGCGGTGCCCACCAGCCCCGCGCGCCCCTCACCGAGCCGGGCCAGCCCCGTGAGCGAGAGCGTCACGATCGTGGCCCCGGTGAGCGTGAGCAGCGCACCGAAGCGGTCGACGTGCGGCGACCGGTCGTCGAAGAAACGCACTTGTCAGCCCGCGGCGACGAGGTCCGGGTGGTGGCGCGCGGCCACCTCGGGGTGCGAGCGCAGCCAGCCCTTGAGGGCGTTGTCGCCGAAGCGCGGCAGCAGCGCGTTGTGCTCGTGCTGCGAGACGCCCGGTGCCTCGGCCGCGAGCTCGGGCGGCAGCGGCAGGGCGTCCAGGGTGGCGTCCAGCCGCGGCGACCAGAAGATCCCGATCGACTGCCGCGTCGTCCCCGGCGCGCAGGGCAGTACGCGGTGGTCGGTGGCCACCAGGTAGCCGTCCGTCGCGACCTCCAGCATCTCCCCGACGTTGATCACGAGCGCGCCGTCGAGAGGGGGCACGTCCACCCAGTCGGGTGAGCGGGGCGGGCGGGCCTGCAGGCCGCCCGTGTCGTCCTGGAGCAGCAGGGTGAGGAAGCCCCAGTCGGCGTGCGGCCCGACGCCCTGGGCCTCCGGGCCGTCGGAGGGCTGCCCGACGTAGCGGATGAGCTTGCCGAACCAGTGCGGCTCGCCCGCGAACGCGCCGTCGAAGTGGCTCGCGGGCGCACCGAGTGCGGTGGCGAGCGCGCGGGTGAGCTCGGTGCCGACCCGCCCGAGCAGCTCGGCCCACGCCATCGTCGCGCCTGCCAGCTCGGGCAGGGCTTCTGGCCACTGGTTGGGCCCGCGCAGGAGGTCGAACGGCGCGTCCCAGGCCGTGCGGGGGAGCGGCTGCTGCTCGGGGCCGAAGTCGAGCTGCTCGCGCGCGTCCGGGCGGCCCGCGGTGATCTCGTGACCCAGCCGGGTGTAGCCGCGGAAGTGCGGGGACTTCCGGTTGTCCAGCGCCAACCGCTCGGCGAGCGGCAACGCGAAGAACCGCCGGGTGAGCTCGGTGAGCTCGGCGATCTGCCCGGGGGCCGCGCCGTAGTCGGTGAGCTGGAGGAAGCCGACCTCGTGCAAGGCCCTCCGCAGGTCGTCGAGGAAGGCCGGGGCGAACGTGCCGTCCGCCGCGCGCGCGTGGTCGAGCCGCAGCACCGGGATCATGCCGCCACTCTGCATTCCTGCGGCGAGCGCGACAATCCCCGGCATGACCGACGCGCCCCCTCCCGCCACCCTGCGCAAGTGGCGGCGCAGGCTCGCCGACGAGCAGGCCGAAGCCCGGGTCTACAGCGACCTCGCGGGGCGGCGGACCGGTGAGGAACGCGAGATCCTCCTCGGGCTCGCCGTCGCGGAGGAACGGCACGCCGCCCACTGGGCGCGCCTGCTCGGCGACGACCCCGGCGACATCGGCCGCGGCGCCGCCCGGATGCGGGTGCTCGCCTTCCTCGCCCGCCGGTTCGGCTCGGTGTTCGTGCTCGCGCTCGCCCAGCGCGCCGAGACCCGCTCGCCCTACGCCGCCGACGCCGACGCCACGCCCGCGATGGCCGCCGACGAGCGCATCCACGAGGAGGTGGTGCGCGGGCTCGCGGCCCGCGGCCGGGCCCGCGTCTCGGGCACGTTCCGCGCGGCCGTGTTCGGGGCCAACGACGGCCTGGTCAGCAACCTCGCGCTCGTGCTCGGCGTCATCGGCGGCGGGGCCACCACCACGACCGTGCTGCTCACCGGCCTGTCCGGACTGCTGGCGGGCGCGCTGTCGATGGGTGCGGGCGAGTTCGTGTCCGTGCGCTCCCAGCGCGAGCTGCTGGCCGCTTCGGTGCCCGACACGCGCGACGCCGCGTCCGTGCTGCCGCGCCTCGACGTCGACGCCAACGAGCTGGCGCTGGTCTACCGCGCCCGCGGCGTGGACCCTGCGGAGGCCGACCGGCGCGCCCGCGAGGTGCTGGGCAGCGACGACCCCGCGGGCACCGCCAGCGCGGCCGCGGCGGGCGTCGAAGAGGGCCACGAGGTGGTCGGGTCCAGCATGGGCGCCGCGGTGTCGAGCTTCTGCTTCTTCGCCTCCGGCGCGGCCATCCCCGTGCTGCCGTTCCTGTTCGGGCTGCCGGAGCTGGTCGCGCTGGCGATCGGCGGCGTGCTCGTGGGGCTCGCGCTGATGCTGACGGGGGCCACGGTGGGCGTGCTGTCGGGTGGCCCGCCGCTGCGCCGGGCCTTCCGCCAGCTGGCCATCGGCCTCGGCGCGGCGGCCGTGACCTACTGCCTCGGCCTCCTCTTCGGCACCGCTACGGGCTGACCGGCGACAGCTCCTCCTTGGTGACGGGCGAGCCGTCGGCGTGCCGCAGCTCCGGCAGGCGCGCGTAGAACGCCTCGAACACCGGCGGCAGGTCGGCGGCGATGTCGCTCACCTGCAGCTCCACCTCGTGCACCAGCGTCGCGGCGTCGGCCGTGTGCGAGTACCACTGGAACTTCTCGAGCGTGCCGGGCTTGCGCACCTGCTCGACGACCAACCCGATGGAGCCCTCCTCCGGCCGCTGCGGGGAGTGCGGCATCCCGCCGGGCAGGAGCCACGTCTCGCCCTCCCGGATGTGCACCGTGCGCGGGCGGCCGCCGTCGATCACGTTGACGTGCATGTTGCCCTTGATCTGGTAGAACCACTCCTCGTAGGGGTCCACGTGGTAGTCCTGCCGCTGGTTGGGCCCGCCGACGACCATCACGATCAGGTCCTGCGCGCCCGGGTTGAGCTGCTTGTTGCCCACCGGGGGCTTGAGCAGGTGCCGGTGCTCCTCGATCCAGCCCTCGAAGCGGACGGGCTCGTTCATCTTCTCCTCCTCAGCAGCAGTGCCCCGGCGCCGAGGGCCGCGAGCACCCCGGCCGCGGCCGCGCCGACCGCGCGGTCTTGACGTCGGATGCGGCCCTCGATCTCGGCGTACGGGATCGTCGTGAACGACACCAGCTCGTAGCGCGAGACGTAGCGGCCACCGAGCGCGCGCTCCAGCGCGTGGCGCAGCTTCGTCTGCCCGCGGAACACCGGCGAGGCGACCTTCTCGCTCATCTCCACGAAGTTCGCCAGCGCCATGTCGGCGATGGCGTCGGCGTTGGCCTTGCGCTGCTCCTGGTAGCGGGCGAGTGCGGCGGGCCAGTCGCCGCCCGCGGCGGTGAGGCTGCGGTCGAGCTCGACGCAGTCCTCGAACGCGCAGTTCGCCCCCTGCCCGAAGAACGGCACGATCGCGTGCGCCGCGTCACCGACGAGCGCCACCCGTCCGCGCACCCACGGCGCGCACCGCACGGTGACCAGCGAGCCCACCGGGTTCGCCAGGTAGTCCGCCGCCAGCGTGGGCATCAGCGGCACCGCGTCGGGGTAGCGCTCGCGGAACGCCGCGACCACCCGCTCGGGCGTGTCGAGCGCCGCGAACTCCGCCTTGTCCCAGAACAGCGTGCACGTGAACGAGCGGTCGGTGTTGGGCAGCGCGATCATCATCGACGCGCCGCGCGGCCAGATGTGCAGCGAGCCCGGATCCAGCGCGAACCGGCCGTCGCGCGCCGGGATCGTCAGCTCCTTGTAGCCGTGGGGCAGGAAGTCCTGGTGCAGGTCCATGCCGTGCTGGATCGAGCGCCGCACCGCGCTGTAGGCGCCGTCGGCCCCGAGCACGACGTCGGCCCGCGCGGTGTGGCCGTCGAAGGTGAGCTCGCCGGTCTCCGCGTCGACGCCGAGGAGCCGACGGCCGAAGTGCAGCCGCACGCCCGCGGTCTCCTCCGCGCGGTCCAGCAGGGCGTGGTTGAGCCCCGCCCGGCTGATCGAGTTGATCGCGCGGTTGCCGTCGGCCGAGTAGGACTGGAAGGCGAGCGCGCCCGTGGGGGAGTGCAGGGTGCGTCCGTGCATCGGCAGCGCGTCGTCCAACGTGCGTTCGTCGAGCCCGACGCGGCCCAGCGCGTCGAGTCCGCGCGCGGAGATCGCGAGGTTGATCGACCGGCCGCGCTCGGCGCCCGCCCGGCGGGGGTCGTCGCGGCGCTCGTAGACGTCCACGGTGAGGCCGCGGCGGGCCAGCAGCGTCGCGAGCAGGCAGCCCGCCAGCCCGGCGCCGACGACGGCGACCCGCTCAGGCTCTGTTGTCGTCACCAGCCACCGCCACCAGCGCCTTGGCCGCCCGCCACGCGTCGTGGTGGGTGCAGTACAGCGGCGCGGGCGCGAGCCGCACGACGTCGGGCTCGCGCGCGTCGGCGATCACCCCGTGCTCGCGGCGCAGCCGGTCGCACACGCCCTGCGCCGTACCCGCCGCGATGCGCACCGACAGCTGGGCGCCTCTGCGCCGCGGGTCCCGGGGCGTGAGCAGGTGCAGCGGGCGGCCCGCCAGCCCGTCCAGCAGCGCCTCCAGGTAGCCGGTGAGCCGCACGCTGCGTTCGCGCAAGGCCGCCATGCCGACCTCGTCGAAGATCCGCAACGACGCCAGCACCGGGGCCATCGCGAGGATCGGCGGGTTGGACAGCTGCCACGCGTCGGCGGTGTCGACCGGGTCGACGACCGGGCCCATCGCGAACCGCGTGGCCTCGTTGCTGCTCCACCAGCCCTGCAGCTTGGGCAGCGTGCGGTCGCCGAGGTGGCGGCGGTGCACGAACGCGCCCGCCACGGCGCCCGGCCCGGAGTTGACGTACTTGTAGTGGCACCACGCCGCCCAGTCGACGCCCCACTCGGAGAGCGCGAGCGGCACGTTGCCCACGGCGTGCGCGAGGTCCCAGCCGACCACCGCGCCCGCCCGCCTGCCCGCCGCGGTGATCGCGGGGATGTCCATCAGCTCGCCGGTCAGGTAGTTCACCCCGCCCAGCAGGACCAGCGCGACCCGGTCGTCCAGCGCCGCGAGCACGTCCTCGGTGCGCAGCGTGTCCTCGCCCGCGCGCGGCCGGAGCCGGATCACCGCGGCCTCGGGGTCGAAGCCGTGCAGCGCGACCTGGCTGCGCACGGCGTAGGAGTCCGAGGGGAACGCGCTGTCCTCGATGACGATCGCGTGCCGCGCGGGCGTGGGCCGGTAGAAGCTGACCATCAGCAGGTGCAGGTTGACGGTCAGCGAGTTCATGACGACCACCTCGGACGGTAGTGCGCCGACCAGCCGGGCCGCGGGCGCACGCAGCAGC
>DATAOO010000003.1:0-3836 GCA_036265695.1 Pseudonocardia sp. | reverse complement strand
GCTCCTGCTGGGTCCAGTGGCCGCATCCGGGCAGCAGTTCGGCGACGCGCAGGTCGGGCACCCGTTGCCGCAGGGTCGCCACCACGGCGTCGAAGTCCCGGCCCGCGATCACGAGGTCGCGCTCGCCCGCGAGGTACGCCGCGGGCACCCTGACCTGGGCGTCTCGCCAGGCGGCGGTGAGCGCCCAGTTGCGGTCGTGGTTGCGGTACCAGTTCAGCCCTCCGGTGAACCCGCGGTCGGCGTACTCGGCGACGTAGACGTCGAGATCGGCCTCGGTGAGCCACTCCGGGAGGACCTCCGGCTCGGGGCAGGTGTCGAGGACGCCGCCACCCGCGGGCACCGCGAGCGTTGAGCCGGGGCCGGTGCCGCCGGTCGCCGACAGCAGCCTGCGGAACGTCGCGCGCGGATCGGCGGCGAGCTCGGCGTCGGCGACGCCGGGGCGCTGGAAGTACAGCTGGTAGAAGTCGGCGCCGAAGCGGCGCGCCATCGCGGCCGTTGGCGGTCCCGGGCTGCGCGGCAGCAGCGGCACCGAGAGCGCGACGACGCCCCGCACCCGATCGGGCCGCAGCAGCGCGGTGTGCCAGGCGACCGGCGCGCCCCAGTCGTGCCCGACGACCACGGCCCACTCCGCTCCCACCGCGTCGAGCACGCCGAGCGCGTCGCCGACGAGGTGCAGCAGCGTGTAGTCCTCGACCGCGTCAGGCGCGCCCGAGCGGGCGTAGCCGCGCTGGTCCGGCGCGACGACGTGGAAGCCCTCGGCGGCCAGCGCGGTGAGCTGGTGGCGCCACGAGTACCAGCACTCCGGGAAGCCGTGGAGCAGGAGCACGGTCGGCCCGTCGGCCGGGCCCGCCTCGGCGAGGTGCAGCTCCAGCCCGTCGACGGTCACCGTGCGGTGTGTGATCCCCACCGGGCCGACCGTAGTACAGTTAGATGTCAAAGGGATTGACGTCGAGCGAATGGAGTCCGACATGCGCCCCTTCCGGTTCGGGGTCGTCGCCGCGCCGCAAGGCGCGGAACGCTGGGTGGCCGACGTCAAGCGCATCGCGGACCTCGGCTACTCCACCGTGCTCATGCCCGACGGCGTGCAGCTGCTCTCGCCGTTCTCCTCGCTGGCCGTCGCGGCCACCGTGGCGCCGGTGCGCGTCGGCACGTTCGTGCTGGCCAGCCCGTTGCGCACGCCGCGGCAGGCGGCCTGGGAGGCGCACAGCCTCTCGGTGCTCACACAGGGGCGGTTCGACATGGGCATCGGCACCGGGCACGACCGCGTGCCGGAGGGCGCCGCCGAGCTCGGCATGCCCTACGGCACCGCCGCCGAGCGGCGCGACCAGGTGAAGCAGACCGTCGCCCACCTCCGCGAGCTCGACGGCGAGCAGCGCACGCCGGTGCTCATGGCGGCCGCCGGGCCCAAGGCGTTGACGTTGGCCGCGGAGATCGCCGACATCGTGACGATCGCCGCGGGCGCGCTCGCGAGCCGCGACGAGTTCGGCGCCATGGTGACGAGCCTGCGCTCGGCCGCGGGCGGCCGCGCCGACGAGATCGAGTTGGCGATGAACCTCTTCGTGGTGGGCGACGAGGTGCCGCCGTGGACGAAGAACTTCATCGGCGCCGACATCGCCGACCTCGTGGCGGCCGACTCGCTCACGCTGCTGCGCGGCGACGTCGACGCGATGGTCGACGAGCTGCAGCGCCGCCGCGACGCGTTCGGCGTGAGCTACGTGTCGGTCAACAGCGCGTTCTACGAAGCCCTCGCCCCGGTGGTGGAGCGCCTCGCAGGCCGGTAGATCGCGTCGAGCCGCACATCACGCAGGTCCGGACCGCCGTGGTGTGCGGGTGATCGCGATCATGCGGCGGGGTCGAACCAGCGCAGCCCGGCGAAGCGGGCGAAGCCGCGGTCGGCCGTCGCCAGTCGGCCGCCGTGCGAGCGGGCCATCGCGGCGAGCCAGGCGTCGGGCACGAGCGCGCCCCGCACCTGCCGGTCCGCGGTGGCGATGTCCGCGAAGTGCTGCCACGTCGCGTCCGTGGCGGCGAGGGTGCGTGCCTGTCCGCCCCCGCGCAGCGCGGTGACGAACGCGAGGGCTTCGATCGACGGGGCGGGGTCGGCGTAGATGCGGGGATGCGTGACGACGCGGAGGAAGCCGGTGAGCGCGGCCTCGACGAGCCCGAGCTCCTCCGGCCCGGCGACGACGTCCGCGAGCCACTCGGCGTACTGCTCGTGCTTCGTCGCGTCGCGGTGGTAGGCGTACGCGAGGACGTTGACGTCCGGGACGATCACTTGTAGCCGTCGGCGTCGAGGACTTCCCAGAGCGCGTCGCGGTCGGTGATGTCGACGAGCATCTTCCCGTCCCCGCGCCCGTAGGCGGGCAGGCGCGGTGCGGGGCCCGCCGGGGCCTCCTTGGCCAGCACCGCTCGCAGGCCCTCGACGACGAGGCTCGTGAACGTGCGGCCTTCCGCGGCCGCCCGCTTGCGAACCTCTTCGGCGAGCGCGTCGGGGAGGTTGAGCGTGGTGCGCATGCAGACAAGCATACGCACCACGTCTGCATGTATGCCTAGGTGAGCGGCCGGTCCGTCGGGTCGATCGGGCGGGGGAGCACGGTGCGGCCGGTGAGGTAGGCGTCGACGCCCGCCGCCGCCGACCGGCCCTCCGCGATCGCCCACACGATGAGGCTCTGCCCGCGGCCCATGTCACCGGCCGAGAAGACGCCCTCGACGCTCGTCATGAAGCTCTGGTCGCGCGCGACGTTGCCGCGCTGGTCGAGCTCCACCCCGAGGTCCGAGAGGAGCTTGCCCTTCTCCGGCCCGACGAAGCCCATGGCGAGCAGCACCAGCTGCGCGGGCAGCTCCTTCTCGGTGCCCTCGACCGGCACGAACCGGCCCTCGGCGTCGCGGGACACCTCGACGATGCGGATCGCGGCCAGCTTGCCGTCCTCGTCGGCGACGAACTCGGTGGTGTTCACCGAGTACAGCCGCTCGCCGCCCTCCTCGTGCGCCGAGGAGACGCGGTAGACCATCGGGTAGGTCGGCCAGGGCATGCCTTCGGTGCGCTTCTCCGGCGGGGTCGGCATGATCTCCAGCTGGGTGACCGACGCGGCGCCCTGCCGGTGCGCGGTGCCCAGGCAGTCGGCCCCGGTGTCGCCGCCCCCGATGATCACGACGTGCTTGCCGTGCGCGGTGATCGGGGGCGCGTCGATGTCGCCCTGCTGCACATGGTTGGCCCACGGCAGGTACTCCATCGCCTGGTAGACGCCCTCCGCTTCGCGGCCTGCCGCGGGCAGGTCGCGCCACGCCGTGGCGCCGCCCGCGAGCACGACCGCGTCGAACTCCGCGCGGAGCTGCTCGGCCGTGACGTCGGTGCCGACGTCGACCGACGCCTTGAAGATCGTGCCCTCGGCACGCATCTGGGCCAGGCGCCGGTCGAGCCGGGCCTTCTCCATCTTGAACTCGGGGATGCCGTAGCGCAGCAGCCCGCCGATGCGGTCGGCGCGCTCGAACACCACCACGTCGTGCCCGACGCGGGTGAGCTGCTGCGCCGCCGCCAGCCCGGACGGGCCGGAGCCGACGACCGCCACCTTCTTGCCGGTGCGGGTCTGCGCCTTCTGCGGCGGCACCCAGCCCTCGTCCCACGCCCGGTCGATGATCTCGATCTCGACCTGCTTGATCGTGACGGCGTCGGAGTTGATCGCCAGCACGCACGCGGCCTCGCACGGTGCGGGGCAGAGGGTGCCGGTGAACTCGGGGAAGTTGTTGGTGGCGTGCAACCGCTCCGTGGCCTCGCGCCAGTCGCGGCGGTAGACCAGGTCGTTCCACTCCGGGATGAGGTTGCCCAGCGGGCAGCCCTG
>DATAOO010000002.1:0-7145 GCA_036265695.1 Pseudonocardia sp. | reverse complement strand
ATGGACGCCGACTACGCGGGCTCCGGGATTGCGCGGGAGCAGGCAGGCCGCCGGGTCGATCGGCTGAGCGGGACCGGCGAGCTGCTGCGGGAGCTGTTCACGACCGGCGGACCGGTCACCCGCACCGCCCCCGGCTACGCGGTCCGCGAGCTGCGCGTCGTGCCCCGCCCGCCCACCGCTCCGCGGCTGCTGGTCGGCGGGGGTGGGCGCCGGGTGCTCACCCTTGCGGGCCGCACCGCCGACGTCGTCAGCGTCAACTTCGACAACCGCGAGGGCAGGCTGGGGCCGCACGCGATGGCCACGGCGTCCGCGGCGGCCACCGACGAGAAGGTCGGCTGGGTGCGGGCGGCGGCCGGGGGGCGCGCGCCCGTGCTGCACCTGATGGCGTACTGGGCCGAGGTCACCGAGCACCCGCGCGAGGCCGCGGCGCGCCGCATCGCCGAGCGGGGTCTGGCGCTCACCCCGGAGCAGCTCCTGGACTCGCCGCACGCGCTGATCGGCCCGGCCGGGCGGGTGCGCGAGCGGCTCGCCGAGCTGCGCGAGCGGTGGGGCTTCGGCGCGGTTACCGCCTACGAGGCCGACCTGCCCTCCCTCCTGCCGGTTTTCGCGTCGTTAGGGTCTTGACGCCGCTTCGCCCCCCGTGCAGTGTCGATGGCCACACCGGTACCCGTCGAGGAGAACTCCCATGTCCGTCGGAGTGCTGTTCACCCAGGGCCTGGTCACCGGCGACCCGCACGCGGTGCTGGGGGAGATCCTGGAACAGGCCGAGGCCGCCGATCGGCTCGGCTTCTCGCACGCGCTCACCACGGAGCACAAGTACTCCGAGGAGTACTTCGGCTCGCCGCTGCACCTGTCGTTCGCGATCGCGGCGCGCACCAGCCGCGTTCGGGTCGGCACCGCGATCGCCATCGCTCCGCTGTACAACCCGGTCGAGCTGGCCCAGGACGCCGCGATGCTCGACCAGCTGTCGGGCGGCCGGGCCTGGCTCGGCCTGGGCGTCGGGTACATGCCCGTCGACTACGCCACCGTCGGGGTGCCCTGGGACGACCGCGCCCAGCGCTTCGACGAGACCGTCCGGATCATCCGCGAGGCGCACACGAACGACCGGTTCTCCTTTTCCGACGAGATCTACTCCTTCGACGACGTCGCGGTGATCCCGCGACCGGCACAGGCCGGTGGCGTGCCGCTGCACCTGGCCGCGTGGACGCCGGGCGGCCTGCGCCGGGCCGGTCGACTCGGCGACGGCTGGATCACCAACGCGCTCATGAGCCTGGACACGATGACCGCGATGGCCGCCGACTACCGGGCGGCGGCCGAGGCGGCCGGGCGCACCCCCCACGTCACCTCGATCCGGTTCTGCTGGCCCTACCGGTCGCGCGAGGCGGCGCTGGCGAAGTTCGGCGACACCGCGCTGGCGATGGCCCGCACGCTGTTCGACTACGGCGCGATCACCGACCTGCCCGGCGTGGCGTCGTCAGCGGAGATCACGCTCGACGAGTTCGTGCGCGACCGCTTCGTCTTCGGCACCCCCGAGGAGTGCGTGGAGACGATCGGGCGGTTCCGCGACCAGGCGGGTGTCGACGACTTCCTGACGATCTTCCGGTACCCGACGGGGCCGGACCACGCCGCGGTGCTGGAGGCGATGGAGCTGTTCGGCACGGAGGTGCTGCCCAACCTCGCCACCGCCACGGTCCCCGCGTGAGGATCGGCGTCGTCGGCGCCTCCTACGCGTCGGGCACCCACCTGCCGGTCTACGCCGAGCTGGCGGCGGCCGGGGTGGTCGAACTGGTCGCCGTGGCGACCGCGCACCGGGAAACCGCCGACGCGGTGGCGGCGAAGTTCGACGTGCCGCACGCACACGTCGGGTTCGAGGCGCTGTGCGCCGACCCGGACGTCGACATGGTCGACATCGCGACCCGGCCGTCGCGGCACCGGGCGATGGCCGAGGCCGCGTTCGCGGCGGGCAAGGACGTGCTGTGCGAGGCGCCGCTGGCTTCGACCCTCGACGACGGGCTCGCCATGGCGGCGGCCGCGGCCAAGCGGCGCGCGGTCGTGGACATGCAGTCGCGGTTTCGCACCGGCCTTGCCGAGCTGCGCCGACTGGTGCACGACGGCTATGTCGGGCGCGTGGACAACGTGGTGGCGCAGGCGCTCTACCCGACGTTCACGCAGCCGGCCGCGGTGGCAGGGTCGGGCTGGTGCGCCGACGCGGCGAACGGCGCCAGCTCGCTGCGGGTGCACGGGCTGCACACCGTCGACGTGCTGCGCTGGACGTTCGGTGAGCTCACCGACGTGCGCGGCGCCGTCGCCACCCGTGAGCCGACCTGGCCGGGCCCCCACGGGCCGCTGCAGGCGTCCAGCGCGGACAGCTCGGCGTTCACCGCGCGCACGACGGGAGGCGCCCTCGTGTCCGTGCACACCTCGTGGGTGGCCCGGTTCGGCGCGGGCTGGCGGCTCGCCGTGCACGGCTCGGAGGGCGCGCTGCTCGCCGAGGCGGGCGGGCACACCGGGCACTTCCCGGTGCGGCTGTCCGGGGCGCGCGTCGGCGACGACGGGCTGCGCGAACTGGTGCCCGCGGCCGGCACCGCCACCGAGCCGTTCGCCGCGCTCGTGCGGGCGCTCGCGGCCGACGACCGCACCGACCTGCCGACGTTCGACGACGGGGTCGCGGCGCTGCGCGTCGCCGACGCCGTGGAGGGGGCACCATGACCGTCACCGACGAGACGATCGTGCTCAGGACGTTCGCCGACGCCAAGGACGCCTACCGGGCCAAGGACCTGCGCCAGTCGCTCTACGACGAGGGCGAGGTCGTGATGGACGGCGTGCTGGTGAACCTGCACGGCGACGAGCACCGCAACCGGCGCCGGGTGGAGAACCGGATGTTCCGGCGCGACGTTTTCGACCAGTACGAGCGCGCGCTGTTCCCCGCGGTCACCGAGCGCACAGTGGCCCCGCACCTGGCCGCGGGCAAGGTCGATCTCGTGCAGCTGGGCCACGAGCTGATGCTGAACCTCGCCGCGCTCACCGCGGGCATCGACCGGCCGAAGGGCACCGCCGAAGAGACGGCCCGGCTCGGTGAGTACAACGCGAAGTTCATCCAGGGCGCCACCCTGGCGCACTCCACCGGCGACAAGGACGCCCAGCGCGTCGTGATCGCGCAGGCGCTGGACGACTGGGACGCGGAGTTCCTGGCGCCGTCGGTCGAACGCAGGCGGGAGCTGCTCGACCGGGAGGCCGCGGGCGAGGACGTCGACGTCCCCCGCGACGTGCTCGCCACCCTGCTCCGCCACCGCGACGAGCTGGACCTCGACGACGCCGTGATCCGCCGCGAGGTGGCGTTCTTCCTCCTCGCGGGCGCGCACACCAGCGCGACCGCGTTCGTCCGCGCGATCGACCACATCCTGGGCTGGCTGGAGCGCCACCCCGAGGACGCCGCCGCCGTCCGTGAGGACGCGCTGTTCATGCAGCGCTGCGTGCACGAGACGGTCCGGCTCAACCCGTCCAGCCCGACCGGCCGCCGTCGCGCGCTGGCGCCGGTGACGCTGCGCTCGGGGGTGCACATCCCGCAGGGCGCCACCGTCGTCATCGACCTGCAGGTGCTCAACCGCGACCCGGAGCTGTTCGGGCCGGACGCCGCCGAGTTCAACCCGAACCGCACACCGCCGCCCGGGGTGGCGCCCTTCGGGCTGAGCTTCGGCGCGGGCGTGCACGTGTGCATCGGCCAGGACCTCGCCGCGGGCGTGGTCGCCCGACCCGGCACGGACCCCGACACCCACCTGTACGGGCTGGTCACGGGCGCTGTGCAACACATGTTCGGGGTGGGGGTGCGGCGCGACCCGGACGACCCGCCGCAACGCGACGCCGCCACCGCGCGGCCCTACTGGGGCACCTACCCGGTGCTGCTGGGGGAGTGAGCATGGCCTACCGGATCAGCGTCGACCACGACGCGTGCATGAGCTCGGGCAAGTGCGTCGCCGACGCGCCCGAGCTGTTCCGGTTCGACGACGACGAGATCGCCGAGCCGGTGCCGGGCGCGCCCGCGCCGTCCGACGGCCGGATCGTCGACCTGGCCCGCAACTGCCCGTCGGGAGCGCTGGTGGTGACCGACGCGGAGACCGGCGACGAGGTCGACGTCGGCTGACGGTCCCGGTCAGATCCGCAGCAGGCGCTCCGCGTTGGCCGTGAGGGTGTCGACGAGCGCGCCCGGCCCGTGGTCACCGCCGGAGTCCCAGCCCGCGAAGTTGGTGCCGTAGACCAGTCGGTCGGGGCCCGCGTGGTCGACCAGCAGCTGCAGGGACCGGTCGTCGTGCACGTGGGTGTCGAACCAGATCCGCCGGTAGTAGTGCGCGAAGCCGTTGTCCCGCAGCGCCTTGCTCGCCCACGAGCGCTTGGCCACCGCGCGGGCGAACCGGCCGGAGAGGAACGCCGCGGTACCGCCGCCGTGCGAGACGCAGACGTCCAGGCCGGGGTGGCGTTCCAGGACGCCGCCGAACACCAGCGCGGCGACGGCGAGGGTTTCGTCGTAGGCGAAGCCGAGCAGCATGTCCAGGTCGAACCGGCGCAGCCGCGGATCGTCCGCGGGGCCGTTCGCGCCGATCGGGGTCGGGTGGACGAACAGGGGGACGTCCAGGTCGACCAGTGCCTCGTACAGCGGGTCGAGCGCCGGGTCGTCGAGGGTGCGCCCGGCCGGGTCGGTGTCGATGTAGACCCCCACCATGCCCAGCTCGCGGGCGGCGCGGCGGGCTTCGGCGACCGATGCGGTGACGTCCTGCACCGGGAGCTGGGCGGTGGCCAGCAGCCGACCCGGGTGCTTGCCCGCCAGCTCGGCCAGTGCGTCGTTGTGCGCCCTGGCGAAGGCGACGGCGTCGTCCGCGGGCAGCGCGTTGAAGTAGGTGATCGGGTTGGGGGAGAGGACCTGCAGGTCGATGCCCGCCGCGTCCATCGCCGCCAGCCGCACGTCGACGTCCATGAACGGGCTGCCCGCGTACTTCACACCGTGCAGGTAGTAGTCGCCGACCCGGTAGAACGGCGTGCCGTCGGGCGATGCGCCCAGCTCCGGTCCGGCCGCCCCGGCCGCGCCCTCGGTGAGGGCTACCACGGCGTGCGCGTGCACGTCGATCACGCGGGTGCCTCGTTCAAACACGGGACATGCGCTCCAGCTGCTCCTCGGTGAAGGCGAGCGACCGCGTGAGCGGGCACGCGGCGAGGAAGCGGACCTGGTCGGACGTGCGCGGCCGGTGCTCGGGGATGGGCGTGGTCAGGTCGATCCGGTTGCCTGCCTTGATGACCTCGACGATGCGCGCCTTGTCCTGCAGGATCCTGACGTCGGCGAGCGGGTCGCCGTCGATCACCAGGACATCGGCGATGCGGCCGTGCTCCAGCGTGCCGAGGTCGTCCTCCATGCGCATGGCGAAGGCGCCGTTGCGCGTGGCCGCGACGATGGCCTGCATCGGCGACATGTCCATGTAGTCGACGAACATCTCCAGCTCCCGGGCGTGCCACTCGCCGACCGGGGTGACCGCGAAGCCGGTCTCCGATCCGGTCAGGAACCGCACCCCGGCGGCGTGCGCCTTGGTGAGCTGCTTGGCGGTCACCTCGATCTCCGCGCGGAAGACGTCGAGCAGTTCGGGGGCGGTGCCGACCTTCTCGCCGTAGTCGGCCAGGTTGCCCAGCAGCGTGAACGTCGGGCACATCGCGGAGCCCGCCGCCAGGACCGCTTCGATCGCCTCGTCGTCGAGGTAGGAGGCGTGGTAGATCAGGTCGACGCCTGCCTTGGCGGCGTCGCGGGTGGACTCGGAGTTGCGGCAGTGCGCGACGACCTTGGTGTTCAGCTCGTGCGCGGTGTCGCAGACGGTGCGCAGCTCGTCGAGGTTCCAGACCTTGACCTCGGGGCCCTTCATGGACGGGATCAGGCCGGTGACCATGATCTTGATCCAGTCCACGCCGTACTTGATCTGCCTGCGGATCTCGTTGACCATCACGTCCCGCCCGGTGACGACCGTGGCGTAGCCGGTGCGACCCTCGTCGGCGATCATGCGGCCCGCGGTGCCCCCGAGCATCGTCATCAGCGCCTGGCCGCCCGCCCGCATGCGCGGGCCCTCGACGATCCCGGCCTCGATCGCGTCGCGCAGCTCGCAGCCGATGTTCCACAGGCAGTCGGCGTCGAGCACGCTGGTCACGCCCGCACGCAGCACCTTGCGGGCGTTGTAGGCCGACAGCATCGAGCTGTAGGCCTCGGTGCGGTGGTTGAACAGCTCGTCGTTGCCGGTCGGCTCGCCGAACGTCAGGTGGGTGTGCGCGTCGATCAGGCCCGGCATCACCGTCTTGCCGGTGGCGTCGATGCGCTCGTCCACGCCGGTCGCCGTGGCGTCGTCGACGGCCTGCCGGCCCAGCGCGGCGATCCGGCCGTCGCGGACCAGCACCGCCTCCCCGGGCCGAGCCGGTGAGCCCGTGCCGTCGATCACCGTGCCGCCGCTGATCAGGATGCTGCCGCCCACGGCGCCCCCTCGAACGTCGTCGTCCGCCGTCAGTCACCTGACGACTAATGGCCCTCCGGCCAGTCTCGCACACGGGATGAGGCCTTGGGGAGGACCGTGGACTCCTCGGCCTGAACGAAGTAGCGTCGTTAATCAGCCAACGCCGCTCCCGGCCCGGGATCGAGCATCGGACAGCGCACCTTCGGAGGCGTTGATGCGACGAAGCCCCGCCCGCATCCTCACGACCCACACCGCGGGCGTCGACATCGTCGGTGACGGCGCCGACGATCGCCGCGAAGAAGCCCGACTCCGTGACCGAAGGCTCCGGTGACGCGTGGACGTGCGCGAGCTTTCCGACCGCCACGAGATCCGGGCCGTCCTCGAGCGCTATTGCCGTGCGGTCGATCGCGGCGACCAGCGAGCGGGTGGTCGTCCACGACTGGAGCCTGTGCGAGGTCGTCGCCCCCGAGTGGGGCGGTCTGGAGGCCTTCGCGCGCGGCGGGCAGGCTCCGCACGATCCGAGCTACCGGATCCTCGGCGGCGTCGCCGGGCGGACGACGTGATCGGCCCGGGTGGGGCGATCGGCATCCAAGACGTGGAGGTCGGCTGATGGACCTGGGCATCGCGGGACGCAAGGCCGCGGTCGCCGCCGCGACCGCGGGGCTCGGT
>DATAOO010000001.1:0-7892 GCA_036265695.1 Pseudonocardia sp. | reverse complement strand
GTTGACCAGGTCGCCGGGGCCGAGCAGGCAGTGCCGCCCGTCCTGCGCGACCGTGGCGCGTCCGGTCCGCTGCAACGTGACGCTCAGGAACGCCGGATCGGTGGGGTGGATCAGGCCGGCGTCCCGGGTGACGACGCAGGGACTGCCGCCCACCACCGAGACCCGCACGTCGCCCGCGGCGGCACTGCGCACCGAGCTGCGGAACGTCCCGTCGACCAACGGCCGGACCCGCACCGGCGCGAACGTCGGAGCGACGAGGGCGGCGAACCGGGCGCTGTCGCCCGCCTCACCGGCGGCGACGAGATGCCGCGCCGTTCGCTCGGACGGCGGCGGTCGACGCGAGCTCATCCGCCACCTCCTCGTCCGGGTCCGTGGAGGACTGTAGGCGGACGGGACCGCGCCCGGCAGCCACTGCGCGCACCGGCGAGCGCCAGATCGTGCACCTCGGGTCACCAGCCGCGGGCCCGCCAGGACGGCACCTGGGGGCGTTCGGCGCCGATGGTGGTGTCGGATCCGTGGCCCGGGTGGACGGCCGTGTCGTCCGGCCAGGTCATCAGCCGATCGACGCTGCGCATGATCGTGGCGAAGTCGGAGCTCGGCCACCGCGGGCCGGTGAGCCCGGGGCCGCCGGGGAAGAGCGTGTCGCCGGTGAGCAGGTGTGCGCCGACCGCGACGCTCAGCCCGCCGGGGGTGTGCCCCGGGGTGTGGAGCAGGGTCGCGGTCAGCGGTCCGAGCCGGATCTCGTGCCCGTCGGTCACGGGTTCGGTGGTCCCGTCCCAGGGCTGCCAGCCGGGGGGCGGGGTGAGGGCGTCGCCGCCCAGCAGGTCGGCGGTGGCCGTGCCCGCGTCCCAGTGGCCGCGGCGGCGCAGGTGCTCCAGCTCGCCGGGCCACACCGGGGCGTCGGCCGGGTGGGCGAACACGGGCGCGCCGAGCGCCGCGGCGACCGCCGGGACGGCGAGGACGTGGTCGAAATGGGCGTGTGTGAGGACGACGGCGACGACGTCGAGAGCGCCCGACGCGTGCGCGACGGCGTCGAGGATGCGCCGGGGCTCGTCGCCCGGGTCGACGAGCAGCGTCGCGCGGTCGCCCGTCGCGTGCACGAGCCAGCAGTTCGTCGCGAGCGCGCCGACGACGACGCGGTGCAGCACCACGTCGTGGCCCGCCGTTGCGCCGGGCATCACGTTCCCACGGCCACCGGCGCGGCGGCGCGGACGATGTCGGCGAGCGCTTCCGGGTCGTGGCTGGTGATCACCGGGTAGCCCGCGGCCCACGGACCGGCCCACTCGACGGTGGTGCCCGGGTTGCTGAACGCGGTGCCGTCGGCCAGCCGGAGGGTCGGGCTGCCGGGGATGGCGTCGGTCTGCGCGACGGCGTGGTCGGCCAGGACGTCGCGGCGGTGCGCGCCGGTGTCGAGCGCCTCGGTGAGCGTCGCGACGTCGAGCGCGGTCCCCGCGTCGCGGACCTCGGCGGCGACCTCGAGGATGACGGCGCGATGGGCGATGCTGCGCGACTGCGTCCAGAAGGCGCGGCGCAGGGCGAGGTCGAACGCCTCGCCCGCGGCCAGGGACTGGGCCTGCGCGGCGTGCACGGCCTCGGCGGCGAGCAGGACGGTGTGGGGGTAGCGGTCGTCGGGCGCGGCCCACACGCGCCAGTCGAGCTCGGGCGCGACCTGCCCGACGCCGACGGCCTCGGTGTCGGTGCCCCGACGCGGGTGCGGCCCGTTGAACAGCTCGAGCGCGAACGTGCGGTGTTCGACGGCCACGGGCACGCCGAGGCGTTCGCGTGCCTGCCGCAACCGGTGCAGCGCCAGGTGGGCGAAGGGGCAGAGCAGGTCGCTCCAGACCTGCACGGTGCCGGGCGTGACCGGCGGGGCCTGGGTGGTCATGGGTGCTCCTGGTGTTCGGTGCCGGGCGGGTTGGTGGCGAAGCGCTCGGGCCGGATCAGCACGGCGGTGCGCCGTTCGGTGGCCATGGCGCGGTCGTAGGCGTCGAGGTCGTCGTGGGCGCCGCCCGCCGCGTGGAACACGTCGCGGAGCAACGGGGGCACGGCGTCGGCGGCGAGGCCGGGGAGATCGTCATCCGGGCCCGCCAGCTCGACGGGCCCGGTGACGGCGACCCACTCCCAGCCCGCGCGGAAGACGAGCGTCGCGCGCGGCCGTCGGCGCAGGTTGGCGAGCTTGGCGGTGCGGCCGCGGGCGACGAACGCGACGACCTCCCGGCCGGTGACCGGGTGCGCCAGGATTCCGGCGTTGACGACGCTCGTGCTCGGCTCGCCGTCCGGCCGGAGCGTGACCAGCACGGCCAGCCACCGCTCGGGAGCGCCGTAGCGGGCGACGAGCTCGAGGCCCGCGCTCGTGGCGATCGGCATCAGATCCCCTCCTACGTATAACGGACTGCGGTCCGCTTGGTTCCGAGTGTTCCGGACCGCGGTCCGGTTTGTCAACGGGGTGGGCCCGACGGCCGGCCCGTCGGGCCGGGAGGAGACGATGCCGGGATGACGGGGGAGCGGCCGATGCCCACGGGGAACGACGTGCTCGGGTACTTCGACACGCTGTCGAACTGGGGTCGGTGGGGCGAGGACGACGAGCTCGGCACGCTGAACCACGTCACCGACGACGTCCGGTTGACAGCGGCGCGGGCGGTGCGCCACGGCAGGAGCGTGTCGTGCGCCTGGGAGGTCGGCGTGCCGGAGGGCATGGAGCGGTCGACCACGACGTGCCCGTGCGCGGCCGACATGCCAGGCGCCGAGAACATGCCTGCCGCGTTCCGCCACGACCGCCGGTGGGGCTTCTCCAACGAGCAGCTCGGCTTCGTCTTCCACGGCAACACGACCACCCACCTCGACTCGCCGTGCCACGTCTTCTGGGACGGCGCGATGTACAACGGGCGGTCGCACGAGCTGGTCGACGCGACGACGGGGTCGGCGTGGGCGGCGGTCACGGCGGCGGCGAACGGGATCGTCACGCGCGGTGTCCTGCTGGACGTGGCGCGGGCTCGCGAGGTGTCGTCGTTGGAACCGGGGCAGGGCGTGTTCCCCGCCGACCTGGAGGAGGCCGAGCGTCGCCAGGGCGTGCGGGTCCGATCCGGCGACGCTGTTCTGCTGCGGACGGGTTACGGCCGCGTCCGGCACGAGGGCGGTGCGGCGACGGGCTTCGAGCAGGCCGGTTGGCACGCGTCCTGCCTGCCGTGGCTGCACGAGCGGGAGGTCGCGCTGATCGGCGCGGACACCCCGCAGGACGTGCAGCCCTCGGGGTACGACGAGGTGCTGATGCCGGTGCACGCCGTGAGCCTCGTCGCGATGGGGCTGTGGCTGCTCGACAACTGCGACCTGGAGGCGTGCGCGGCGACGGCTGTCGAGCTCGGCCAGTGGGACTTCCAGCTCGCCGTCGCGCCGGTCCGCTTCGCGGGCACGTCCGGCAGCCCGGTGAACCCGATCGCCACGTTCTGACCGGGCGCGGGGTCAGCGACGGGCGGACGCGACGGCGGCCAGCTCGTCGAGGGAGCGCAGCGTCTCGGCCTCGGGGAGGGTGTCGAGCATCAGGGTGATCTCGTCGACGCCCGCCTCGACGTAGCCCGCCAGCTGCTTCTCGTCGGTGCCCGCCGCGAACACGGTGAACGGGACGCCGTCCCGACCTTGATCGGCCAACCACCGCCGCACCCGCCGGATCTCCTCGGGCGGCGTGTGCGCGCGGGGCAGCCACGCGTCGCCGTAGGTGGCCAGCCGCCGCAGCGCCGCCTTGCTCTCGCCGCCGAGGTAGATCGGCGGGTGCGGCTGCTGCACCGGCTTCGGCCAGAGGTAGATCGGGTCGAAGTCGACGTGCTCGCCGTGGTACTCGGCCTTCTCGGTGGTCCAGATCTGCTTCAACGCCGCCAACTGGTCGTCGATCAGCGCGCCTCGGGTGGCGGGGTCGGTGCCGTGGTTGCGCATCTCCTCGCGGTTCCAGCCGACGCCGACGCCGAACGCGAACCGCCCGTCGGAGACCACGTCGAGGCTGGCGACCTGCTTCGCGGTGTGGATGACGTCGCGCTGCGGCAGCAGCGCGATCCCGGTGCCGAGCACCAGCCGTGTGGTCACTGCGGCGACCGTGGTCAACGCGACGAACGGGTCCAGCGTCCGGTAGTAGCGCCGCGGCAGCTCGCCGCCTTCGGGCCACGGCGACTCCCGGTTGACCGGGATGTGGGAGTGCTCGGCGATGAACAGCGAGTCGAACCCGCGCTCTTCGAGGGCGCGGCCCAGCACGTCGGGCCTGATGCCGTCGTCGGTGATGAACGTGGCGACTCCGAACCTCATCGCTCTGTCTTACCCGACGACGCTCTCCTCGGCATGCCGTCCCGTCACGCGGCGGCGAGGACCGAACGGCCCGCGTCGGTGAGCCGCGGTCGGCACGCCGGACCGGCGACCGTGACGAGCCCGGCGTCCACCAGCCTGGGGCCCGCGAACTGATCGCAGAAGCAGAGGCCGTCGACGGCCAGCGCGTGTCCGGTGTCGTCGGCGACCGTGCAGCGCTCCGCGGCGATCGCCCGGAGCACGGCACGGTCCCGGTTGCTCAGCTGGGGGAGAACCGCTGTTCTCATGTCGCCCACCCCTTTCGGTGTGCCGGAACCTCTCCTGCATTGCCGAGAACGATCCGCTCGAGGAGCGATCCGTTCGACCGAGCAGGCCCCACACCTCCGTGCGGACAACCCTCCTGCGGGGGTAGGGAAAACCACCCGGGGCGTGGCGTCAGATCTCCAGCACCATGGCGCGGTGGTCGGACACCTCCGGCTCGGTGAGGATGTCGAATCCCCTGACCGCGGCCGGGTCGGACACCAGGAGGTAAGAGGCGTTCCGCACGGGTTTCGGGTACCGCGACGTGCGTGTGTCGGCCGTTCCGACGAGGTCGACGAGGCCGATGGCGGCGAGCCGGGCGAAGGTCTGGCTGTCGGGCAGCAGGTTGAGGTCGCCGCAGACGACGACCAGGTCGTCGGGTTCGCGGACGACCTGGACGAGGTGGGCGATCCGCTCGGCCTGCGCACGCCGCTCGGGTGTGTCGACCTTGCCGCGGCGGTCGCGCAGGCCGTGGAGGTGGACGACCGTGACGGCGCGCCGGGATCCCGGCTCCACGAGCCGCAGCGCCACGGCCGTGCGTGGGCGGTCGTCGCGCGGCCACTCGTCGTGCTCGGTGAACGTGCCGTGCACGTGCGACGTCCGCGCGTCGATGAGCATGACGTGGTCGGCGACGAACGTGCCCAGCCCGAACGCCTGCCGATGGCGGCTGCCGCCGTCGTCGATCACGGGCCCGGAGTCGCTCGTGACGAACAGCGGTTGGTGGCGGGGCAGCAGCGCCCGGACGTCCGCGAGGAGGCTCGCCCGCTGCGGCAGCGTGCGCTCGCCGTCGGCGAAGGTCGTCCAGCCGGTCAGACCGGGCGTGGAGGTGACCTCCTGCAGGCAGACCACGTCGAACGCGGAGTTCCTCAGCCATCGGCCGAGGTCGGCGTACATCGCGCCGCCCCACGCGTTGAGCGAGGCGATCAGCACGACGCGAAAGTAGCAACCGCGCCGGAAGTTGACCGCGGCTCCGTGGCGTGTGCGATGGTCCGGCCGTGCGCGGCGGACGGGGGGTTCTGGCGGCGGGGCTCATCCTCATCGGGCTGGTGGCGGGGTGCGGCGCAGCGCCGCCCGCGCCGCCGCCCGCCCCGCCGCCGGAGGCCGCGCACATCCTCGGCGCCCGTCAGGTGCAGGGCCGCACCTGGGACCTCACGGTCTCCTCGCCCGCGCTCGGCAAGGCGGTGAACGTCCGCCTGCTGCTGCCGGTCCGCTTCGACGCCGAGCCCGCCCGCCGCTGGCCGTTGCTCTTCCTGCTCCACGGGTGCTGCGACGACTACCTGAGCTGGACCCGCTCCACCGACATCGAGGCGCTCAGCCGCGACGCCGACGTGCTCGTCGTGATGCCGGAAGGCGGCAGCGCCGGGTTCTACACCGACTGGCTCGACGGCCCGAAGTGGGAGACCTTCCACACCGGGGAGCTCCCGGCACTGCTCGCCGCGTCCTACCGGGCGGGTGACCGGCAGGCCGTGGCCGGTGTCTCGATGGGCGGTCTCGGCGCTCTCGGCTACGCGGCCCGCCACGCAGGCCGGTTCACCGCGGCCGCCTCGATCAGCGGCATCGTCCACACGCGGCTGTCGCCCGAGGTCGTCCAGAGCTACCGCGGCCTCGTGCGGCAGGAGACCGGCGCCGACCCGGACGCGCTGTGGGGCGATCCCGTCCGCGACGCCGCGAACTGGGCCCGCCACAACCCCTACGACCTCGCGGCCGACCTCCACGGCACGCGCGTGTTCGTTGCGGCGGGCGACGGCAGGCCGGGCCCGCTCGACGCGGCGGGCGCCACGACCGACAGCATCGAAGTCTCCATCGGCGCGCAGACCCGGGCGTTCGTGGAGCACCTGAAGGCCGTCGGAACCGAGGCAACCGTCGACCTCTACGGGGCGGGCACGCACAACTGGGTCTACTGGCAGCGGGAGCTCCACCGGGCGTGGCCGCTGCTGACCGCGGGGCTGGCGCCGTGAGCGCCCGGATCCTGCTGCTGGCGGTCGCCCTCGTGGCAGGCTGCGCGGCCGCGCCCGATCCACCGCCCCCGCCGCCCGCCCGCCCCGGCCCCGTGCTGCTCGTCGACACCGAGAACGACATCTACGCGCCCGGCGGCGTCACACGGCGGATGGCCGAGCTGCACCCGGGCGACGAGCAGGTCCTGCTGTTCCCCGTGTCGGACCACGGCATCCAACTGCTGCCCCGCACCCAGCAGCAGGTCGTGGCGTTCATCGACCGCGTCCTGCCGGTGTAGGCCCTGGCGCAGAACCCCCGCGCGGTGGGCGGAGGTGGGCGATCAGCGCGGCGCGCTCGAGGCCGACGACGACATGCGGTCGACCGGCGGTGGTGCGAGCGGCTGTTCGCAGATGGCCGCGACCGCAGCCGCGGCGGTGGGGTAGCAGACGAGTCGTTGATCCGACCAGATCCGCCGGGCCGCCCGCTCGAGGTGCGAACCCACACCGCTGACGGCGTAGCCGATCCCGATCGCAGCGCTCGCCCGCGCCGTAGCAGCGAGGAGGACGAAGCCGCGCACGCCGCAGTAGCGGATCTCGGGCAGGTCGACGACGAGATGAGCAGGCCGTCTCCCCAACGCGGTGACGAGGGCCGTGCAGAGGAGGGGCAGCGTGAGCGCGTCGATGTCCCCGGCCAGCGACAGAAGCGCGATGCATCCCGCCGGACCTGGTGCGATGTGCAGACGATCGTCCCACTGGGCGGCCACCCACGGGTCGTCGATCAACGATGGCATGAAACAGGACTCCGGGTATCGACGCCTGACCAAGTCCGTCACCCTGGGCTGCGGCGACGGTGTCTCGGGTACCCGCCGGGCGCGGCCGTCAATCCTCCTCACGCGTCGCTCAGTGGTGTGGACTGCGCGGGCCCGACAAGGTTGGGGCCTATCGGCAGGGCGGTTCCCCGTCCGAGCCGGGCGGCAGGAGCGCGCGCTCGGCGTCGGAGAACGGACGGTTCTGCGCCTGGCACAGGTGGGCGCGCCAGCTCTCCGCGTCGAGGAGGAGTTCGACGAAGTCGTCGGTCCGGTCGATCTGGATCGCTCCCTTGCGCCACCCGACCGTGATGGCCCTACCGAGCTCCGGCGCGGCGAGGCGGCCCGCCGGGCGGTTGGTGCGCGGGTCTCAGAACTCCAGCGCGGAGGCCTGCGAGTCGCGGGTCACCAGTCGGCCGTCGCCGTCGACCGCGGCGAACCCGTCGTTCGACTTCGGCACCGCGATCGGCGGAGCGGTGACGGCGCCTCAGGTCGTACGGGCCGAGCCGCCCCGCACCATTTCCACGGCGCCGCGCATGTTTCCCGCCCCGGCGTGGCAGGAACG